>JAHHTU010000016.1 GCA_020024455.1 Anaerotignum sp. | reverse complement strand
TACAGATGGTCTTACTTTCATTGTGATCGCTCCTTCCTTATTTTGCTCTCCAAATAATTCTGCCTTTTGTCAAATCGTATGGAGACATTTCTACTAAAACTTTGTCGCCCGGCAAAATACGAATGAAATTCATACGCAATTTTCCGGAGATATGTGCCAAAATCTGATGGCCGTTTTCCAGTTCCACCTGAAACATGGCGTTCGGTAATTTTTCCAAAACGGTTCCTTCTACTTCGATTACGTCATTTTTTGACAAGACCAAGAACCTCCTTAAATTATGTTTCCGCCAACTGCTTGTAATTGCGAATGGCTTTTGCAATGTCTGCATTCAAGACATACGCTTGTTCTTCCAATTTATCCCGCAAATTCGTATCCACATAATTTGTGGGCTGTACGTGTATGATTTTTTTGCGTTTTGGTTTTTCCAGTTTGCGACGTTTGCCGTCTGCCAACTGCAAATATTGTTCCTCCACGCCAATCACAACCAGCACATCACCTTTATCGTGTCCACTTTTGGAATAAACCATTTGTCCGTTCTGATATTCCATTGTTCTCACCTCATTCAATGTTTCTGACAACAACGAAGGACTTTGAACGGTTCGGGCATCTGCCCTATCTTTCTCGGCTTTTGGCACTTTTTCAAGCGTCCAGCCCTGCGATGATTGCTTTTGTAATATCATCAATCGGCATTGTACCGTCCACTTCAATCAAAATGCCTTTGTCGCCGTAAAAGCCTACCAGAGGTTTGCTCTGTTTGTGGAATGTGGCAATTCTGTTTTTACCCGCTTCCACAGTATCATCTTTTCTTTGTGTCAATGCTTCGTTACAAGTATCGCAAATGCCTTCTTTTTTGGGAGGCAAGAACAATTTGTTGTACGTTGCACCGCATTTGGGGCAAGTTTGTCTTGCTGTCAGTCTTTCCAACATCACTTCGTCCGGTGCGTAAATATAAACCACCTTATCCAAAGCGACCATTTCTTCCAGTTTTTCCGCCTGTACCACAGTACGTGGGAAACCGTCTAATATAAAGCCGTTTTTGCAATCATCTTGTTTGATTCTTTCTTGTACGATTGCAATAATCAACTCATCAGAAACCAAACCGCCTTCTGCCATAATGGTTTTTGCTTGATTTCCAAGCTCTGTTCCTTTGGCAACTTCTTCTCTGAGCATATCGCCTGTTGAAATATGGGCAATGCCGTAATGTTTCACCAGTCTTGCCGCCTGTGTGCCTTTACCGGCCGCAGGAGCACCAATCAGTACCAATTTCATAACGATGTAACCTCTTTTCTGTCATTAGGCCTGCTTTTTATTTGTATCTGTCACAACCGTGCGGGAATGCACTTTGCATTCCCCATCGGCTGCTGTTATTCACTCAAAAAACCCTTATAATGTCTCATCAACAACTGGCTTTCCAATGCTTTTACAATATCCAATGTTACGCCAACCACGATGATAAGTGTTGTACCACCAAAGCCAACGTTGATTTTGAACAACCATTGTAAAACCACAGGAGCCATTGCCAAGATTGCATAGCAGATTGCACCTACCAGTGTCACTCTGCTCACTACACGTGTAATATAAGCACTTGTAGGTTGACCGGGTCTAATTCCTGGAATAAAACCACCGTTTTTCTTCATATTCATCGCAATTTCATTTGGGTTAATCACGATAGATGTGTAGAAATAGGTAAAGAAAATAATCAACAGTACATACAGACACGCACCGATTGGATGTGTCATGTTCAGTACTTCAATCACCTTTGTAAATGTTGCTCCTTTGTTTGGAATAAAGCTTCCAATCTGTTGCGGGAATTGCAACAGGGAAATTGCAAAGATGATAGAGATAACGCCGGAAGTATTCACTTTAATCGGCATTGTTGTACTTCTGCTGCCGGATTGTTTTCTGCCAACCATTTTGGAAGAGTACTGCACAGGCAGACGTCTTTCCCCTTTGTTGACGCAAACAATAAATGCCAGCACAATCAGAAGAATAATCACAATTGCAGCAACTTTCGCTGCACCCACTGCACCGGAACCAGAAATCATATAATACAGACTTGCTGCTGCCATAGGCAGACCGGAAACAATGTTGATAAAGATAACCATAGAAGAACCGTTGCCGATACCTTTTGCTGTAATTTGTTCTGCCAACCACATAACAAATGTGGAACCGCATACCAATGTCAGCACAGATGTTACATAATACACCATATTGCTTTCCACATACATATTCTGATATACATATGTTAACCCAATACCTTGTATCAATGCAAGTATAACTGTCAAATATCTGCTATAAGATTGTAATTTTTTTCTACCTTCCGGTCCCTCTTTGGAAAGCTGCTCAAATTTCGGTATTGCAATCGTCAATAATTGCATGATGATGGAAGCATTGATATAAGGTCCAATCCCCATCGCAAAAATAGACCAACTGGAATTTGCACCACCGGAAATCATACTATACAATGTGCCAACACCCATGGATTCTCTTGCTGCAACAACACTTGCAGCATCAATGCCGGGCAAAGCAATTTGTGTACCGATTCTCAGTATTGCAAATATCATCAGCGTATACAGGATTTTGTTTCTGATTTCTTTCGTCTTCCAAGAATTAACGAAAATTTTAAACAATTAAATCACCTCTGCTTTTCCGCCGGCAGCTTCAATTTTTTCCTGAGCAGTTTTGCTGTAAAAATTCACTTTTACGTTCAGCTTTCTTTCCAGATTGCCTTCGCCAAGGATTTTTACGCCATCTCTGGGATTACTAATCAAACCAACGGATTTCAAAGCATCGATATCTACTACTGTATCGTTTTCAAATACATTCAGCATATCTACATTGATTGCAACAATGTCTTTGCTGTTTCTGCAAGTGAAGCCTCTTTTAGGGAGTCTTCTGTACAAAGGCATCTGACCACCTTCAAAGCCACATTTGCCGCCAGCACCAGAACGCTGACCTTGACCTTTATGACCTCTGCCTGCGGTTTTACCGTTACCGGTTGCATGACCTCTGCCTCTTCTCCATTTTTTATCTTTGGAGCCTTCTGCAGGTCTTAATTCGCATAAGTTCATTTTGGCACCTCCTAAAATTAAATTTCTTCAACCTTTACAAGGTGGCTAATTTGATGAAGCATACCTCTAATAGCCGCATTGTCCTGTTGAATAACACTGCTGTTCAACTTTCTCAAACCCAAAGCCTGAACAGTTTTTTTATGTTTCGGAATTGCTCCGATTGTAGATTTCACCAATGTGATTTTAATTTCAGCCACTGTCAATTCCTCCTTAACCCAAGAGTTCTTCTACAGTAATGCCACGCAGCTTTGCAACTGCTTCGGGTGTTGTCGCTCTGGACAGACCTTCGATGGTTGCGCTTACTACGTTACGTTTGTTGTTGGAACCCAGAGATTTCGTTCTGATGTTACGGATACCTGCCAATTCCAATACGGCACGAGCAGGACCACCTGCGATGATACCGGTACCTTCTACTGCCGGCATCAGCAGTACGCTTGCGCTGCCGAACTGACCTGTAACGCCGTGGTAGATGCTGTCAACATCATTTCTGTTTACTTCAATGAGGTTTTTGATTGCATCTTCCTTCCCTTTGCGGATTGCATCAGGAATTTCAGCTGCTTTGCCAACACCGCAGCCTACATGACCATTTTCGTCGCCGACAACAACCAGTGCGGAGAATCTCATGGTACGACCACCTTTTACAACCTTTGTGACACGGTTGATGGTAACTACTTTATCTTTCAGATCTAAAGTGCTTGGATCGATTCTTTTCAACTTACTTTCCTCCTTGCCTTAGAATGTCAAACCAGCTTCTCTTGCTGCATCTGCCAAAGCCTGAATCTTGCCGTGGTATACAAAACCGCCACGATCAAATACAACTTCTGTGATACCTTTTTCTACAGCTTTCTTAGCAATTGCTGTACCTACAGCAGCTGCTGCTTCAACAGTATCTGTGTATTTGAGTGTGCTTGCAATTTCAGATTCCATGGTGGAAGCTGCTGCCAGTGTATGATGTGCTACGTCGTCAATGAGCTGTGCGTACATGTGCTTGTTGGATCTGAATACAGCCAGTCTGGGGCGCATTGCAGTACCTTTCACATGGTTACGGATTCTCATATGTCTTTTCTGACGAGCCGCTGCACGAGAGGGCTTGTTAATCATAGTATTTTCACTCCGTTTCTTAAAAATCAGTCACTTTCCGATATAAACAATCATGCTGCCTTTGCAGGATTATTTCTTACCGGTCTTACCAACTTTACGTCTGATATGTTCGTCAGAGTATTTAATACCTTTGCCTTTATAGGGTTCGGGGGGACGTTTTGTTCTGATTTCAGCTGCAAATTGTCCAACTTTTTCTTTATCAATACCCTTAACAATGATTTTGTTTGTACCTTCCACGATGGACTCAATGCCTTCGGGGTCTTCCATTTCCACAGGGTGAGAATAACCCAATGTCAATGTCAATTTTTTACCGGATTTTGCTGCTCTGTAACCAACACCGTTGATTTCCAAAACTTTTTCATAACCCTGTGTTACACCAACAATCATGTTGAAAATCAGAGTTCTTGTCAAACCGTGTAATGCTTTATTTCTTTTCAGGTCATTTGGTCTTGTCACCACAATCTGACCATCTTCCATTGCGATATTCATGTCAGCGGATAATTTTCTTTCCAGTGTACCTTTTGGGCCTTTCACTGTCAGCAGATTGCCTTCGCCGATTTTCACGTCAACGCCTGCGGGTACCGCTATGGGCAGTTTACCGATTCTTGACATGGTCTGCACCTCCTAAAAAATCTATTCGTCTATTCTTACCAGATGAAGGCAACAACTTCGCCGCCAACGCCTGCTTTTCTTGCTTCTTTATCAGTCATCAAACCTTTGCTTGTGGAGATGATTGCGATACCCAAACCACCCAAAACTTTAGGTAATTCTTCTGTACCAGCAAATACTCTCAAACCGGGTTTGGAAATTCTTTTCAGACCAGTGATAACTTTTTCGTTTTTGTCAGCACCGTATTTCAATGTAATACGCAGTGTTGCTTTCACGCCATCTTCAATCACTTCGTAGCCTTTAATATAACCTTCTTTTGTTAAAATGTCCGCAATTGCTTTCTTCATCTTGGAAGAAGGAACATCTACTGTATCGTGTTTGGCAATATTACCGTTTCTAATTCTTGTGAGCATATCTGCGATAGGATCACTCATGGACATTGTAAATTCCTCCTTTCTTCTTACCAGCTTGCTTTCTTTACGCCGGGAATTTGACCTTTGTACGCCAATTCACGGAAGCAAATACGGCAAATTCCATATTTTCTCAGCACAGCGTGTGGTCTACCGCACACTCTGCAACGTGTGTAAGCTCTTGTAGAGAATTTTGGTTTTCTCTGCTGCTTTACAACCATAGATGTTTTAGCCATTTTTGTCCCTCCCTTATTATTTTGCGAATGGCATACCGAACAATCTCAGTAATTCTCTTGCTTCTTCGTCTGTTTTTGCTGTTGTAACAAAAACGATATCCATACCTCTGATTTTATCCACTTTATCGTATTCGATTTCAGGGAAAATCAGTTGTTCTTTGATACCCATTGTGTAGTTACCTCTACCGTCAAAGCTGTTTGCTTTTACACCACGGAAGTCACGTACACGAGGCAGTGCAATGTTAATCAGTCTGTCAGCGAATTCATACATTCTGTCGCCTCTCAATGTTACTTTACAACCGATATTCATACCTTCACGCAGTTTGAAGTTCGCAACGGATTTTTTCGCTTTTGTTACCAGAGGTTTCTGACCTGCAATGATTGCCATGTCTTTTACCGCACCGTCCAGCACTTTTGCATTTTCTCTTGCTTCGCCAACACCCATATTGATGATGATTTTTTCAATTTTGGGTACAGCCAATTTGTTTTTATATGAAAACTTTTTGGTCATTTCAGCAATAACTTCTGTATTGTAGAAATCTCTTAATCTGCTCATTGTTTACCTCCTTTCACAGGGATTAGTCGATCACTTCACCTGTTTTTTTCGCTACTCTCACTTTTTTACCGTCTTTGATCATTGCACCTAAGCGTGTTGCTTTGCCATTGTGCAAATACATTACGTTGGAAGCGTGGATAGAACCTTCTTTTTTCACAATGCCGCCCTGTTGATTCTGCATGGAAGGTTTTGTGTGTTTGGAAATCATGTTCACGCCTTCCACAATCACACGGTTGTTTTTTCTGTCTACATGAAGGATTCTGCCTTCTTTGCCTTTATCTTTACCAGCAATGACAACAACTTTGTCACCTGTTTTCAATCTCATGTTCGCCACCTAGCACACCTCCTTATAATACTTCTGGTGCCAGAGAAAGAATTTTCATGAATTGTTTCTCTCTCAGCTCTCTTGCAACAGGCCCAAAGATACGTGTACCTCTTGGGTTTTTGTCATCTTTGATGATAACTGCTGCATTTTCGTCAAATCTGATATAGCTGCCGTCTGCTCTGCCTACGGGGTGTACTGTTCTAACAACAACTGCTTTCACAACGTCACCTTTTTTAACAACACCGCCGGGTGTTGCGTCTTTAACCGCAGCTACGATAATATCGCCTACTCCTGCATATCTTCTGGTGGAACCACCAAGTACTCTGATACAAAGGAGTTCTTTTGCTCCTGAATTGTCTGCTACTTTCAATCTGGTTTCTTGCTGAACCATGTAATTTCCTCCTCTCTGCAGGATTATTTTGCTTTTTCGATGATGCTTACAAGTCTCCATCTCTTATCTTTGGACAGAGGTCTTGTTTCCATAACTTTTACACGGTCGCCGATGCCACATTCGTTATTTTCGTCATGTGCTTTCAGCTTGTAAGTTCTGTTTACGATTTTACCATACAAGGGATGTTTTACTTTATCTTCCACAGCAACAACGATTGTTTTGTCCATCTTGTCGCTGACTACTTTGCCCACTCTGGTCTTACGAAGATTTCTTTCTTCCACGTCGTGTGCCTCCTTTCGCTAAACAGTATCTATTATTTTGCTTCTCTTGCTTTTTTTGTCATAATTGTCTGGATTCTTGCAATGTTTTTGCGAACTTCCTTAATTCTTGCTGTATTATCCAACTGATTTGTTGCGTTTTGGAATCTCAGGTTGAACAATTCTTTTTTAGCGGAAACAAGGTCCTTCTGTAATTCATCTGCAGTTTTACCCATCAATTCGTTTACATAACCTTTTGTTTTCACTGATGATCACCTGCCATTTCTGCTGCCTCTGCTTTGGAAACGATTTTACATTTGATAGGCAGTTTATGAATTGCCAATCTCAATGCTTCTCTTGCTGTTTCTTCTGCAACGCCACCGATTTCAAACATAACTCTGCCGGGTTTTACAACTGCTACCCAATATTCGGGAGCACCTTTACCGGAACCCATACGAGTACCGATAGGTTTTGCGGATACGGGTTTGTCAGGGAAAATTTTAATCCAAACATCACCGCCACGTTTAATATGTCTTGTCATCGCAACACGTGCTGCTTCAATCTGGTTGGAGGTAATCCATGTAGGCTCCATAGCCATGATACCGAATTCGCCGTAAGTAACTTTGTTGCCTCTGTAAGCACGGCCTCTCATTTTACCTCTTTGTTGTTTACGATGTTTTACTCTTTTAGGCATTAACATAATTACTTAGCGCCTCCTTCCTTTTTTGTTGCTTTTACAGGAAGTACCTCTCCTTTATAAATCCAAACTTTTACGCCCAGTTTGCCGTATGTTGTATCAGCTTCTGCAAAGCCGTAATCAATGTCTGCACGCAGTGTCTGCAAAGGAATAGTACCTTCATGATAGCTTTCTGTACGAGCAATATCTGCACCGCCTAAACGGCCGCTTACTGCTGTTTTGATACCTTTTGCACCAAATTTCATGGTTCTGCCCATAGCTTGTTTCATTGCACGACGGAATGTTACACGGTTTTCCAACTGCAATGCAATGTTTTCAGCAACCAACTGGGAATCCAATTCAGGTCTTTTGATTTCTTCAATGTTGATTGCAACTTTGTGAGAACTCATTTTCTGAATTTGGCCTTTCAATTCTTCGATTGCCTGACCGTTTTTACCGATTACAATACCAGGTTTTGCTGTATATACACTAATCTTTACTCTGCCAGCTGTTCTTTCAATACCGATTTTGGAAACACCAGCAGCGTACAGTTTCTTTTTGATAAATTTTCTGATTTTTACGTCTTCAATCAGGTTATCAGCAAAGTCTTTTTCAGCATACCATTTTGTATCCCAGTCTTTGATGATACCGACTCTTAATCCATGTGGATTTACTTTCTGTCCCATTTTTTACCTCCTTATCTCTCATTGAGAATGATGGAAATGTGGCAACTTCTTTTCAAGATACGGTAAGCTCTACCCTGTGCTCTTGGGCGAATTCTTTTCATTGTAGGCCCTTGGTCTGCACTTACCTCTTCTACATACAGTTTGCTCACGTCCATACCCAAGTTGTTTTCTGCGTTTGCCATTGCGGATTTCAGAACTTTTGCAATGATTTCAGCCGCATATCTGGGGGAATAATTCAACATCGCTGCTGCTGTTACAACGTCTTTACCTTTAATCTGGTCCAAAACGATTTTCGCTTTTGTTGCAGGAATACCAACGTATTTTGCAGAAGCGTGGGGTCTTTTTTCTTGTGTTGCTACGTTTCTTTCTCTTTTGGCTTTACTTCTATGACCTTTTGCCATGAACGAAACCTCCTTTCCTATCAAACTCTATTAGCGAACTCTGGATTTCTTTTCTGCGTCTTTGCCATGACCTCTGTAACTTCTTGTCAATGCAAATTCGCCCAGTTTGTGTCCTACCATGTCTTCTGTGATATATACGGGAACGTGTCTTCTACCGTCATAAACCGCAATCGTGTGACCAATCATGTCGGGGTAGATTGTGGAACGACGAGACCATGTTTTGATTACGTTCTTTTCGCCTGCTGCATTCATCGCATCAATTTTTTTCAACAGATGGTCATCAGCGAAAGGTCCCTTTTTGAGTGATCTGCTCATTATCTTATCCTCCTTATTGCTTGTTTTGTGCTACGCTGCACATCGAAATACATTAGCCGTTTCTACGACGAACGATATATTTGTTGGAAGCTTTGTGTTTGTTTCTTGTTTTGTAGCCCATTGCAGGTTTGCCCCAAGGTGTCATAGGAGATGGACGACCGATAGGTGCTCTACCTTCACCACCACCGTGAGGGTGATCGTTGGGGTTCATTACGGAACCTCTGACGGTAGGTCTGATACCCATGTGACGTTTTCTACCAGCTTTACCAATATGCACCAATTCGTGGTCGATGTTACCAACCTGACCAATGGTTGCTCTACATTCGATAGGCAGCATTCTCATTTCGCCGGAAGGCAGTTTTACAGTTGCATATTTGCCTTCTTTTGCCATCAACTGTGCAACGTTACCAGCGGAACGAACCAACTGGCCGCCTTTGCCGGGTTTCATTTCGATGTTATGAATACTTGCACCAACAGGGATTTTGCTCATAGGCAATGTGTTACCCAATTTTACTTCTGCTTCTGGACCGTTCATAACTTGGTCGCCAACGTGCAAACCAACGGGAGCCAAAATATAAGATTTTGTACCATCAGCATATGCAATCAGTGCAATGTTTGCTGTTCTGTTTGGATCGTATTCGATTGCTTTTACAGTTGCAGGAATACCATCTTTGTTACGTTTGAAGTCAACCAGTCTGTATTTGATTGCAGAGCCGCCGCCTTTGTGACGTACTGTAATTTTACCCTGGTTGTTTCTGCCTGAATTCTTTTTCAGATGAATGACCAAAGATTTTTCAGGAGTTGATTTTGTGATTTCATCAAATGCGGACACTGTCATGTGTCTTCTGGACGGTGTATATGGCTTATATCTTTTAATTGCCATTTTTTCCACTCCTTTCGATATTGTTTATCTGTCTACACGTTTCCGTGTGTTTTGCGATTTGTGATGATTTCCTTAGTAATTACATACCTTGGAAGATTTCGATATCTTTGCTGTCAGCTGCCAATTTTACAACTGCTTTTTTGAATTTTTTTGTTTTACCGAAGATATAACCTCTTCTTTTGGGTTTGCCGCTGTAATTCATTGTGTTTACAGCTGCTACTTTTGCGCCGTCAAACATTTTTTCCACAGCTTCTTTCACCTGTGCTTTTGTTGCTTCTGGGTGAACGATAAATGTGTATTTTCTGTCTTCCAAAACAGCCATACTGTTTTCTGTGATAACGGGTTTCAAGATTACGTCATAATATTTCAAATCTGCCATTATGCGTACACCTCCTCGATTTTCGCTACCGCTTCTTTTGTTACAACCAATGTATTGTATTTCAACAGGTCGTAAACGTTGATTGTGCTTACGCAAGCTGTTTTCACATCAGGAATGTTTCTAGCGGACAGCATTACGTTTTTGTTTGTACCGTCCATCACAATCAAAGCTTTTTCGCAGTTGATGTTGGACAATACTTTTGCCATCTCTTTTGTTTTAACTTCTGTCAAGTTCAATTCGTCCAAAACGATGATTTTGCCTTCTGCAACTTTTGTGGACAGTGCGGATTGTAAAGCCAATCTTTTTACTTTTTTGTTCAATTTGAAAGAGTAATCTCTTGGCTTTGGAGCGAATACTACGCCACCGCCAACCCATTGAGGGGAACGAATGGAGCCTTGTCTTGCTCTGCCTGTACCTTTCTGTCTCCAAGGTTTTCTACCACCGCCACGCACTTCTGCACGTGTTTTTGTGCTTTGTGTGCCTTGTCTTTGGTTTGCCAAATACTGAACAACCGCCAAGTGCATCACGTGTTCATTTGCTTCTATACCGAAAATAGCGTCGTTCAGGTCGATATTTCCTACCTGTTCGCCATTCATGTTCATTACTGCAACGTTTGCCATGTTAGTTTCCTCCTTTCGTAAAGTTTATCAAGCCTTTACGCTGTCTTTGATTACCAGAACAGAACCTTTGGGGCCTGGAACAGCACCTTTGATTAACAACAAGTTCTTTTCTGCATCAGCACGAACGATTTCCAGATTTTGAATAGTTACTTTCACGCTACCCATGTGACCAGGCATTCTTTTACCTTTTTTTACACGGCTAGGTGTTGCGGAAGAACCCATGGAACCAACAACTCTGTGAGATTTGGAACCGTGACCCATAGGGCCTCTTTGTGCATTATATCTTTTGATTGTACTCTGGAAGCCTTTCCCTTTGGAAATGCCGCTTGCATCTACTTTTTCGCCGGCTGCAAATACATCAGCTTTGATTTCGCCGCCGATTTCGTAAGCACTTACATCTTCCAATCTAAATTCTTTGATATATTTTTTTGCTGTTACACCAGCTTTGTCAAAATGACCTTTTGCAGGTTTTGTCACCTGTTTTGCTTTTGCATCTTTGAAACCAACCTGAATTGCTTCATAGCCGTCGTTTTCCATTGTTTTTTTCTGGATTACAACGCAAGGGCCAGCTTCCAACACAGTAACGGGTACCAATGCACCGTTTTCAGCGAAAACCTGTGTCATACCGATTTTCTTAGCCATAATAGCTTTTTTCATGTTGTTGCACCTCCTAAATTTTCTACAGCGGATTACCCTCTTGGGCAATCATACTAGATTTATATAAGAGTTTTTACTGTCTGTGTTTCTTATATAAACCATATTTGGATTGTTTCTTTATTTGAAATCAGTGGTCGTTGCTTACCATCTGTGATTTCCAAAATTGATTATTTCATCACTTTCAATGTGATATCCACACCTGCGGGCAAATCCAGACGGCTCAAAGCGTCTGCTGTTTTTGCAGTAGGGCTTACAATATCAATCAATCTCTTGTGTGTTCTCATTTCGAACTGTTCTCTGGAGTCTTTGTATTTGTGTACCGCTCTAATGATTGTTACAACTTCTTTTTTTGTAGGCAGTGGAATAGGTCCACTGATTTGTGCTCCTGTTTTCTTTGCTGTTTCGATAATCTGCATTGCAGACTGGTCAATCAACTTGTGATCGTAAGCTTTGAGACTGATTCTGATTTTTGGGTTAGCCATAAAAAAAGTCCCCTCCTTTTCGTACTTTATCCTCTCAGCACGACAAGTGGTGACTGCACACTTATCCGGGCGTATCTCGCAACGTCAGATACACATAGTTATCCTCTCAAAAATAACACTCCCTAATATTCAGCACAGTGACCTTGTCGCCCGGTTTCTTGAACTGGACATCGCTCCTCGGAAAAACCGTTACACCCTTCTCTGTCGGTGCGCAGCAACCTTCCGTATCAACACTCTATGTCACAACACAAATTAGTATACACGACTTTTTGCGATTTGGCAATAGTTTTTCAAAATTTTTTTCTGTTTTTTTGTTGTAATTTCAATAAAAAATCAACGCTTATTTTCGATAAATGTCAGACATATTCCACAAGTGTATACATCATACCGCTCTTTTCCCAGTCCGTTTTTATGCATCATTGTTGTTTTATTCATTTTATTCCTTTTATTTGTTGTGCAATTTTTCTCTGTATATGGATTATACCTGCCATCTTCTGATACCAGCCCTACTATTGTTTCCTGTTTCTTCCTATTATATACTCTTTTTCTGAAACAAAAATGCCCTAGGGTGTTTCTCCCAAGGGCATCTCATTTTCCCTTACTCTGCAAATGGATACAACGTATCATGGATACGCACACCTGCCACATCTTCTACCTCTATTATAGAAGAAAAATGTACATACCGATATACTTTCCCATGTTCTTCATCAAAATCCGTTGCCACATCTTTTGCAAAACCGCTGTGTAACCAGCTACTGCTTACATTTTGTCTATCTTCTTTTTCGATATGTCCCAACACCTTTTCAGAACCATCTTTCCATACCAACACCACAGGGATACATTCCTTCCCTGTATATATATCACTCACCACCTCAACACCAAATGAACGCAAATGCAATTCCCGTATCGGTAAATCACCAGAAAATGTAACCCCTTTTTCTACTCCTATGGTATTTTCATAAGGAATGTTTATTTCCAATGGTTCTGTCAACGGTTCTTGTTCCTCCCATTTTTTCCATGTAAATGCCCATGTGACCGTTTGTCCCACAATCTGCTCTGCGGCATCACTGCGAATATGATAATATATTTTATTTTCATCATTATCTTGCCAAGACGCCATACCACCACCCGAAAATAGTGTTTCCTCTCCTTTTGGCAATATCATACTTGCAGAAATCCCGTAATTTTTCAATATGGTTTGCATCTTTTTTGTCTTTGGTATGGCAGAAACAATCATATTCTGTTGATACCCGTCGGAAACAAACTGTTCTACCGTTATTTTCACATCTGTATTCTCTGCGGTAATGCCTACATTTTTTACGTTTTCTGTTTTCAAATTCTCCACATCACCAAACACTTTTCCAAATAAACCAACATTTGCCGCTGCCCATACTGTCGTAGAAAGCACAGCCACCAATGCTGCTGCAATCAAAATTTTCACACTTGTTTTCTTCATTTTGCTGCACTCCTTTTGTTCTGTATGGAGTTTTGCAAAAGTCAATGCTTGTATCCGTTCCACATCAAACTCTATATCCACGGAAATATCATCAACAGGAAACATATCGTATCTATTGTTATCCTTTGTTTGTTTCATTTTCCCCAACCTCCTTTCAAAAATGCCTCTTTGATTTTATGTCGACTTCGTTGTAGCTTTGTTTTGACGGTTGCTTGTGGCAAAGAAAGTTTTTCTGCAATTTCTTTTATTTTCTCATTGCAAAAATAAAATCTTGTAAATATCTCTCTGTCAGGTTCTTGTAATTCTAAAACAGATTCTTTCAACATTTGATTTTGCAAATGCTGTTCTATGCTGTCCCCTTTTTCGCCTACCTCTCCCAAATCTTCCAATGCAATCATACCTACACGCTTTTTTGTTTTGCGATAATGGTCAATGGCAATATTTCTTGCTGTTTCTGCAAGCCATGGTTTGATTGCTCTGTTTTCATCAAACCGTGGTGCATATTGCCAGAATGCCACAAACACATCTGATGCCATTTCTTCTGCATCTTCCTTTTTGCAACCACTGATTTGATAAATAATTGCCGCTACATATTTGCCATATTGTGCAATCAAGCACACCATACCTTTTTCCTCTCGTTTTTTGATTTTTTGTATCATTTCTTTGTCTGTCATGGTGTATGCTCCCATCTGTTTTTGTTCCGACGTCATATACCAATACGCTTTTTATCGCAAAAAGGTTTCAACCAAAATAAAAAAAGGATACTTGATTGTATCCTTTTTTCTCTCTTTGTTTAATTTTTGAAACTGTGAATGGGAGCAGGAATTCTACCACCTCTTGCAATAAATGCCTCACAGCTGTAAGGATTGACTGCCATAATGGGTGCATATCCCAATAAACCACCAAATTCCACAGATTGACCAACACCTCTGCCAATCACAGGAATGATACGCACTGCTGTTGTTTTGTTGTTCACCATACCGATTGCCGCTTCATCTGCAATGATACCGGATAATGTTGCAGAAGAAGTATCTCCCGGTACTGCAATCATATCCAAACCAACAGAACATACACAAGTCATCGCTTCCAATTTTTCCAATGTCAAAGCACCTTTTTCAGCCGCTTCAATCATGCCATGGTCTTCGCTGACGGGAATAAATGCCCCACTCAGACCACCCACATAAGAAGATGCCATCACGCCGCCTTTTTTCACATTGTCATTCAACAATGCCAACGCCGCAGTTGTACCGGGGGCACCGGGTTCTGCCAATCCCATCTCTTGGAAAATTTCTGCAATACTATCTCCCACTGCCGGTGTTGGTGCTAATGATAAATCAATGATACCAAATGGTACATTTAATCTTTTGGAAGCTTCTTTTGCAATCATTTGCCCAACTCTTGTAATTTTGAATGCTGTATTTTTTACCGTTTCGCAAAGTGTTTCAAAATCAGCATCACGCACGTCTTCCAATGCTTTTTTTACCACACCGGGGCCACTTACCCCTACATTGATGGCACAATCCGCTTCCCCAACACCATGGAACGCCCCAGCCATAAACGGGTTATCTTCCACTGCATTACAAAATACCACCAATTTTGCACAACCGATACATTCTTTCTCTTTTGTCAATTCCGCTGTTTTTTTGATAACTTCGCCCATTTCTTTCACAGCGTCCATATTCAAGCCATTTCTGGAAGTTCCAATATTTACAGAGGAACAAACAAAATCTGTCACTGCCATCGCTTCCGGAATAGAAGCAATCAATTTTCTGTCACTTTCTGTATACCCTTTTTGCACCAAAGCGGAAAAACCACCAATAAAGTTTACACCCACTGCTTTTGCTGCTTTATCCAATGTCTGTGCAATGCTCACATAACTGTCTGTTTTGCAACCTGCGGCTGCAATGGCGATTGGTGTTACGGAAATTCTTTTGTTTACAACAGGCACACCATATTCTTTTGCCAAATCATCACCCACTTTGACCAAGTCTTTGGCATATGTCGTAATTTTGTTATAAATTTTTTCATTGAATTTATCAACATCTGCATCTGCACAATCCAATAAACTAATTCCCATCGTAATGGTTCTGACGTCCAAATTTGCATCATCAATCATTTGATTGGTTTCCAAAATTTCATTTCTTGTAATCATTGTAAACCCTCCCATCAAATGCGGTGCATTGCATCAAAAATTTCTGTGTGTTGTATTCTGATATGTAAGCCCAATTCTTCACCAATGGCAGACAACTGTTCTGCCACTTTTTCAAAGTTTTGGCTCATATTGGTAATATCCACAACCATCACCATGTTAAAATATCCGCTTAAAATCGTTTGTGAAATATCCAAAATATTCACGTTCACCTCGGCTAAAAAGGTGCAAACCTTTGCAATAATACCCACTTTGTCGTTACCCAATACTGTAATCACTGCTTTTTTCATGTTGTATTACCTCCCAAAAATTAGAAAATATTCAAGTATCATTTTCATCTTTCTGCGGCAAAATCCATTCTGGCAAAATGGCAGTCTGCACCTGCAAAAAAGCGTATAAAAACAGAAAAACAAGGCAAAACTTACCTTGTTCTATTTTGTTTTTTATTGTAATACTGATTGAATGAAAAGTCCAGTGGTATTTTTTTATGTTACTGAATAAAATTTCACTGTATTATACAAAACTGCTGATAAAATACCAGAATATCAACATTTTCAAAATTTTACCATACAATAAAAATTTTATTGTTTTTTAGAATTTTTTATTTTCTCTGAGCTTCTGCACCACAACAGGACGATATATCAATTTCCTGCCCATACGCACACTTTCCATCAACATGATACTTTCCACACGCATGGTCTTTTGTTCCAGCCGCACATTTTTCTGTACATCTTGAAACCCTCTGTATGGCTCTACTTCTCTGCCCAATGTAATATGTGGGCTTAATCCTTTTTTCTCTCTGCCAAAACCTTGTTTGCCCAAGCTTTTTTCCAACTGATGGAACAAACGGAATAAATCATTGCTTTTTTCAACGCCTGCCCACATCACGCCTTCTCTGCCTCTTGGGAAAAAGCCGATTCTATCCAATTTCAATGAAAATGCTCTTTGAAATCTTGCTGTTTCCGCCATTGCCATGTGTAAATATTCAATATCATCTGTATGGATTTCCCCTAAAAAGTGCAATGTAATATGGAAATTTTCTTTTGGTGTATAATTTCCTTTCTTACAAATAGTTTGTGCTTGTTTTTGTGCTTCTTCCAAGCAATCTTTTACTTCTTCTTCTAATCCAATCGCAATAAATGCACGCATATATTGTCACACCTTTCCAAAAAACAACAAAGGAGAATATTTTTTTCAAACTATTCTCCTTATTGCATATATTTATCGTATTATAAAATTTATGCTTTCACCAAAGCCATTGCTTTTTCCACAACGTGCTCCACAGTGAAACCAAAGTCCTTAAACAATTCTTTTGCAGGTGCAGATGCGCCAAAACCGTTCATGGTAATCACATCGCCATCTAAACCGACAAATTGATGCCAACCAAAATCGGAAGCTGCTTCCACAGCCAGTCTTGCACGTACATTGTTTGGCAATACACTTTCTTTGTATGCTGCACTTTGCTCTGCGAACAATTCCCAGCTTGGCATACTAATCACTCTTGCTTTGATGCCTTTTTCTTTTAACACATCATATGCTTTTGCAATCAATTCCACTTCGGAACCGCTTGCCATCAACAAGATGTCAGGTGTGCCTTCGCAATCACGCAACACATAAGCACCTTTGAGAGCCTCTTTGCCAGTACCTTCCAATGCAGGCAAGTTCTGTCTGGACAAAATCAAAGCGGTTGGTGTTGTACTTTTTGTCAAAGCGGTGTACCAACCTGCTGCGGTTTCTCTGGTATCGCAAGGACGGAATACAATGTAGTTTGGCAAACTTCTCAACATTGCCAAATGTTCGATTGGTTGGTGTGTTGGGCCGTCTTCCCCAACCCCAATGCTGTCATGTGTGAAAATACTAATCACAGGCAAGCCCATTAAGCTTTCCATACGCAAGCCTGCCTTCATGTAATCACTGAACACAAAGAAACCTGCAATATAAGGTCTTAAGCCACCATGCACAGCGATACCGTTTGCAATCGCTGTCATCGCAAATTCACGGATACCAAAATGCACATTGGAGCCTTCTGGTGTTTCTTTGCTGTAATAGGTTCTTTCTTTCATCACAGACTTGTTGGAAGGGCCCAAATCCGCAGAGCCACCGAACAGGTTTGGTACGACTTTGGCAACTTTTTGCAATACTTTTTCAGATGTTGCACGTGTTGCAATATCGCCCTCATCTTTCCAAAAATCTTCATCATGCAACAAATCCACAGCCAACTCTGTGCTATGCCACTGTGCATATTCTTTTGCCAATGCGGGATATTGTTTTTCGTAATCTGCAAACAGTTCTTTCCATGCGTTTTCTTTTTTGTCACATTCTGCTTTCCAATCTGCGATATGTGCTTTGACTTCTTCTGGCACAAAGAAAGGTTCTGTATATGTCCAACCCAAATTTTCTTTTGTCAGTTTGATTTCTTCTTCGCCCAAAGGTTCACCGTGTGCAGATGCTTTGCCTTGTTTGTTTGGTGCGCCGAAACCGATTTGTGTACAAATCTGTATCAAAGAGGGCTTGTCTGTCTGTTTTGCCGCTTCGATTGCTGCTGTAATGGCATCAATATCATTGCCATCTTTGACTTCTGCAACGTCCCAGCCATATGCTGCAAAACGTTTCATCACGTCCTCTGTGAATGCATCGTCTGTGCTGCCTTCAATGGTAATCTTGTTTCTATCATATAAAATCACCAATTTTGACAATCCCATAGTTGCTGCCAAAGAAGCTGCTTCTGATGCAACCCCTTCTTGCAAACAACCGTCACCGCACAATGCATATGTGTAATGGTCTACCACTTTATGTTGTGGTGTGTTAAATTTTGCTGCCAAATGTTTTTCTGCCAAAGCCATACCCACAGCATTTGCAATCCCTTGTCCCAAAGGGCCTGTGGTGGTTTCTACGCCAACAGTGTGTTTATATTCGGGGTGACCGGGTGTCAAAGAATTTCTCTGTCTGAAATTTTGCAAATCTGAGATGGTCAATCCATATCCAAACACGTGCAACAAAGAATATAACAATGCAGAGCCATGACCTGCGGACAATACGAAACGGTCTCTATCGTCCCAGTTTGGATTTGCAGGATTTACCTTCAATTCTTTTGCCCACAAAGCATATGCTGCCGGTGCCGCACCCAAAGGCAAACCGGGGTGACCGCTGTTTGCTTTTTGTATTGCTTCCGCAGAAAGAAAACGCAGTGTATTTACTGTCAGTTGGTCGATATGCATGTATCAATACCTCCTAATATGTCATTGTCAATATATCAAAGAGAATTCTATTATTTTTTCGGTACACTTTCCCAATCTTTCAGAAAACGTTCAATACCAATATCTGTCAGAGGGTGTTTTGCCATTTGTATCAATACATTGTAAGGAATTGTTGCAATGTGGCAACCTGCTCTTGCTGCATCAATCACGTGCAAAGGATTACGGATACTTGCCGCAATAACTTCTGTTTCGATACCATGCATATCAAAAATATCCACGATTTCTTCAATCAGTGTCATGCCAACCGCACCAATATCATCGACTCTGCCCAAGAATGGACTCACATAAGTTGCACCTGCTCTTGCTGCCATCAATGCCTGTGTTGCAGAGAAAATCAATGTCACATTGGTTTTTACACCTTCTGCGGACAAAATTTTCACAGCTTTCAAGCCTTCCAATGTCATGGGAATTTTGATAACAATATTTTCATGGATTTTCACCAATTCTCTTGCTTCTTTTACCATGCCTTCATGTTCCAAGCTAATGACTTCTGCACTGATTGGGCCGTCTACGATAGTTGTGATTTCTTTTACCACTTCCACGAAATCTCTGCCTTCTTTTGCAATCAAAGAAGGATTTGTGGTTACGCCGCAAATCACGCCTAAATCGTTTGCTTCTCTGATGTGTTCTACATTAGCGGTGTCAATAAACATTTTCATGATATTAAATTCTCCTTTTTCTACTCTTGTTTGTGCGACATTTTGATGTCTATACGACATCTTACGATTTTATTGTACTGTATCCCCCAAACAAAAGCAATGGCTTTTCCCATACTTTTTTGATTTTGTCAAAATGTATAGGAAAAGCCTATTTTCGTCAAATTGTTTTTGATTGTTTATTGTAAGTGTGCCCGTACAAATGCCTGAATATTCTCTTTTTTGCATACATCTTTGTGCAAAATTGTTTTTTTGGCAAGACCTGCCACAACATTTGGGATTTTTACACCACTCACACGCTCCAATGCTTTCATCAGCTGGAACGCATCTTGTTCTGCACAACTGCTGTCCAGTGCTGTCATCACGTCTTTTGTAAATTTATATGGACTTGCGGTAGACACAATGACCATTGGTGTTTGTGTATTTGTTTCTTTTTGATATTTTTGGTACGCCGCATAAGCAACCGCCGTATGGGTGTCCATCACATATCCTGTTTTGCGATATACTTCTTGAATGGCTGTAAATGTTTCCGCTTCGGTTGCAAATTCTCCTACAATGCGTTTTTCTGTAATATCTATGGTATATGTACCCTGTTCTTTTAATGCCTGCATTTGGGTTTGTGTTGCCGCCTGTCCTGCCATGTGGCACAGCAAACGCTCCAAATTGCTGGAAATCAAAATATCCATAGACGGGGAAACGGTCACATGAAATGCTCTGTTTCTGTCATATACGCCTGTACGGAAAAAGTCATATAAGACCTTATTGTCATTGGACGCACAAACCAATTTGCCCACAGGCAAGCCCATTTGTGCCGCATACCAGCCAGCCAAAATATCACCGAAATTGCCTGTCGGTACGGTAAAATCCAATGCATCGCCCCAAGCAATGCCGCCTTGTTTGACTGCTTGTATGTATGCCCAATAATAATATACAATCTGCGGCACCAACCGCCCAATATTGATGGAGTTTGCAGAGGAGAAACAATATCCTTTCTCTTCCAATTCTGCCGCAAATGCTTTGTCTGTAAATATGGTTTTGACCGCACTTTGTGCATCGTCAAAATTGCCTTCAATCCCTGCCACAAACACATTTTTTCCCTCTTGTGTTGTCATTTGCAGTTTTTGCACAGGGCTGACACCATGTTCCGGGAAGAAGACCATAATTTCTATGCCCTCTACATCTGCAAAGCCTTCCAAAGCCGCTTTTCCCGTATCGCCTGATGTAGCAGTCAATATCACAATTTTTTTATCCAATCCCTGTTTTTTTGCCGCTGTTTTCATCAAATACGGTAATATGGATAACGCCATATCCTTAAATGCCAATGTCTTTCCATGGAACAATTCCAAATACCATACATCGCCTTTTTTGACCAAAGGTACAATTTCTTTTGTATCAAATTTTTCATCATAAGCACTTGCAATACAGCTACGCAATTCTTCTTCCGTAAAATCCAAATACAATTTTAACACTTGATATGCCAATTCTTGATAATCCATATCCAACAATGCTTCTTTGCTGCAATCCATTTTTGGTATTTCGTTTGGTATATACAAACCACCGTCGGGGCAAATCCCTTTTAAGATTGCCTCTGATGCCGTTGCTGTCAAATCTTTGTTTCTTGTGCCAATATACATACTTACCGCCATAAAACCCACCCTTTCCATTTTTGAAAAATCAGATATTTCTATTGTACGGTGTTTTTCATTTTTGTCAACCTATATCGCACATTTGTTTTTATTTGATGGACAATTACGCCCATTTCCACCCAACTGCATATTTGTTTTTCATTCTGCCCTTTTGGACTTTTCCCCAGCCCAACGGATATCCGTCTACACAAACCAATGTCCAGCCATCTTTTGCCTCCGGTGTTTCCAATGTTTCACCTTTTAGGTAACGCAATACCCTTTCATCTTGCAATGCCAAATCCAATGTCTGTTTCACATCTGCCTTTTGCAATCCCATTGCAAATGCCTGTGATGGCTCAAACCGTCCTTTTTTCAATGTCCCTAATTGCCACCCACTGCGTAACACACGCAATTTTTGTGTACTGGGTGCGTGCTTGGGTAACAAGCAAAGCATATCCCCATATATTTGATAAATGCCGTTCAATGGTTTTGTCAAATATGTTTTTGCAAATGCCAAAAAATCTGCATATTGTTTTTCGAAAACGCTTGTTTCTTCCGGAATTGTACTGACCTGTGTATCCTCTGTTTTTTGCAGCAACGCCACAAAATGCCCTTCCCCGTCCAAATGATGTGGATATAGTCTTGCACAATCTGTATATGGTTGCAATCCCGCCACAAATCCATGTGTTTTTGGGATAGGCAGTAATGAAAATTCCTGATGTTTTTCCAAAAAAGCCCCTATGATATCTTCATTTTCTGCTTTTGCAAACGTGCAGGTTGAATATACCATCTGACCGCCCGCTTTTAGCATACCTGCACAATGCTCCAAAATATCGGCTTGCTGTTTTGTACAAAAAGCAATCAATGCCTCATTCCAACTTTTTACCATATCCGGCTCTTTGCGAAACATACCCTCGCCGGAACAAGGGGCATCTATCAATATTTTGTCAAAATACCCAATAAAGCGTTCTGCCAATTTTTCCGGTGTTTCACTCATCACAAAGCAATTTTGTATCCCGCTTAACTCCACATTTTTTAACAATGCCTTTGCACGTCCCGCACTGATATCATTTGCAAACAATATGCCTGTATTGCCCAATTTTGCAGCAAGCTGTGTTGTTTTTCCACCCGGTGCGGCACAAATATCCAATATCTTGTCCCCTTTTTCCACAGGCAGTACAGCTGCCGGCGTCATTGCACTGGGTTCTTGCAAATAATATAGCCCCGCATGATAATAGGGGTGTTTGGCAGGACGTGCTTGCTCCGCATAATAATATCCACTTTCGCACCAAGGCACGGGACGCAACGAAAAGATTTCTTTTTGTTCCAACTCCTGTGGTTGTATTTTCAATGTGTTGACACGCAACCCATACAGACGTTCTTGTGCAAAAGACTGTATATACGCATCGTATTCTTCTCCTAAAAGTTGTTTCATGTTTTCCATGTATGTGATTGGTAAATCCATCTGTATTCTCCCTTATTTCTTTGACTTTTCTTTTTCATGATACCCAAAAATGACAGCACTTGCAATAAATTGAACAAAAAATCGTACTATATTTTTACATTTTGTATCTTTACAAATAAACGCCTTTTGTATATGATAAATAGCGTTAAATCAAGTAATAAAGGGGGTGTGTCTATGAAAAAACAAATCTGGAAACCGGGAACGGTATTATATCCTGTGCCTGCGGTGATGGTTTCTTGCGGAAATATGGAACAAAACAATATCATCACCATTGCATGGACAGGTACCGTCAACACCAATCCACCTATGACATATATCTCTGTCAGGCCGGAACGCCATTCCTATGACATCATCAAAAACAGCAAAGAATTTGTCATCAACCTTGTCACCAAAGATTTGACATTTGCTTGTGATTATTGTGGTGTCAAAAGCGGGAAAGATGTCAATAAATTTCAGGAAATGGGTTTGACACCGCAAAAAGGCGAACAAGTTGATGCACCAATCATTGCCGAAAGCCCTGTCAGTCTGGAATGTAAGGTCAAACAAATCATTCCATTGGGCAGTCATGATATGTTTTTAGCAGAAATTGTGTCTGTCAGTGTCAGCGAAACCTATTTTGATGAAACAGGAAAATTCCATTTTAACAAAAGTGAACCCATCTGTTATTCACATGGTGGATATTTTACATTAGGCAAACAAATTGGTTCTTTTGGATATTCTGTCCGCAAAAAAGAAACAAAACAAGCACAACTCCATAAAAAACAAAAAAAGAAACAGAAATCTCATAAAAAAAAGCCATAAGGGAGGATTTTATTTATGTTACAAATTACAGAAGTCAATATTTTTTCACTCAGCCAAGACGATGATGTATGGAGCATTGAAGGCGAAATCACATTCGAAGATGATTTGACATCGGCTTTTGAAACCGGCTATCTGCCTGATGAAGATGAACTGGAAAATCTTTCTTTGGAATTGGATATTTCTGATTTTGACCGCAAAGTATTGAAACAAATGATTTTAGATGCCATCAATGACTACGAGGACTAATTTTGATATGTGACAGCAGTGGATTTTTGCCCATTGCTGTTTTTTATTGTTCCTGCTCAAAATTTGCCGAAAAAGTACAAAAAATCATCGGCAAATCCCTTGCACAATGATTGCTCTTTGTCACAAAATACCATATAATAAAAGAAAAAGCAAAAATAGAAATTAGGTGATTTTGTTGGATATTATCAACTGGAAAGAATTGCTCTACCCTTATGCACAAGCTGTTGAGGAACTGCTTTTGAAATTTCAAAGTTTAGATAAAGAATGTCGGCAACTGGGGATTTACTCCCCCATAGATGCGGTGACCGGTAGGCTCAAACGCCCTGCCAGCATATTGGAAAAGGCAGGCAGAAAACAAATTCCTGCTCATCGCATTACAGAAGAAATCGAAGATATCGCAGGCATTCGTATTTTATGTCAATTCGTAGAGGACATTCCCAAAGTCATTGATTTGGTGCGTAGCCGCAAAGATATGAAAATCATGGAAGAACGTGATTATATCACCAACACAAAACCAAGTGGCTATCGCAGTTACCATATCATCATACGCTATACGCTATATACTGCATTGGGCGAAAAAGAAATCCCCGCAGAAATACAAATCCGTACCAATGCCATGAATTTCTGGGCAACTGCGGAACATTCTTTGCGATATAAATATAGCGGTAATATTCCGCAAGAACTGCAAGCCCGTTTGACACATTGTGCAGAGGCGGCATTTCATTTGGATACCGAAATGGCAACCATACGGGAAGAAATCACAAACGCCCAAAAACTCAATGAAATTCGCAATCATCTCGTTTCCAATATCTTGGAAAACATACATAATCTCTATTTTGTGGCACAATTAGATGATATGAATGAAATCAACAAAGAATTTATACGCATCTGGAACGGCAACGATATAGATGCTCTGCATGAATTTAATGACAAATTGAATATTATGGCAGAGATGTATCGTGTCTGATGACAAAAAAGAAAGGATTTATCACATATGGCATTATTTGCAATCGCTGACTTACATTTCAGTTTTGCCAAACCAAAAACCATGGATAAGTTTGGGGAAAACTGGCACAATCATGCCAACCGTATTATGGAACATTGGCAAAACACCATCACACCGGAGGATACGGTACTGTTACCCGGTGATATTTCTTGGGCACTTCGTCTTGATGATGCTTCCAAAGACCTTGCTGTCATTGACAAACTTCCCGGTAAAAAAATATTACTTTCCGGCAATCATGATTATTGGTGGAAATCTTCTGCAAAATTGGAGGGGCAATTCCCCCATATGAAATTTTTGAAAAACGGTGCTGTACCATATGCAGATTATTTTATTTGCGGTACAAGGGGTTGGACTTGCCCAAATGATACATTTTTCAAAAAAGAAGATGAAAAAATTTATCAAAGGGAACAAATCCGTTTGCGTTTATCCTTGGATACCGCCATGTATCAAGGTGCAAAACAAATCATTGTGATGTTGCATTATCCGCCTGTCAATGATAAACACGAACCCTCTGCATTTACGGAAATTTTCAAATCCTATCCCATCAGCACCGTTGTTTATGGGCATTTACATGGTGCAGAAAGTCATAAACAAGCATTGCAAGGCAATTTTGATGATATTTCCTATCATTTGGTTGCTTCTGATTATCTTGATTTTTGCCCCAAACCCATTCTATAAAAAAACCCTTTTGTATCACACAAAAGGGTTTTTCTTCATGATATCAATTCTCTTTTTCTTCTTTCAATAATGGTCGCATACTGCTGCCGCTAATCGCAACCGTAGACATATTGTGGAAAAATGCGGAAACGGTTGGTTGCATAATCCCCATTAAGCCCAACAACAACAATCCTGTATTCCATGTAATGATAGCTTTGTAATTCACACCAATGCGATGCATCAAAGCCTGACTCAATTTACGCAATGTCACCAATTCCTTCAAATCCGCTGATAATAAAGCGATATCTGCCACTTCTCTTGCCAAATCGGAGGCATCTTTCATTGCTACGGAAACACTTGCCGCAGACAATGCGGGTGAGTCATTGATACCATCGCCCACCATAATCACTTTACGTCCCATTGCCTTGATTTCTTCCACTTTTGCTGCTTTATCTTCCGGCAATACCCTTGCATAATATTCAGTAATGCCTAATTGTTCACTTGCTGCTTTTGCTGCTTTTTCGCCGTCACCTGTCATCATAATGACATTCACAATACCGGTTTCCTTCAAAGCCGCAATCACATTTGCCGCTTCCATTCTCACAGGGTCATGGATAAAGATTGCCCCTACCAATTCTTGCCCAATCGCAAGATATACAGCGGAGTCATTGCCGCCTGCCTGTGCAATCTTTTCTTTGTGTGCTTCTGTCAGTTCCACACCTTCGTCCTCAAATACAAAGTGTGGACTGCCGATAATCACTTTTTGCCCTTCCAATTCAGATGCAATCCCATGTGCCACAACATATTTTACTTCTGCATGGCGTTCTTCATGGTGCAACCCTTCGTGTTCTGCCTGTTTGACAATGGCTTTTGCAACACTGTGTGGGAAGTGTTCTTCCAAGCAAGCTGCGGTACGCAACACTTCTTCTCTGCTGTAATCCGCAAAACAAAGCACTTCGGAAACTTGCGGGCAAGCTTCTGTCAATGTACCTGTTTTATCAAATATAATGGTATCTGCTTCGGCAAATGCTTCCAGATGTCTACCACCTTTTACCATCATATTATGGTTTGCAGCTTCTCTCATCGCAGAAATAACAGCAATCGGTGTTGCCATTTTGATTGCACAAGAATAGTCAACGGTCAATACCGCCAATGTTTTCATACTATTTCTCGTGAATAAATATACTGCTGCCGCTGTCAACAAATGTATGGGCACAATGCGGTCTGCCAAACGTTCTGCTTTGCCTTGTACGCCTGCTTTGAGTTCTTCTGATGCTGCAATCATATCCATGATACGCTGTATTCTGGTTTCCGTATTCACAGCCATGACTTGCACAGCCACAGAACCTTCTTCTACCAATGTACCGGCATATACCATTGCACCCTCTGTTTTTCTGACAGCCAAAGGTTCTCCGGTCATGGTTGCTTCATTGACCATACCCTCGCCGGATACTACCTTCCCATCAATAGGTATCATGGCACCGGTACGAATACGCAATACATCGCCGGCTTTGACATCAGCCAAAGATACCAATATATCTGCTTGCGGTGTCACCAACCAAACTTTATCAATGTTGATTGCAAGGCTTGCTGTCAATGCAGTTTCTGTACGTTTTTTTGTATATTCTTCCAAAACATCAGACAAACTCAACAAAAACATGATGGAAGATGCAGAACGGAAAGAACCTCTCAACAAAGATGCTGTAATCGCAGTTGCATCTAATACATTGACATTCACTTTTCCGCATAACAAACTTCTGATACCACGTCCAACATAAGGTATTGCGTATACCACGGTTCGCAATACACGCAAAGGAACAGGAATCAGCAGTTTTGCTATCATTCTTTTCACAATCATGCCGGTGATTTTTTCTTGGAAGCGTAAATCAATGGCTTGCACATTTTGTTCCCCTGATGGTTCTACTGCGGGGATATCTTTTCTGCGTAATTTGCCGACAAATCCTAATAAATCTTCTCGTCTTGCTTCCTGTGTATACAAAATCAGTACACTACCATTTTGGGAACAAGTACGCACTTGTGTCACACCTGTTTGCTGACACAACAGATGTGCAATACCCCAACCTTCTTCTTCCGAAAAAGCATATTGCCCCATACGCAAACGCAATCTACCAGGTTGGTCATATTGTATGGCATATCTCATGTTAATGCCCCCAATTCTTACGCTTCACACGCACAATCACATTCGCAATCAGCTGCTGCTTGTGCCTGTTTTTTTGCATCACAGCAAATATCTTCTGCTTCTTCTTTGATATTTGCAAATGTTGCTTGTGCATCTTGTTGCAATTTCATAGCCTGTGCAACTGTTTTTACACACAATTCTCTTGTTACATTGCTTTGCAATACTTTTTTTCCAATGATTGCAGCCGCAATACCACCAACAAACATCCAAGCTCTGTCACATTTCAAACAATCTTTCCACATACTGTCATACCTCCTAAATTTTTGTTCGTTTATTTTGATTTATTATTTTGTGATACTTTCGATATAGTTTACTGCTGCGATTTCATATTGTCAACCACTTTTTTGTATACATTTCTCGAAAAATGTCATTTCTAAGGCAAAATTTGCCTGCAATAAAAATTTTTTTCAAATTCCTACCAAAACACTATTGACAATTATTAGGGGCTGTGATACTATACAAACACGAGTTAGTTTTTACTAACTATTTTATTTGCACATAGATTAGTCTTTACTAACTTTTATCTATTTATTATTTTCAGACAGGAGGTATATTTATGAGTGTTGTTATCGTTGGTGGTCATGATAGAATGGTACGTCAGTACATGGATATTTGCAAAAAATATAATTGCAAAAGCAAAGTATTCACGCAACTGCCTGGGAACTTCCGTTCTCAAATTGGAAAAGCAGATTTAATCATACTGTTTACTTCCACAGTTTCTCACATCATGGCAAACGGAGCCGTGCAGGAAGCAGAAAAAAATAACATTTCTATCGCACGCTCTCACAGCAGCTCTTCTTCTGCTCTGAAAAAAATCTTGGCAGAACATTGTTGTTGATTGCTATATGTATACCTGCTAGTTAGCAGTGACTAACATTCAGAAAGAGGGGTGACCCAGATTGTCTTTTTTTGAAACAGAGTTAATTCATCATGCGGCACCTACTTTGTTGGGGCGAAAACAAGCAAATTTATTTTCATTTCCCTTGGAGTTGCTGCCACAATATCGAGAAGAAATTGCAACTTATCAAAAAGAATTACAACCTTATGGCATACATATTGTATATCTGTACAGCTGTAAAAAGCGTGTATTCCTAATGGTATACAGACAAAAGGCAATGTTGCGATATTTGCGTGTGCCCCATGTGAAACAGTATCTGCTTTCTTTGGGTTATCCGCAATCTTTGGGCAATCCAAAAACGTTTTATCAAACCATTCAATTTTTACGTAGCAGAATGCAAGCCTATTGTGAATTTCCGCATGAAATCGGATTTTTCTTAGGCTATCCCCCTGCCGATGTATTTTGTTTTATCAAACAAAAAGGGTTGAATTACAAATGCGTTGGCTATTGGAAAGTATATGGTGATGAAGAAAAAGCATTGCGTATTTTCCAATGTTACAAAAACTGCCGTGAAAGACTGATGGAAGAGGTAGCCGCAGGTACACCCATTCTCTCCCTCTTGGGTGCAGCCTGATACTATATCATATTTTTTTAATAACAAATATCTTTTCTATGAAGAAAAAGGAGGCATTTTTTTATGAGTAAAATTGCAGTTATTTATTGGAGCGGCACAGGTAATACTGCTGTTATGGCAAACGAAATCGCAGCAGGTATCGGTGCTGATGCAGAAGTATTTTCCGTTGACGCATTCCAAGGCAGTGTTAACGATTATGATAAAATCGCATTCGGTTGTGCCGCTATGGGCGACGAAGTATTGGAAGAAGCAGAATTTGAACCATTCTTCACCGGCGTAGAAGGCGACCTGAAAGGCAAAAAAATCGCTCTCTTTGGTTCTTACGGCTGGGGAGATGGCCAATGGATGCGTGATTGGTATGAAAGATGCAACAAAGGCGGCGCAGATGTGATGGACGAAGGTCTGATGATTTGTGGCTTCCCCGATGCCGATGGTAAAGAAAGCTGTAAAGCATTCGGCGAAAAATTCGCAGCATACTAATATAAATAACGTACAACTTATCCTTCTGAATTCTATAAAAATATACCCTCAAAGAAAAACCATGTGACCACCCATCACATGGTTTTTCATTTATCTTTCATATCCCAAGGGTCTCCTCTGCAATCACATAAATATAAATATCGCTAGCCAAACATAACCGCTCCGTTCGATGTACCTCTCTTTTCTCCATTCGTTCCAACCCTACACCAAAAAAACAAGCATATACAGACGGTAATCAGTTTTAGATAACTTTGGATAGTTGTAAATAACTATATCTACCTATTATAATAGGTAGAAACTCATTCCAAATGTAAAATCAGAGCATCATTTATGAGCGATATTTGCTCGCAACGCATTTCAAACAAAGAGGTCTATCTTCTATTTGTTTGTTTCGGATAACCATAAATAGTCATGGATAACGACATCTATGCATTATAATAGGTAGAAACTCATTTCAAAAATGGATTGCCTCCAAATAAATCCACAAACAGTTGCCGTATGAAAATAGAATGTCATTGCATATATATTTGCATTTCAAATATGATACGCCTTTGTTCTATCGCACCTTCTTGTATCCCATCACACCATATCTGCCATCAAAAGCCGCCCTTGTTGTTCTGTCATTTGATACAATCCTTTCCAAAACAAATACATACAAAAAACCGACGAATATTCGTCGGTTTTCGATACAATGATAAATTTTGATGTTTACATCTATTTTTGATACAATGATAAATTTAATGTTTGCAATGGCTACCGCAGGAATTACAATTTCCGCCGCAACCTTTTCCTTCTTTTTTGTCTTTGATGAGCTTTCTGATAATGGCAACAACCACAATCACAAGTATCGCACCTACAACAAATGTTCCCATATATCAATCACTCCTTTTTTATTTTATTTTGATACAGATACTTTTGTTGTCAACACCTTACTTTCTTTGTAAGGTCTGAACAAGAAGTAAATAAAGCCAACGATGACTATGCACGCTACCACAGTACCAATACCAAATCCGGCGGTACCTGTAATCAAAGAACCGATTTGATATACACACAAGGATACCAAGTATGCAAAAATTGTTTGATAACCGATTGCAAACCATGTCCATTTTGTGTTATTCATTTCTCTTTTGATTGCACCAATCGCTGCAAAGCAAGGTGCACACAACAAGTTAAATACTAAGAAACTATAAGCCGCTGCCGGTGTGAAGAAAGAGGACAATGTGCCCCAGTATTCTGCACCGTTTTCCGCAACTTCTGCAAAACCAAACAATACACCGAATGTTGCAACAACGTTTTCTTTTGCAATCAAACCTGTAATTGCGGCAACAGCAGACTGCCATTGTCCCCAACCCAAAGGTGCAAAAATCCAAGCAATCGCAGAGCCCAAGTTTGCCAAAACGCTATCATTCAAATCGTCTACCATACCAAAGCCATCTGCTGTTACACCGAAGCTCTGTAAGAACCACAACAAGATTGCGGAAATCAATATCACAGTACCCGCTTTTTTGATAAAGGAAGAACCCCTTTCCCACATACTTCTCAAAACACTACCAACCGTAGGCATATGGTATGCAGGCAATTCCATAACGAATGGAGCAGGGTCGCCTGCAAACATTTTTGTTTTCTTCAAAATAATACCGGAAACAACGATTGCTGCAATCCCTACAAAGTAAGCACTTGGTGCAACCCAAGACGCATCGTTGAACAATGCACCTGCAATCAATGCAATGATGGGCAATTTTGCACCACAAGGGATAAATGTTGTTGTCATAACTGTCATTTTTCTGTCACGGTCGCTTTCAATGGTACGAGATGCCATAACACCCGGTACACCACAACCGGTACCAATCAACATCGGGATAAAGGACTTCCCACTTAAACCAAATTTACGGAAAATTCTATCCATGATAAATGCGATACGAGCCATATATCCGCAGCCTTCTAAGAAAGCCAAGAAGATAAACAATACCAACATTTGTGGTACGAAGCCCAATACAGCACCAACACCGGCAACAATACCGTCCAAAATCAAGCTTTTCAGCCAGCCATCTACTGCAATCTTATCCAAACCGTTTTCTACCAAAGCAGGGATACCGGGTACCCAAGTACCGAAATCTTCCACTGCTGGTTCTTCTGCGGACAATGCTGTTTCAAATTCTGTTACATTCACAGGCAATTCTTCTGTTACATTGCCATCTTCATCTTCCAATGCCACAGTTGTGGTAACATCAGCCGCTGCTGTCAAGAACGGTGCAATATCGCTACCTTCTTCGATTGCTTCTGCAACACCGGTTGTGTCAATACCATCTTCCGTTGCCGCTTCTAAAAATGCATCAATTTTTTCTGTTGCGATGGTGTATTCTTCGTTTGCTGCTTCATATTCCGCTCTACCGTTTCCAAACAAGTAGAAACCATCACCAAACAAACCATCATTTGTCCAGTCTGTTGCAAATGTACCAATGGTTGTTACAGAAACATAGTACACAATATAGATGACTACTGCAAAAATAGGCAGTGCCAACCATCTGTTTGTCACAATCTGGTCAATTTTATCGGATAATGTCAATCCGCCTTTGTTTTGTTTTTTATAACAATGTTGAATCAATTCGGAGATATATGTATATCTTTCGTTTGTGATGATACTTTCGCTGTCATCGTCCATTTCGGTTTCTGCCATTTTGATGATTTCTTCCACATCAGGTGCTTGTGCCATTTTTTCGACGATTTTATCATCACGTTCAAACAATTTGATTGCATAAAAACGTTTCAATTCTTCGGGAATATCGCTCAATTTTGCAACAATATCTTGCAATGCACTTTCCACAGAAGGTGCAAAGCTGTGTTTTGGCATATGTTTTTGCTGAGATGCCACCTGTACCGCTGCTTCGGAAATTTCCTGAATACCGGTACCTTTCAATGCAGAAATTTCAATGACTTTACAACCCAAATCTTCGGAAAGTTTTTTAATATTGATTTGGTCACCGTTTTTCTGTACAACGTCCATCATGTTGATGGCAATGACCATCGGTATACCCAATTCTGCCAACTGTGTTGTCAGATACAGGTTTCTTTCCAAGTTTGTACCATCAATGATATTTAAGATACCATCAGGGCGTTCTCCAATCAAGTAGTTTCTTGCAACCACTTCTTCCAATGTATATGGGGAAAGAGAGTAAATACCGGGCAAGTCCATGATGATAACATCTTTGTTGCCTTTCAATTTCCCTTCTTTTTTCTCTACTGTTACACCAGGCCAGTTCCCAACGAATTGGTTAGAACCGGTCAAGGCATTAAATAATGTTGTCTTGCCGCAGTTCGGGTTACCGGCAAGTGCAATTTTCATAGCCATGTTCTGCCTCCCTTTTATTAGTCTTTACTAACCATTTTGCGAAAAAATTGGTTAGTATTTACTAACCATCTTCCACTTTCACTATATTTTTTTGGATATTATTGCTTACTGCACAGAAATCATTTCTGCATCTGCTTTACGCAAAGAAAGTTCGTATCCTCTTACGGTGACTTCAATAGGGTCTCCCAAAGGTGCTACTTTTCTTACAAAAATTGTGGTGCCCTTTGTAATTCCCATATCCATGATACGTCTTTTTACAGGGCCTTCCCCTGTCAATTTTATTACAGTAACAGTTTCCCCAACTTTTACATCTTTCAAAGTTTTTGCAGCTTCCATTTTTTCACTTCCTTTTATACCAAAATTCGGCTTGCCATTGTTTTACTAATTGCCACACGAGATTCTTTTACATTGACAATCATATTTCCTTGTATTTCAGAAACCACAGTGACAATAGCACCCACAACAAAGCCTAAGCTTTCCAAGAAACGTCTTGTTTCATCTTTTCCGTTTATTTTTTTAATTGTTTGTGCTTCTCCTGTTTTTGCCATAGATAAAGGCATCGTGTGTTCCTCCTTTTCAAATTTGAAAAAATTATTTACAATTTGATAAAACAATATATGTTAGTTTTCCCTAACGCTTTTTCATTAGTTTATCATGGCTAACTTGCACTGTCAATGCTTTTTTATAAAATACAGAATATAGCAGGTTTTTTTATCAAAACCTGCTATATTTTTTATATTTTTTCTAATTTTTTCCATATATTCTGATAGGCTCGTTCCTCATATCCTACCGCTTCTTTGAATGTGGCTGTCAAATTTTTACCTGATTGGTGTAAATCGTCCATACAAATATCCAAGATGATTTTTTTCTCATGCAATAAGAATGCCCTGTCCAAAAATGACTCCATAAAATCCAATTCATGCGTTACCATCAACAATGTTTCCTCTCCTGTCAAAGAACCTGCCAACATATGCAAAAAGTCTTGCTTGACAAGGATATCTTTTCCCAAAAACGGCTCGTCCATAAAAATATATTTTGTCCGTTTTGCCAAACCTGCCGCCATTTCCAATTTTGCCCGCTCGCCTCTTGAAAATTTCGCAGATACCCGTTCTTCCAAATGAAAAAACTGCAACAATTTTTCATAATACACCATATCAAAATTAGGATAAAAGTCAGACAAGAATCGTCCATATTCCATCGGTGTCAAATCCGCCAAAAATGTGCCTTCTTCAAAGATACAGGCGATATTTTTTCTTTGTTCCAACGGCGATTTTCCATCAATGCGAATGTCATTGCAGGTTGCACTTTCTTCTTTTTGCGTCAACACACCAGCCAAAATGCGTAATAACGTCGATTTTCCCGCACCATTGACACCGAATATGCCAACAATTTGCCCATCTGGTATGGTAAATTTGATATCCTCTAAAATCTCATGTTTGATGTCGTCATAAAAAAATGATAGATACTTCACATCAATCATCTATATCCCTCCCTTCGATTGCAATTTCCGTAACCATACGAATATACTCTTGATATGCCTTCTCTGGTGGGTTCTGCTGTTCTTTTATCGACAGATAGATACCGTTTTCATTGTTGTATGCAAAAAAACGACCATAATATTGATAGTAGTCATCATTCCAATCTGTAACCAACTGCCCTTGATATACCATATGGTTTGCATCATATACCGTAAATATATAATCCATCGGCGGATTGCCATATGGTGCAAAAATCGGTAGCCAACTTTCCGGCACTGCATACTGTGTGGAAATATCCAAACGCAAATCTTGATACACAGCACTTTGTATGGCTGTGGATTGGTTTTGTGCAAATGTCACTTCTTTGATTTTGCCTCTTTCCACCCAAAGATATATTTGTTTTTTCACAACAAACACATTTTCATCTATTTTCTGCGATACTTCCATCACAAACCCTGTTCCTGCTTTCCAATCTGTTTTGCTGATGGTAACATCATCTATCCGCTCTCCCATATCCCAAGACTTCTGTTCCAATAACACGCCTTTTGTATCATATAAACGCAGAATGATGGTATTTCCCTCTCTTGTAAACAATGCCAAATGTTCTCCCGCTGTTTCCAAATCCAATATTTGTGTTTGCTCGTCCACAGGGATTTTCAAAAACAAATCCGACACAAATGTATCGCCCACTTGTGTTTGACTGAGTGCCTGCAAATTGGTTTGATAGATACCCGAATTGCCTTTTACGGCACGATTGGTCAATATTGCAGTATATATCGTTTCGCCAAGCAAAACATTTTTTGTGCGAACCTGTGCCGCATCGTCATATGCTTTTTGCCGATATTCTGTAAAATGTTCTGTTTTTTGTTCGTATTCCTCAAATCCGCCTTGTGGTGCAACCACAAAATCGGGTTTGATTTCTGCATCTTGGTATAAACTCGAAGTGATGCCAAGAGAAATCTCTATGCGTGCTTTATCATATTTACGGATTGTTTCTGTATGTTTTGCATCTATCTTCACTTCCCTGTCGACTTTTGCATCTTTTGCCGGCATACGGTCGATATATTCATCTACATATACCGCATTTCCCTCCCAAACACCGATACGCTTTTGATACTGGCGTGTATCTTCTTTTGTTCTTTTGCTTCGTGTGATACCATCTGCTGTAATGGTAATCTCTTCATCAGCAAGACTGTCTCCTTGTTCCGTCAATAACAACTGTGTTGCAAACGGCTGTAAAAAATCACGATTGCCCTGTATATCTTCCAAATAGATATGGTCATGACTTTCCAGCATACGCATACCAATATAAGATATCACAATCACTATCATCGGCACACACAACAATAATTTGATTTTCGTTGTTTTCTGCATAACCGTCCCCCCTTATCCCTTTGGATATTTGATATATTCATAAAAATCTGTCACAACTTTGATTGTAATATATAAAAAGAAAAACATTTCCAATATACTTGGAAACAACATATTTATCACACTAAGCGGGTATAGACAAATCAGCCAAAACCACCGTTTCTTTGGCATGATACCCACTGCCACCGTACACACCGCCATGCTAGATAAACAGAACATACGAAGTAACAAAGTATCTCCCAACACAAACATATCTTGCAATGAAAACAGATTGGATAAAAATATACTTCTGCGAAATGCCAAATACAGTCCATTATGTATCTGCGGGACAATGCCTGCGATGATTTCTTTGCCGTCTATCCAAAATTCCTGTTGCATTGCCACACGTGCCGCAAATTTTGTTGCGGGAACATACCACACAATCAAAGCCACAAACCATACCGCATAATATAAAAATATCCATATCACAGCAGGCAACACCAACCCCAGCATGATTTCTTTGGGAGAAAGCGGTAATGTCAAAAACGTAATCATACCGTTACTTTTTGTGCGATATTGCTTGTAATGTAAAAACACCAAACCAAGCAACCCAAACAGCCCAACCCAAAACAGCAAAGGTGTCAAACTGTAATCTACCATATCCTGATATGGTAAAAAACCGCCTGCTCTTTGTGCATATATGCCATGAGAGCCACGCCATAGGATACTGAGCAATGCAATCACCAACGGAATAAGCAACAGCCATTTCCCGCCTTTTTTCCAAATTTGTTTTACCATATGTCCGCACAACAACCACATATCCATTCCCCCTATCGCTCTGCATCATCTTCCTGCCAGATACGCACAATCGCCTCCTGCACATCTGCCAATGTCAAACGGTTTTGTTTTGCCGTGTCCACAAATTCCCGTATGATGTCATCTGTCATTTTTTTCTGTATCTGTTGTAATGTATCTTCTGTATATTGTATGACACTTGCGGCATTTTTGGGCGTTTGTATCAAGCCTTCTTCTTCCATCAAGCGAAATGCTTTTTGTGCCGTATTGGGGTTGATTTTCAACTGTGCCGCAATCTCTCGTCTGGACGGCAAAACTTCTCCGTTTTGCACTTCCCCCAAGTAAATGGCTCGTTTCAAATATGCGACAATTTGGACATACACCGGTTCTTTCTCATGAAATTGTATATTATAAAAATCAATCATACGCCATCTTCCTCTCAAAAGTGTATTACTGCTATCATACACTTTATAACTGTATGATACCACTCATACACTTTGCTGTCAATCGCCAAAAGTTCAAAAAACGGTAAGACTTCATTCACAATTTGTTCAGAATATTGTGTTATACTCATATTATCAAATATATATTCGTATCCTCATAAAGGAGGTATTTTTATGAAACATCGAACACCCTCTGTCGTTTTGGCACTTTTGATTTTGGGTACTGCCGCCTGTGCCGCAAACGAAGAAAAACAAAAAGAAACAGCAGGCAATAAAAGACAATCACCGCTTTCATATAAGGAAAAATAACATGATACAGAAACGTTATACAGATACGACAAAATTAATTGCAAATGCAGATGCACTACAACTTACCAATGAAACAGAAGTCGTGATTTATAAAAAAGACAAATGGCAAGATGAAATTATCGTTGATTTGGAAGAACAAGCAGAAAACTTTGCGCAGTTAAAACCATATCTCGCATATATTGCACAAAACCTCAGCAATATGGATTGCATGGTGCAAAAATACAGCAAAGAGCCGAAATTTGCATTGGATTTTATATTGGCTTATGTATATATGGACTTCCCCAATCACATTATCTTAGAATATTGGGGAACAACGGTAAACACAACGTTTCAAGTGATTTTTGAACAAGCAAACGGCAATTTTTATCTAAAAAAATACGGAACAAAAACCATATCACAACCACCTCCCTTTCCATACAAGACAATATTTGTCATTTTTATTGCTTTTTTACTTTTTTTGTATTATATTATACATAAGTAAACATTGGTTCTCTCAAATGGAAAGGGGTATCTATATGTGTAAAAAACGCTTTTGGGGAAGTATCTTTGCACTCTATGTTGTATTTCAAGCACTGGCTGTGCTGACATTTCAGTTTTTCGATTTTTCATTTCTGACCAATACGGTTCTTTGGACAATCACATTACTGCTGACTTTTGCATACAGTATCAAAGTATGTCATACACAAGCATTTGACGGTTGTTCTCCCAAATACAAAAAAGCAATGCTTGTTTGCAAGATGTTACTTGTCATGCAGGTATTGGCACTGCTTTACATCATATTATCCGGCGTATCTCCCGCAGTTGAGAACAACGCTGTATGGGGTGCAATATCCACCGTATTATTTTTACCGGAAACCATATTGATGAACATTTTCTCAAATATATTAGACTTTTTACAAATGGGTATGCATTTCATATCCGACAGCATCTATTTGGATAAACTTCTGCTTTCTGCTTATCCATTTGTTGCCATTACCATTTTTGTGGAAATGTATTATCTCTTTTCTTTCCGCAACAAAAAAGCATAAAAGAAAGGTGTATGCCATGCATACACCTTTTTTATATTTGATATTTTTGAAATATGCGTTCTGCCACCTGCACGCCGTCTACGGCTGCGGATACAATACCGCCTGCATAGCCTGCACCCTCACCAATGGGATATAATCCTGCCAAAGATACGCTCTCCCCTTTTGCATTGCGTAAAATACGCACAGGAGAGGAACTGCGGCTCTCCACAGCAGTCAATATGGCATCTGGTCTGTCAAAGCCTCTCAGCTTCTTTCCAAACGCAGATAACGCCTCTTGCATTGCCTCTATCATAAACGGTGGAAAAATCTCTTTCATATCTGCAAATTTTGTTTTGGGGCAATACGTTGGCAGTACATCTTGTATGGTGTCTGCACCATTTTGCAAAAACGCCCCAACGGTCTGTATGGGTGCAGTATAATCACTGCCACCTGCCAAAAATGCTTTTTGCTCCAAATCCCGTTGGAAATACATACCTGCCAATGGGTGACTGCTCCCAAAATCTTCCGGAAATACCTGTACCAAAACAGCCGCATTTGCATTTTTGCCATCTCTGGCGTGTTCGCTCATGCCATTGACGGCAAGCCGTCCTTGTTCCGATGCTGCCGCCACCACATAACCACCCGGACACATACAAAATGTATAAACCCCTCTGTTTTTTTGTGTGGTATATGTCAAGCGATAATCTGCCGCAGGCAATTTGTCTGCAAATATGCCATACTGTGCCAAATCAATCATACTTTGTGGGTGTTCGATACGTACTCCCATAGCAAATGGCTTTTGCTCCAATGTAATCTGATTTTCAAACAACATGGTAAACGTGTCCCTTGCACTGTGTCCCAATGCTAAAATGACATCATCTGTTTCCAGTGTTTCTGTTTCATGGATACACACACCTGTCACACGCCCATTTTCATGCAAAATATCTGTTACCTTTGCAAAAAAACGGACTTCACCACCCAATGCAATGATACGGTTTCGGATTTGTTTCACCACATCTCGCAACAAATCCGTACCAATATGAGGTTTGTTATCATATAGGATTTCTTTTGGTGCCCCTGCCGCCACAAATTCCTCCAAAACCTTGCGACAACGAGGGTCTTTGATGCGGGTCGTCAATTTTCCGTCGGAAAATGTCCCTGCACCACCTTCCCCAAACTGCACATTGTTTTCTGTATCCAATTTTCCTGTTTGCCAAAAATCAGAAACCGCTTTGCTGCGGCAATCCACATCGCCGCCACGTTCCAATACGATTGGTCGCAGTCCCATTTGTGCCAGCAACAATGCCGCAAACAACCCCGCAGGGCCAAATCCTACCACAACCGGACGTTTTTTCATATAACATTGCCCATCAGGCAAACGATATGTCAAATCAGGTGTTTTGGCAATTTGTTTGTTTTTGGATTTTTCCAGTATTTTTTGCTCCTGTGCAACCGAAACATCTACCACATACACATAATGGATATTGTCCTTTTTGCGTGCGTCCAAAGAACGGCGGAATATCTGCAACGCTTGTATTTCCTCCACAGAGATACGCAATGCCTTTGCCGCTTTTTCATATAAAGCCTGTTGTTTATGGTCAATCGGCAATTTCAAATCCATAATTCGTATCATAAAACACTTCCTCCAACATCAAACCTTTTGCGGGTGCTGTAAAACCTGCTTGTTCTCGTTGCTGTGCCTGCAAAATACACGCCATATCCTGCACACTTTTTTTGCCTTCTCCCACTTCAATCAATGTCCCTGTCAAAATCCGCACCATCTGATACAAAAATCCATTCCCTGTATAAGAAAAGCATACTTTTTGCCCTTCTTGTGTGATGGTAATGTCAAAAATGGTACGTATTGTTGATTTCTTCATACGTTTATTGGCACAAAAACTCTTGAAATCATGTGTGCCAACAAAAACAGCCGCCGCTTGTTTCATCTTTTCGATATCCAATCCATCTTTACACCAAAAGCTGTATTTTCTTGCAAACACAGGTGGCATATCACCCAACCAAACCGTATACACATATCGTTTCGCCTTGGCTTGTAAACGGGCATGAAATCGCCCGTCTACTTCTTCCAATGCCAAAACACCAATATCTTCCGGCAATTTTTGATTGATTGCCTGTTGTAACGCTTGTGTGCCTTTGTGCCAATCCATACGGAAATTGGCAACCTGCCCTTTTGCGTGTGTACCTGCATCTGTTCTGCCCGAGCCAAAGACTTCTGTCTGCACACCGGCCAAATCCGATAAAATACCTTCTAATTTTGCTTGTATGGTGTTGTTGGTGTTGCCTTGTTTTTGCCAACCATCATATCTGCCACCATCATAACACAATATCATTTTATAATTTTGCATCATAGTTCACCTATATGATTACAGTGCGTGCAATACAGAAGGTACAAACTGTTTCTTTCTGGATACCACACCTGGCAAATGGATATAAGTGTCTGTTGCAGTACCACCAAACGCTTTTTCCACAAATTCTTTTGCATTTTCGCCAAAGAATACCAAATCAGAGGATTCCTCAATGATATTTGTCAACAAGAAGAACAACATATCCAAATCGCCTGTACCTTGTTCTGCCATAAATGCTGCAATCTGACCACGCAATTCTTCCAAAGAAGATTTATCCAAAGAAGAAATCTGCCCTGCCCCAAATGACAAACCGTTTGCACTGAATTTTTTGAAATCTTGGTAGAAAATTTCTTTTGGTGTTTTGCCTGCTAAGTTACTGCCTGCACGGAACATATTTTCTGCGTGTTCCCGAATGTCAATGCCTGCAATTGCTGCCAATGCTTCTGCGGCTTTCTGGTCTACGGGTGTGCAAGTCGGAGAACGGAACATCAATGTGTCAGACAATATTGCAGAACACATCAACCCTGCCATTTGTTTTGGAATTTCCACACCATTTTCCACATACATATTATACACAATCGTAGAAGTACAACCCACGGGCTGGTTACGGAAATACACAGGTGTTGTGGTTTGCATGGTACCCAAACGGTGATGGTCAATAATTTCCAAAACTTCCGCTTCTTCAATCCCATCTACTGCCTGTGTTTTTTCATTATGGTCTACCATAATAATTTTTTTGTTGTCCATATCCAATAAAGAACGTCTGGACAACATACCTTTGTAATTGCCTGCATCGTCCATCACAGGGAAATCACGATGGCGGATTTTTGCCATGGTTTCTTTAATGTCTGTGATAAAGTCCTCCATATTGAATGTCACCAATTTTTCTTTTCTCATGAAATATTCCAATGGTGTGCTTTGGCTAATCAGTCTTGCTGTCATGTAAGTATCATGTGGTGTGCTAATCACAACACAACCTTTTTCTTTTGCCAATGCTTGAATGCTTTCTGTCACATCTGCACCCATACATACCACCAAACAGCCAATGTTGCCTTCAATGGCACACAGTTGGGATTCATAACGGTTCCCTGTCAATACAATATCGCCTTTTTCCAAATAGGTTTCCATCAATTCAGGATTTGCTGCCCCAATCAAGATTTTACCGCCTTCGCAAACGATATCTTCGGGACTTCCCACAATCATTTTCCCATCAATGGCTTCCAAAATATTTTTATATTTTGTTTTGGACAATGATAATATTCTGGTTTCATATACGTCCATATTTGCAGTTGCAATATCTTTGACAGAAATAATGCCTTCCAATTTTCCGTTTGCTACCACAGGCATCGTAGATTCTTCCATATCACGCATAATCGTCCATGCATTTTTCAAAGAAATTTCTTTGGACAAGCCCATGGTTGGTTTGATGAATACGTCTTTGACCTGTGTACCTACGTGTGAAATATATTGCGGTGCCTCTACACCAAAAAAGTCCAGTACATATTGTGTTTCACTGCTGACATCACCCGCACGTTTTGGTACATAATTTTCTTCTGAAATTTGATTTTTCAAATTTGCATATGCAATCGCAGAGCAAATAGAGTCTGTATCCGGGTTTTTATGCCCAATCACAAAAATATCTTTTTTTCTATCCATTCTAAATTCTCCTTCCTTTTTCCCATATATCCTATAAAGAAAAGACGCTTAAAGCGTCCGATTGATTGCTTCTAAGCGTCCTAATTATATCTTTTTCCGAAAAAATCGTCAATCATTTCAAAGAAATCTGTGCGAAATTCGTTGATTTTTCTTAAAAACAGATAATTCCTAGTATTTTTATTGGTATTTATTCTTGTGTGTGTTGTACTCTTTGATACCAAATATACGACATCACCGTCGGAACGACACAAATTACACACACCACCGCCATGCACACCCAAAACAGTATGGTCTGTTTTGCAACAAGAAAACAGGAAACCACAAGCCATAGCCCGCCAAATACAAACAATCTTCCACCCAGTCTTTGTGTTTTGTTCCATACTGTTTCATCAGACAATGCCCAAGGCGTTTTAATCCCCATAAAAAAGTTGGATTTTATTTTTGGCATTTGATTGCCCATCAATACCAACAAAACCCCAATCATTGCAAACATCACTTTACCAATGGCAATCGTGTTGGGATACAAACTTTCCACCAAAGAAATTCCAACCATCATACTCATAAACAACAGCAACAAAAGCCGTATGGTGGTATATGTTGTTTCAAATCGTGCATAGTTGTGTCTTTTGGGGTCTATTTTGGGCAATATGGGCATCAACACACCAAAGAGGATATTCAATCCTGCCACAAAAAACAACTGATACTTTGCACCATATCGCACAATCGTTCCATCTATACCCCATTCCAGCGGTACCTGTGCAGGCAATTTACTGTATACTGCCAGTACCATCAATGTTGGAAGTATGCTCAACAACACAATCAATATTGTTTTTGGTTTCATGTTTGTTTCCTCCTTTCAATGCCATCATAAAGCCCATCACTTCGTCCAAAACAGAAAGGTTTAATTCATAGTAAATATATTTTCCCTTTTTGTTGTCGCTAATCAATTCTGCCTCTTTCAGTACAGACAAATGGTGTGATATGGTGGCATTTGTCATTTGAAAATGACTTGCAATTTCCCCCGCAGTCAAAGGTTTTTCCTTCAAAATCATCAAAATCTGCCGTCTGGTGGCATCGCTCATGGCTTTCCAAGTTTCCTGTATCCCCAACAGAAAGCACTCCTTTCATTTAGATATTTGTCTAAATATAAAATACAATGTTTTTTTGTTTTTGTTAATCACATTTTGATAATTATCTAAATGTTTTTCCTATTGCCAATTTTCAAAAATACTTTTATCATAGTCCATAAGATGAGAAAGGAGGCAAACACATGAAATCTCAATGTGACACTTGTTTGTATTATCAATATGACGAAAGCTATGACGAATATTATTGCGGGGTATCTCTTGATGAGGACGAAATGGAACGTTTTCTGACAGACCGTTTTGCCAACTGTCCCTATTATCGTTTGGACGATGAATATGCAACCGTCCGCCGCCAAATGTAAACGAATTTCTAAAAAATACCAGCCAAAATTATGCAATTTCTCCTTGCTTGTTTTTTTCAAACACCGTATACTAAATATACGGAAATTTTTGAGAAATTTTGTCCGAAATTGTCAGCCAAAGGGGAACAGTATATTGCAATCAAAAATCAAAGATTGGGGAAACGTCCTATTGCGTGCAGCTATCATCGTATGCACATTATATCTTTTGTGTTGGCCCATACAGCTTACAGGCAGTTCCATGGAACCCACATATCGCAACAAAGATATCATCTGTATCAATCGACTTTCTGCTATATTCCAAAGCTATACACATGGCGATGTTGTCATATTTGATTATTTTGACAAAGATGGCAAACACACCGTACTCAAACGCATCATTGGCACAGCCGGCGACCATATCGAAATCGGTGCAGACGGTGTCAAGCGTAATGGCACTTTGTTAAAAGAAGATTACACAAGCACCAAAACCACAGGTGCTGTGGATATCATCGTGCCAAAAGATACCGTTTTTGTGTTGGGTGACCATCGGGAAAGCAGCTTTGACAGCCGTCATATGGGTGTCATATCACAAAAAGATTTGAAAGCAAAAGTTTTGTTTCGTTTATTTCCATTCACATAAAAAGAGCTTGATAGTTTCTATCAAGCTCTTTTTATTATTCGGTAATATGCACCGGTTGCAAATGCCAAATTTCATCGGCATATTGTTGAATGGTTCTGTCACTGGAAAATTTCCCACTTTTTGCCACATTGATAATTGCCATTTTTGCCCATGCCTTTTCGTCACGATATGCGGCATCAATTTCTCTGTGTGCTCTTGCATAATCAGCATAATCCTGCAATACAAAATATGCATCGGCTTTTCCATCATAGCCATTTAACAGGGCATCATACAATTCACGGAACAAATCCGTATCTTTATCGAATGTACCATCAATCAAGCTGGTCAAAGCCATACGCACTTCTTGGTTCATGTTATAAATAGACCAAGGGTCGTAGTATCCTTGATATTTTTGCTGTACTTCCTCTGCGGACATACCAAATATAAAGATATTCTCTTTGCCCACTTCTTCAAATATTTCCACATTTGCCCCGTCCATAGTGCCAACGGTCAACGCACCATTGAGCATAAATTTCATATTACCGGTACCGGAAGCCTCTTTGCCCGCTGTGGAAATTTGTTCACTCACATCTGCGGCAGGAATGAGGCGTTCTGCCAATGAAACACGATAATTTTCCAAAAATACCACTTTGATTTTTCCACCAATGGTTTCATCGTTGTTGACTACGTCTGCGACAGCGTTAATCAATTTGATAATCAATTTGGCACGACGATATCCGGCAGCTGCTTTTGCCCCAAATATAAACGTTCTGGGTATCATATCCATGGCAGGATTCATTTTTAACTGATTATACAATCCAATGATATGCAATATATTCAATAATTGCCGCTTGTATTCATGCAAACGTTTCACCTGTATATCAAAAATACTGTCCGGATTGACGGTAATCCCTTTTGTTTCTTGTATATATGCTGCCAGTGCTTTTTTATTTTGTTTTTTGATTTCCATAAAACGTTGACAGAATGTTGCATCTTCTGCATAAGGCAATAATTTTTCCAATTTTGTCAAATTGGTAATCCAATCATCTCCGATGGTTTCTGTAACCAATTTTGCCAGTCCTTGATTTGCGTGCAACAACCATCTTCTTTGTGTAATCCCGTTTGTCTTGTTGTTAAATTTTTCTGGATATAATTCATAAAAATCTTTCAATTCTTGATTTTTCAATATTTCTGTGTGTAACGCTGCCACCCCATTGACAGAATGACTGCCCACAATCGCCAAATATGCCATACGAATTTGTCCATCTGCAATGATTGCCATATTGCGGATTTTTTCCGGATTTTCGCCATATTTTTGCTGCAATTCCAAACAGTAACGACGGTTAATTTCTTCCACAATCTGATAAATACGTGGCAATAATCTGCTGAACAATTCCATCGGCCACTTTTCCAATGCTTCCGACATAATGGTATGATTGGTATATGCACAAACTTTTTTTGTAATTTCCCAAGCATCATCCCAAGGTACATCGTTGTCATCTACCAATACACGCATCAATTCTGCCACAGCAACCGTAGGGTGTGTATCATTGAGCTGAAATGCCACTTTGTTTGGCAGTTCATGAAAATCTGTATGTTTTTCCTGAAACCGTTGTACCACACGCTGTACGGTAGCAGAAATAAAGAAATATTGCTGACGCAACCGTAACTCTTTCCCTTGTATATGTTCATCTGCGGGATATAACACATCGGTCAAAGAATTTGCCAAAACTTCTTCTTCTGCCGCTTTTTGATAATTCCCTTCATTAAAAAATTTCAAATCCAATTTATTTTTTGGTCTTGCTTCCCATAAACGCAGTGTATTTACGGTATTGTTGCCATATCCCATCACAGGATAATCATATGGCACTGCAATCACAGACTGATAGTCCTCCTGCACAAAGCGATAAGCACCATCTTCTTTTGGCACCGCACGCACGTGTCCGCCGAATTTGACTTCCACTGCATATTCATTTCTTTTAATCCCCCAAGGGTCACCATTTTCCAACCAGTTATCTGGCACTTCCACCTGATATCCATTTTCCAGTTTTTGCTCAAAAATACCATAATGATAACGAATACCGCAACCATATGCAGGTAATTCCAATGTAGATAAGGAATCCAAGAAACAAGCCGCCAAACGTCCCAAACCGCCATTTCCCAATCCGGGGTCTGGTTCTGCATCTTCCACCATGTTATCATCTACGCCCAATTCTTGCAATACTTCCTTCACTTCATCATACATTTGTAAATTGATGAGGCTGTTACCGAAGAATCTTCCCATCAGAAATTCCATAGATAAATAGTACACCACTTTGACATCTTCTTTATTGTATGTATCATGTGTCTGTATCCATTTATCTGTAATCACATCACGCACAGCAAACACACTTGCCTGATAAATTTCTTCTGCTGTTGCTGCTGTCAATGGTTTTCGATACAGTGTTTTGACTGTTTCTTGTATCATTTCTTTTAGCTCTTGTTTTTCTATACACATATTCATGTTTCATTCCCCCGTATATTTTCAACTGTATTTTCACTATACCATAAAAATATTCCTTTTGGCAAACAATCCATATATATTTTATGCGAAAAATCCAAACCACACACCGAACCAAAAGCCCAATATACCACCTAATCCCAGCCATATGCCTTCTTTTGTGTCCTCAGGTAACACAACAGCACAAGATAAATATAAACAACTGCCACCCAATAAGCCGCCAAATACTGCCATCATATTGTCACACTGTTCTAAACCCTTGGTAATCCCCCATATGATGCCTGCCATAAAAAAGCAAATACAGTATCCCCATCTTGGATAGCGTTTTTCGATGACAGTTCCCAATGCAACACCTGCCAAAACACCGGCTGCCGTCACATAAAAAATCCCTTTTGCAAATACAGCCGGTAAAAAATATAAACAAAAAAAAGATACCACAAAACCTGCCAATATCCCATTTACACATAATGCACATCTGGTATTTTTTCTTTGCAATGCCGCATATACACCATATACCAAACAAAATATCGTCCAAAAAGAAACAGACATTTTGCCTCCCCCCATTGAGTACCTTTATTTCAGCTTATGGAAACAAAGAAAAAAACAGAACAAAAAAAGCACAGATTTTCTCTGTGCTTCTTTTCAAAAAGGCGTCACCCGGATTTGAACCGGGGATAGAGGTGTTGCAGACCTTTGCCTTACCACTTGG
>JAHHTU010000015.1 GCA_020024455.1 Anaerotignum sp. | reverse complement strand
TTTAATGCGTTTACAGGGCTGAAACAGCATACAGGTAACTGGGCAGGCAAAACCGTTGCAACTGCCAAAGGTACTATGCTGTTGTGTCATGAAAAAGTGGAATTGGTGGATTTGCCGGGCGTATATTCTCTGTTTTCTGACCAAGCAGAAGAAAGTTGTGCAAGGAATTTTTTGGCTTTGGAGCAGCCAGACGGTGTTTTGGTGATATTAGATGCCACTTGTTTGGAGCGTAATTTGCCGTTGGTGTTGCAGTTGATGGAGTTAAACCAACATATTGTGGTATGTTTGAATTTGTGGGACGAGGCACAGAAAAAAGGCATTACCATTGATGTGCAAAAATTGGAAACATTATTGGGCGTGCCTGTGGTCAAAACAGCCGCACGCTCAAAAGAAGGGTTGGAAGAAGCAAGAAAAATGTTATGCAAGGCGGTTTATATGAAACAAGAACCCATACGAACCGCTTTTCATGATGATTTTTCGCAAACATTTGGGTATTTGAAAGAAAGTTTGGAGGCATTTGCAACAGAGCAAGAGCAAAATGGATTGTTTTTGGATATGGTGTTGGAAAGAGAACAAAAACTATGGGATATGTTGCAAGAAAAAGGATATGATATGTGGCAGTTGCAAGAATTGGAGTTGCGGCGGGAAGCGGCTTTGACATTGCTGGAGCAAGAATGTGGTTCTTTACAGGCGTATCAAAAAAGGCGTTCGCTGGCGTTTCAAAATCGTGCGACAGAAATTGCAAAGGCAGTGTATCAAAAACAGAAAAAGCCAAAAGCAGAATTGTTTGATACACTGATGTTAAATAAAAAAACAGGTGTGCCGTTGATGTTGTTGCTTTTGGGTGTGGTATTTTGGATTACGGTTGCAGGTGCAAATGTACCATCGAATATGTTGATGGAGGGATTTCAGAGATTGAGTGTGCCTGTACGTGGATTTGTGATTGGTTTGGGTGTACCTGTTTGGTTGGAAAGTTTGCTGATGGACGGGGTGTATTTGACAGTCAGCTGGGTGGTTTCGGTGATGTTGCCGCCAATGGCAATCTTTTTTCCTTTGTTTACGCTATTGGAAGATTTTGGGCTGTTGCCAAGAATTGCATTCCAAATGGACGGCTTGTTTCAAAAAGCAGGTGCAAGCGGAAAACAGGCGTTGACATTATCTATGGGGTTTGGTTGTAATGCCGCAGGCGTAACATCTTGCCGCATCATTCATTCCCCAAGAGAGCGTATGATTGCTATATTGACAAATAACTTTGTGCCTTGCAATGGCAGATTTCCAACCATTATATTGCTGAGCAGTATCTTTTTGTCAGCAGGTATGTCTTGGCTTTCGGGTTTTGCGGTGTTTATTGTGATTGGCTTGTCTGTGGGATTGACACTTTTGGTATCTTTTTTGTTAAGTCATACGCTTTTGAAAGGGTTTCCGTCTTCTTTTGTATTGGAATTGCCGCCATATCGTAAGCCAAAAATTGGGCAGGTGCTTGTCAGAAGTTTGTTGGACAGAACGTTGTTTGTATTGGGGCGTGCTGTGACGGTTGCCATTCCTGCGGGGGCTGTGATTTGGGTATTCCAAAATGTGTCTGTGGGAGATGGTACCATATTGCAGATGTTGGCAAATTTCTTAGAGCCGTTGGGCAGATTGATGGGACTTTCAGGTGTCATTTTGGCAGCATTTTTGTTAGGTATGCCTGCAAATGAAATTGTGTTGCCTGTGCTGCTGATGTTTTACAGTCAAAGTGGTATGTTGGTGGAGGCAGATGGTATAGCACAGGCGGGAGAAATGTTGGCAATGCATGGCTGGACATGGACAACGACAATTTGTGCGATATTATTTGTATTGAATCATTTTCCTTGTACGACCACATTGTTGACCATCAAAAAAGAAACGGGTAGTTGGAAATGGACGGTGATATCGTTTTTGTTGCCAACCGTTGTGGGGATTTTGGTGTGTAGTTTGGCAAATGGCATTTTTATGCTTTTGGGTTTGGCATAAAATAAAAATCGTATGCCAATGAAAAAATCGGGTAATCTAACACAAAAGAAAAAAGGTGTGTGATGATATGCGAAATATGAATGAAAATTTATGGGAACTGTTGGACAAAGCAAAAAAAGATAAATCCATTCGGAAAAAACTGCTGGAAACACAACACGCAAAAGACCCTGCTTTGGCATTGTGCGAATGTGCAACAGAATTGGGATTTCCCACAAGTGTGGGGGAATTGATTGGTGGCGGAGAGGAATTTTCAGACAAAGTGTTCAAAAGCCATTATGGTTGCCCCACAGAACCGCCAAGAGGCTGGGAGGATAGTATGGATTTGTTTTTTGCATCATTGAAAGGTTTGGATTGAAGAAAAAAGCGTTTGGTATATATACCAAACGCTTTTTTCTATCAAACGGCTTTTTGTTCCAACCGCAGACGGTCGGCAATCAAAGCAATAAACTCACTATTTGTGGGCTTGCCTTTATGATTGTTGATGGTATAGCCAAACAGGGCATCAATGGCATCAATTTTTCCTCTGTTCCATGCCACTTCGATGGCATGACGAATGGCACGCTCCACACGGCTGGGTGTGGTATTACATTTTTTGGCAATCGATGGATACAGTTCTTTTGTGATGTAATTGAGAACGTCCATATCATTGACACTCATGATGATTGCCTCTCTCATGTAATGATAGCCACGAATATGTGCAGGCACGCCAATTTCATGCAGGATATTGGTTACTCTGGTTTCCAAATCAAAGGCTTGTGATTGTACGGGACTTGCGGAAGCCATGAAAGAAACCGCACCTGTTTTGATGGCAGGCCGTTCCTGCATCAGCTGGCGAATGCGTTGTGTCAAAGTCTCCAAATCAAAAGGTTTTACCATATAATAACTTGCACCTAAGTCCAAAGCACGTTGAATGACTTTATCTTGACTGAGTGCGGACAATATAATGGTAATGGGTTGGTGCATATCCGGATTTTTTTGCAGTCGTTCCAAAACACCCAGTCCGTCCAATCGTGGCATAATGCCATCAATAATGGCGATGTCCGGGCAATGTTCTCTGATTTTGTTCATCGCATCAATACCGTCCATAGCAACGGCTACAATTTGTATATCTTCTTGTTTTTGCAAATGGTTTACGACAATGTCGCAGAAATCTTTATTGTCATCGGCTAACAGCACTTTTATTTTTGTTTGACTCAAAATATATCCCTCCGCTTGTGTAATTTCATGCATGAATATGGAAAATTTTTGCTTTCAGGTTGATTATAGTACAGGCAAAAGAACATGACAATACAATATCGTTATACAAATAACGACGGCAAAAACAGGGGAAAAGACATTTGTTTTTTGCAAAAACACGAAACAAAATGGAAATAATGTCACAATATGAAAACTACTATCGTAAATACGATAAAAAATAGGCATATAATAGGATAAAATGACATGGCGAAATCTCTCGATTTGTTGCAAAATGTGAATATTTTAGGAGAAAAAGGAAAAACCAACAAGAACGAAAATATGCAATTTGTGGTTAAAAAATCAAGCAGACAGAGAAAAACCGACGGGTTTTTGTGACGAAAAGCAAACAGCAAAACAAAAAAACAATCAAAAAACAAACAGAAACAAAAAATTTTTACCATAACGACAAACACGATATTTGACGAAACATAGACAAAATGCTATGCTAGTCCAAACAGTATAATAAGGAGGTTTGTGATGCGAAAAAAATTTCGAAACATTGTGGTAGATGGGATTGGATATCGTTGGCTGCTTTGTAGTAATGATTGGTTTTTATATCTGTTGGTTGTGATGCAGTCTGCACCAAAAGCAACCATAAGGGTATTATTTGACAATGTCAGAGCACCTTTTTACTGGTATGATGGTTTACTTTATGCCATCTGCCAAGGGAAAAAGATGTTTATCAATTTACACAAACCTTCCATGATTGCGGAAATCATCAAACAATGCACAAAAAATGGAGAATCATTTGCCCATAAAGGCTACAAAACCATAGACGGTATCAAGATACTGGAACAGATGGGATATGAAATTTTAGATTTAGACAAAAAAGAAAACCTTTCATGAAGAAAGGTTTTGGTTTATTCTTGTTGTTTTCGGTCATATACGGCATCTGTCAGTCGTGCAAAATCTGCAATGGAAAGTGCTTCCCCACGCACACGAGCGTCCCAGCCCAATCCTTCCAACAAGGCAGTTAAATCCTCTTTGGAAAATCCCAAATCGCCTTGGTGATACAAACAGTTTAACAATGTTTTGCGACGCTGTGAAAATGCACATTTCACCAAATGGAAAAACAATGTTTCGTCTTTTGTTTTGACTTTGCGTTCCGGCAATATGTCCAATGTAATGACAGCAGAAGCAACTTTGGGACGTGGCATAAAACAAGAGGGTGGCACAATCATATCCAAATGGGCATTACAGTAATATTGCACAGCGATGGACAATGCACCATATTCTTTTTCTTTTGGTTTTGCCTGCATACGTTCTGCCACTTCTTTTTGCACCATGACGGTGATGGTGTCTACTTTGCGTTCTTGCTCCAACAAGTCCATAATAATGGGTGTGGTGATATAATACGGCAAATTTGCCACCACTTTGATGGGGCGGTCGTCATTTTTTTCTTTGATGATGGCATCAATGTCTGTTTTCAAAATATCTTGATTGAGAATTTCGATATTATTGTAATCTGCCAATGTTTTGGAGAGTATGGGAATGAGGTTTGTGTCGATTTCCACAGCCACCACTTGGCGGGCATTTTCTGCCAAAACTTGTGTCAAACTGCCGATACCGGGGCCAACTTCCAATACACAGTCTTGTTTTGTGACATTGGCACATTGGGCGATGTTATCCAAAATGTTACTGTCAATCAGGAAATTTTGTCCAAAATTCTTTTTGAAATAAAAACCGTTTTCTTCGATGATTTGTTTCGTTCTGGAAGGTGTGGATATACGTTCTGTCATGAAAATAGCTCCTTTTATGATTTGCTTGCTTATCGCCTTATTATAAACGATAACACAAAGGGTTACAAGTTGTTTTTATTTTGTATTATTTTCTGAAATATGTTGAAAAGCGTTCGGGAGTATGCGAAAATAAAAACAAGTGTTGAAAATCATGGACAGGAAATCAGAAAAGAGGGACGAACATGACAGAGGAACTCAGAGCAAAGCTTATGGGCGTAAAATTGACAAAGAAAGAGAAATTGATTGCAGAATTTATACTGGATAATTTTGCGGAATCTTGCTTTATTACCTCTACAGAGATTGCAAAGCGTTTGCAGGTCAGTGATTCTTCCGTAATTCGTTTTACACGTACACTGGGTTATACAGGGTTTATGGATTTTCAAAAAAGTATCCGCAAAACATATACAGAACGGATTAACAGCGTTTCTGACAACATCATCGTACCATCGGAACGTCTGAAACTGAGTATCGGCAAATTGGATAAAAGTGATATTGTGGAAAGTTATTTTTCCAATGTATTACAAAATTTGAAGTCCTGTGTCAATCAAAATGATACCTTATCTTTTGAGCGTGCGGCAGGCTTGATTACAGCCAGTAAACGAAAATTTATTGTGACATCACGTGCAAATTCCTGTGTGGGGGATATGTTGTTGCTGTTGATGAAACATTTGTTGCCTGATGTGTATGAAACATCACACCCTGCTTTGAATGTCATTGACCATTTATCCGATATTACGGAAAACGATTGTATTGTTGCGGTTAGCTTTCCAAGGTATTCCGAAATGGACTTGCTGGCAGCCAAAATGGCTTACGATGCAGGAGCAAAAATCATACTGATTACAGACAAGGCAAGTGCCCCTTTGGCACAATATGCCACACAGCTTTTGACAGTCAGTGTGGACAGTAATACATTTTTCAACTCATATGTCGCAGTGATTTTTACCATTGAATTATTATGCTCTTTTATCAGCAAACAAATGGGGTATTCCACTGAGGCAAAACTGCAACTGATTGACCAATATCTCTCCAAACTGGGATTATATTAAACAAATAGAAAACAGACCATATTTGGTCTGTTTTTTTGATGGAAATGTTTAAGATTTGTTTAAGATGAGATTTTTTTGAAAAAGTTGAAGATTTTTGCAGTGTTGTATCGTTTTAGTATATGAACGAGGATACAAAAGAAAAAGGGGGTGGGCGTATCGACAAGGAAAAACAGATTGCGATTTGGCTAAGCGATTATCAAAATCTGGTGTTTACACTTTGCTATAAAATGACAAACAATTATTTTGAGGCAGAGGATTTGGCACAGGAAACGTTTTTGGCAGCTTATGCACATTTGGAACAATTTGATGGAAAACATGAGAAAGCATGGCTATGCCGCATTGCGGTGCATAAATGTTTGGATTTTTTGAAAAAAGACCGTCGACGTGTTCTCCCGCAAGAAGAAACCGTGTTTCTGGATTGTGTAGAAACAGAAACCGTAGAGGGGCAGGTTTTGGAAAATGAAGTCAAACAGGAATTGCAAACTTGTTGCGAAAGTTTGCCGTCACCATACAAAGAAGTGGCAATTTCTTATTTTTGTGATGAAAAAGAAGTTGTGCAAATCGCAGAGGAACAAAATCGCAATATCAAAACCGTACAAACGCAAATTTACAGAGCAAGAGCAAAACTGCAAAAATTATATGGAAAGGGGTGTGTGCCATGAGGCAGAATCTGACAACAGAACAGTTGGAAGAAATGATTGCAAGTTTGGAAAAAAATGGATTGTTACAAGCACCGCATACGCTGGAAGGCCGTGTGATGCAACAGGTTGCAAAAAAACAAATCATACAACAAAAGCAACCTTCCCTCAAATGGCAAAGATTGTTTTATCAATTAAAAATTGGTGGAGCAATGGCGGCAACGTTGGTTTTGTTATTTTTGCCGATAAAATCTCATGGTTATGAGCAGTCTATGCATAGGCAGGCGACATATATGATGCAACAAACACAGCCACACCGAGATGTTTTTGAATATGTGACAAGAGGTGCAAACACATTGATAGAGGGCATTACAGAATTTTCGGGATATGTGACAGAAGCAATGATGGAGGTAGTTGGATATGACAAATAAAAAGAGTGGTTTTTGGACATTTATCTGTTCTTTGATACCAGGGGCAGGCGAAATGTATATGGGATTTTTCAAACAGGGTTTGAGTTTGATGTTGTTGACTTTTTTGGTGATTGTTGTTGGTTCGTTTTTTGGTATGGGTTTTTTGGGAATGTTGTTGCCGATTATATGGCTGTATAGTTTTTTCCATGTGCATCACTTGCGTGGGTTGCCACCCGAAGAATTTTATATGGTAGAAGATAGATTTTTATTCTTGGAAAATATAGACGGTTGCAAACAAAATTGGAATATTGGCACAAAAAAAGTCATTGCTGTCATATTATTGGTTTTGGGTGGTGTGATGCTTTGGAATATTGTATGGGATAGTTTGATTTGGATACTGCCGAGCTTCTTTGATGACTGGGTTTGGCGTATTCGTTCTACCATTCCCCGTATCTTGATTGGGATTGGTGTGATATATCTTGGTGTGAAAATGTTGAAAGGCAATCCCATCAAAAAAGAGATTATTGAGCACAAAGAGGAGGAATAAGTATGCGTGAGAGAAAAATCGGAACAGTGACATTGGGCATTGTACTTGTGTTATTCGGTTTTTTGTTTTTGGTGCATACATTTTGGCAGGGGTTGCATTATACAATGATTATGAAATTTTGGCCTTTGATTTTGATTTCTCTGGGAATAGAAACATTGTGGAGTATCCGACAGGATACAGAGCAAGTCAAGTGGGTATATGATAAAGGGGCTGTGGCATTGTTATTTGTGCTGTCATTCTTTGCCATGAGTATGGCGTATGGACAATTTTTGTTAGAAACAGGTACAATACAGTTTTAAATTTCGTTTTTTATAAAAAAGAGCAGTACTGCTCTTTTTTTATTTTGTGAAAAAACATTGACGTACCGAAGAAAACATTTATAATGAGAATAACGTCAAAAAGATATTAGCATATCGGGAGGTTTAGCATGGTAAGAATTATAACGGACAGTACTTGTGATTTGACAAAAGAAAGACGGGAAGCACTTGGCGTTTTGTGTGTGCCTTTGATGGTGCATATTGGTGAACAAACATATTATGATGGTGTGGATTTGACAAATATAGAATTTTATAAAAAATTAAGAGAAGAACAAACATTTCCAACAACGGCACAACCAACACCGCATACTTTTGAAGAGGTGTTTGCACAATGTTTGCAAAACAAGGAAGAAGTGGTGTGTATTTTCATTTCTTCCAAAATGAGTGGTACGGTACAATCTGCAAATATTGCAAAAAACATATTGGAAACCGATGATATTTATATTGTGGATTCTCAGAACGTTTGCTTGTCTATGGGGCTTTTGGTAGAGATTGCGGCAAAAATGGCACAAGATGGGAAATCTGCAAAAGAAATCTATGACGCTATGGAAACATTGAAACATAGAGTGCGTTTATGTGCGGCAGTGGAAACATTGGAATATTTGAAAAAAGGCGGCAGACTTTCCGCAACAGCCGCAACCATTGGCACATTGTTGAATGTACACCCCATCATTGGCATTTCCGATGGTCTTGTGACAACATTGGGCAAAGTCAGAGGCAAAAAGAAATTGTATGACACATTGAAAACTATGGCTGTGGAAGATGGTATAGATGACACATATCCCATATTGTTTGGTCATGCACAAGCACAGGAAAATTATGACAAATTATATGAAGCCTGTGCGGATTTGCGTGAAAACAAAACCGTATTGTATGGAGAATTTGGCTGTGTGGTGGGCGCACATACAGGGCCGGGTGTTGTCGGCTTGGCTTATATCAAGGCGTAAATGCAGAGAAAAAGAGGACAGGCGTTCTCTTTTTTCATATAAACAATAAACAGAAAGGAGGGTATTTTGTGAAAATAGATGTATCTTTGGATTTGTATCGTATTTTTTGTATGGTGGTGAAATTTGGAAATATGTCGGCGGCGGCAAAAGAATTGTATATTTCACAGCCTGCGGTGAGTATGGCAGTCAAACAGTTGGAGGACCGTATGGGAAATGCCTTGCTTGTGCGTACTGCAAAGGGCGTATATCCAACAACAGAGGGGAAAGTGTTGTATACGTATTTGTCACAGGCTTTGGGGTTTATTCAGGCGGCAGAAGAAAAATATTTTCAGTTGGTGAATATGGAAATGGGAGAATTGAAAATCAGTGCAAGTGATACGGTCATTGCAAATTTTTTGTTGCCTTATTTGGAGCGATACCATAAATTGTATCCGGATATCAATATCAAAATTACAAACAAAACAACGTACGAGTCATTGCGATTGTTAAAAAATGGAAGTGTTGACGTATGTTTTGTCAATTTGCCGGTTACACAAACAGAAGGTTTGGAAATTGTGCCTTGTATGGAAATTCAAGATATTTTGGTGGGGGGCGAGCGGTACAAAGAATTGGCACAAACGGGATTGGATATTCGTCAGTTGCCACAGTATCCGTTGTTGTTATTGGAGGATTTGAGCAATTCCCGCCGTTATTTGGACAGTTATGCAGAGGAAAACGGCATTGTGTTTAACCCGATTTTGGAATTGGGCAGTAGTGATTTGTTGGTGAGTTTTGCAAAAATCAATTTGGGGTTGACGTATGTCATCAAAGAATTTGTGCAAGCGGAATTGCAGGCAAAAAAGCTGTATGAAATTCCTGTGAAACCGCAAATTTCCAAAAGGAATATCGGTATGGTGCGGTTGAAAAATGTATCGCTTTCTCATGCGATGCAAGGGTTTGTGGATTTGATTGATTTTGAAAAAATGGTTGACAGTGCAAAAAAGTCATGTTAATATATGAGCAGATGTTCAAGTGATGAAAGAGGGTGTATCCATGCAACAAAAAAAATTAGACATGGAACAAGCATTATCACAAAATTTTGTCACAGATTTGGCGGAATTTTTTCGTGTGTTTGGCGATGCAACCAGAATTCGCATTTTGTGGCTTTTGGTACAAAACGAGATGAATGTGGGAGAGCTTGCGGAGGTTTTGGATATGACACAATCCGCAGTTTCACACCAGTTGCGTGTATTAAGACAAAATGATTTGGTGAAGTATCGCAAAGATGGAAAAACGGTTTATTATGCTTTGGACGATGACCATGTAAAAACCGTTTTGCAAAATGGTACAACGCATATTTGCCATAAGAGAGGCTATATGTAAGAGATAGAATACTGGCACAAACTGTGCCATATTTTTCTGGTCATCAAATGAACATATACTCATATAATCAAATAAAAGAGAGGTGTATCTTATGAAAGAAATGACTATATATTTGCAGGGTTTGACTTGTGCAAATTGTGCGGGAAAAATTGAAATCGCAGTCAATAAAATGAAAGAAACAAAAGAGGCACAAATCAATTTGGTAAAACAGGAAATGCATATTGCATTACAGGAACACGCAGAAGAAAGTGTTGTGTTTGATAAGGTCAAAAAAACCGTACACAAATATGAACCGGACGTAGAAGTCACCACAGAAAAACACAAACAAGAACCGATGCATGACTGCTGTTGTTGCAGTGCAGACGGTTGCCATGAACATGGACATGAACACGCAGAGCAAGGCAGTATCAAGAAAACCATTGCCCGTTTTGCAGTTGGGATATTGTTTTTTGGGGCAGCCAATTTGTTGGAAGGCACATTACAAATCCCATTATTTTTGGTAGCATATTTCATATTTGGGTATGATGTGCTTTGGCGTGCCATCAACAATATCAGAAGAGGGCAAGTGTTTGATGAAAACTTCTTAATGTCATTATCCACCATTGGAGCAATGGCGATTGGAGAAATGTCGGAAGCGGTATTCGTGATGCTGTTTTATCAAGTTGGGGAAGCATTCCAAGATTATGCAGTGACACGTTCCAGAAAATCCATTACTTCTTTGATGGATATTCGTCCGGATTATGCAAATAAAATAGACGAAAATGGCAATATCATACAGGTTGCACCCGAACAAGTGCAAAAAGGCGATAAAATACAAGTCAAAGCCGGTGAAAAAATCCCCTTGGACGGTGTGGTAACCACAGGCTGGGCGATGTTGGATACCGTTGCGTTGACAGGAGAGGCAGTCCCTCGTCGTGTAGATGCAGGCAGTGCGGTATTGAGTGGTTGTATCAACCAAGATGGATTGCTGGAAATTGAAGTGACAAAACCTTTTGGTGAATCCACAGTCATGAAAATATTGGAATTGGTGGAAAATGCCGCAGGGAAAAAATCAAAAACAGAAAAATTTATCACAAGATTTGCAAGAGTGTACACACCTGCTGTGGTGGTATTGGCAGTGTTGTTGGCGTTCATTCCGCCGCTGTTGGGCATGGGAGAGTTGACCGTTTGGTTTGGTCGTGCATTGATGTTCTTGGTTGTTTCCTGTCCTTGTGCGTTGGTGTTGTCTGTACCGTTGAGTTATTTTGCAGGTATTGGTGCGGCATCAAAAAATGGTATTTTGGTAAAAGGCGGCAACTATTTAGATGCACTTTGTCATACAGATTGTATCGTGTTTGACAAAACAGGTACATTGACAAAAGGGGAATTTGCGGTTACCAAAATAGAAGGCGATGACAATATGCTGACATGGTTGGCGGCAGGGGAAGCAATGTCAAACCACCCTATTGCAAAAGCCATTGTTGCAAAATATACACAAACAACAAACCAGATGCCACCCGCTGTTTTGGCATATCAGGAAAAAGGTGGTTTCGGTATCTCCTATCAAATTGATGGCAAACAAATGGCAGTGGGTAACAGCCGTTTGATGGAAGAATTGGGCGTTTCTTATCAGAAATATGATGGTATGGGTTCTGTGGTGTATGTGGCAGCAGATAACGCTTATTTGGGTTATGTGGTGGTCGATGACACCATCAAAGAAAATTGCAAAGAGGCATTGCAGAACTTGAAAAAACGTGGTATCAAAGCATTGGTGATGCTTTCCGGCGACAGAAAAGAAACTGCCGAAGCCATTGGGCAGACGTTGGGGATTGACCGCATTTATGCAGAATTATTGCCACAAGACAAAGTAAGCAAAATGGAAGAAATGTTGCAAAAACAAAATCCGAAATCCAAAATTGCATTTGTGGGAGATGGCATCAACGATGCACCGGTATTGGCTGGGGCAGATGTAGGGATTGCCATGGGAGCGATTGGCTCTGATGCGGCGATTGAAGCGGCAGATGTGGTATTGATGGACGATGATATTGGTAAATTGGAAGTTGGGTTGCGTATTGCAAAAAATACCAGAAAAATTGTATTGCAAAATATTATATTCGCATTGGGCGTAAAAGCAATTATGCTGATTATGATTGCCATTGGTATGTCTACCATGTGGCTGGCAGTGTTTGCGGACGTAGGTGTGGCAGTGATTGCCATTTGCAACGCCATGCGAAGAAAATAAAAAAAGGACGTATGTCCTTTTTTTATTTGTCTTGTATCCCTTGTTTGATTTGTTGTAAGTGATTATGGAATGTTTCTTGTTTTTGTGCCTGACAGATTGCCATTTCTTCTGTAAGTATAGAAAGTATCTCTTGTTTTTGTAAATAGATGATGTCGCATTGCAAATCAGTTTCATCAAAAGCAAGCGGATATGTATGTGCGCAGTAATAACGACCGCTTGTATCCATACCATATGCGATGTGTTCCAATGGCCCAAAACAAGAACGGGAAACATATACAGTGTTTCCGTTTGGTTGCACTTGCATCGGATACGTATGATAAAAATTTGCTACCCAAAACCCATGCATCGGTATCACCTATTCTTGCACAGCGGGCGGCAATGTATCAGCAAAACGGATATTTTGCATATCAAAATCACGCAATTCGCATCGCAAAGCACATTGACAACCATCACCTGTCATATAAAACACATTCATACCTTTTTTCAAAGGAACAGTCAATTCGTTGCTGATTTCCTGTTCTACGGCAGAGGAGTCCAAAGGGACAGATATTTTTTCGGTACTGCCTTGCTGATAATACCCAATATTTGCAATGCCCTCTGTTTTGGTGAAGTCAAAAGAGAATGTGGCTTCTGTATCTTGTGCAACTTCGATATAGAAAAAAGGTGCTTCGGTTTCAGATGGCGTGGCCTCTAAATTGACAGCCAATATATCGCCGTCGCTTTTTTGCAAAGATTGGTATGTTTCCTGTTGTATTTGTGCGACGGTTTCAGTGGGGAGTATGGTATGAGAAACCGGTTGTGTTTGTGCCTGACAAGCAGTTAAGCCCAAAAGCAACACACCACAAACCAAGTATGTTTTATAGTTTTTACGCATGGTGTCACCTCGTTTTTGATTGCATTTTTGTGTCTGATATTAGTATATGTGGTAAATTTTACATTCTGCGTAACGAAACCTTACATTTTTATTAAATTGTTTTTCGGATATCAGAAAAAGAGGACACAAATTTGTGTCCTCTTTGAAAATATACTTATTCTTTTGTATTGCGGGATATGATTTTTTTGACGTTTTTTTCAAATTTCACACGGGGCAACATGACCATATGCTCACAACCGCAACATTTGATACGAAAATCAATACCGGTACGCAGTATTTCCCATTGTGCAGAGCCACAAGGGTGATTTTTTTTCATTTGTACAATATCTCCGACTTGTAAATCCATGCATTATCCCTCCTTTTGTGAAACAATATGTATGGTACGTTGCGGGAATGGAATATCCACTCCTTCTTTATCTAAGCGTTTTTTGATACGGCGACGCAGTTCCGCTTCTGTCAATATATTGGTTTTGACATGACATTTTGCAATGATTTTGATGGTGATGGCAGAGTCGTCTAAGCCCGTGACACCGACGATTTTTGGTGTTTCCAAAATATCGGGCATATCTTTTGTTTTTTCCATTTCATCTTGTAATATGGCAAGTACGCTGTCAATATCCGCATCATAAGAAACACCAACCGTCACAACGGCATTGATGAAATCCCGACACATATTGGTGACTGTACCAACTGCACCATTGGGAATGATATGGACGCAACCTTGCACATCTCGAATTTTTGTGGAACGCAATGTCACACTTTCCACAGTACCGGTGATATTTTGTATGGTGACAATATCACCAACGGCATAATGGTCTTCAAATAATATAAAAAATCCGCCCAACATATCTGTCACAATACTTTGTGCACCCAAACCGATGGCAACAGAGCCGGCACTGGCAATCACAACCAAAGATTTGCTGTCCACACCAAAAAAATTGAGTGCGGTAAATATGCCAATGAAATAGATGACGTATTTCATGACGCTGGAAGTGATGGAATTTAATGTTCTTGCTTTTCGTTCCGTCATGGCAAGGCGTTGTTTTTTTGTCTGTGCGGTAAAAAATTTCTTTATCACACGATTGAGTATGCGTATGGTAAACCAACAAATGAAAAATGTCAAAAAAACTTTCAGAAATAAAAGTCCTGTTTCCATCAGCCATTCCAAAATACGTTCGGAGGAAAGCAGGATTTGCTTTTGTGTTTGTTCCATGATGGGGGTATCAATCCTTTCTTTTGTTCTGATAAGAGATTGCGGCTTCTATCAAGCGACCGAATATGGCTTGTTGTGCGAGTGTGGGCATGGCTTCGGGGTGCCATTGTACACCCAGTACAAATGCTTTTTCTTTTTGTTGTATGGCTTCGGTTAAGCCGTCTGTGCTTTGTGCAGCCACAAAAAAGTCTTTGCCCAAACGGGAAACGGCTTGATGGTGCATAGAATTGACAACCATATGCGGCTCTTGCCACAGCTGATATAAAATACTTTGTTTTTCCAAAGAAATGCTGTGTGTGCCATATGTGCGGGGGGCTTGTTGTTGGTGTTTCAACACAGAGCCTGTTTGTGTCCATATGTCTTGGTAAATACTGCCGCCGGCAGCGATATTTAAGATTTGCATACCACGACAAATGCCAAGTATGGGTAAGTCGGTTTGCAAAGCCTGCTTGCAAAGCTCCAATTCGTATTGGTCACGCAAAGGAGAGATTTCACCGCTTTGTTGTATGGGTTCTTCGCCAAACAGCAAGGGGTCTATGTCTCCGCCACCACTGCATATGATGCCGTCGATATAGTGGGGAAAGCCTGTGTCAGGAAACAACAAAACAGGGATACCGCCTGCTTGCAAAACGGCATTTGCATAATCTTCATGCAGTTGATATTGCTTTGTGTGTGCGTGATAGTTTGGGGTAATCCCAATCAATGGTTTTTTCATAAAAAATACACTCCTATATGTTATATACACTTGAGTATAGTATACAAAAAGCCGCCGTAATTTGCAACAAAAGCCAAACTTTACCAAAAAGCAAAATGATGATTTTGTATGGTTCTTGAATTATAGGCAAGGGTTATGGTATGATAATAAAAAACGAACATACAGAACATATATATAAAATATCATAAAGAAATCGGGAGTGATAAACATGGCAATTATTGGTGTGATTGGTGCAATGGAGGAAGAAATTGCATTTTTGAAAGAGAAATTGGAAGTTGTGACAACAAAAATGATTGCAGGGCTTTCCTATTGTATTGGGAAATATGGCAAAAATCAAGTGGTATTGGTCAAAAGCGGGATTGGCAAAGTGAATGCAGCCATTTGTACACAAGCCATGATTGACCATTTTGGCGTGGATTATGTCATCAATACCGGTGTTGCAGGGGCGGTGTCTACGGATTTGCACATTGGCGATATTTTGATTTCCGCTGATGCCGTACAACATGATATGGATACATCAGCATTTGGCGACCCTGTGGGTGTCATTCCCCGTATGCCGCAAAGTTATTTTCAAGCAGACAAAACGCTGATAGAATTGGCACAACAAGCGGCAGAAGAGCAAAACGAATACAAGGTATTGGTTGGGCGTGTGGCAAGTGGTGACCAATTTATCAGCACCAAAGAAGGCAAAGAAAAAATCCGTCGCAATGTCAAAGGCGATTGTGCGGAAATGGAAGGGGCAGCGATTGCTCACACCTGTTATTTGAATGATATTCCGTTTGTTGTGATTCGTGCCATTTCTGATGATGCCAATGAAGAAGCAGGAATGTCTTTTGATGAATTTTGTATCATGGCAGCACAAAGAAGCAGTTTTCTGACAGAAAAAATCATTGAAAATATCAAATAAGATTGATAAAAAAGCACAAAAAAGCATATGAAAAGAGTGGGATATTTTGTTGTGTTGTCTATTGTCAGTCACTGCATGGTTTTGTATAATGCAAGAAATGATATGGATTTCATGGATTGGATAAAGAAAGGATTGGAGTAAAATGACAGCAAAGACACATGGTTATATTACAAAGGAAATTGAATTGGAGCAAATTTATCGCTTTATTTGCCGCTATTTTGACCCGGAAGCAAAAGTGAACCGTTATGAAAACCGTTTCGGGGAAAGCAACGAAATGGCAGTATATTTTATGTATAAAGGCGAAGAAAGACGTTTGTTCAGTATGGCGTACAAAAGCCGTAAGTTCTCAAAAACAGGTGAAAAAAGACGACTGCTGTTCTTGGACTTGGATTATTGGGGACATAGCGTGGAAATTATGCGTTCCATTATTTCTTTTTTCAGCGGTTGGTTGGACGAAAACGATTGTGACAAAGAAGGCCCTTATTTCATTGATGAACAACCAAACGGTGTTGTACCCAATATCATCAAAATCACAAGACGTGAGTTGAATGAACGTATGGGAGGTATGGTTGTCATCATTGACGATGAAGAGGACGAAGAAGCATAACACACAGATATTGTAAATAAATGTGCAACAGTATATATACAATACCATAAAAACCACAGGGGAGAATTTTTTGCAATGTCAAAAATTCTCCTTTTGTAATACGATGTTTTTATTTTGCTCTGCTTGCAAACACAAAGGGGTTTTGTTATACTACATATATTGACAAAAACTTCTGATAGGGAAGGCGGCGGCAGTATGGAAGAAAAAGATATGCAGACCATGATAGAAGAAGATTTGCAACAATGTTATGAAATTTGGGAGAATTATCCGCATGATATCGAGCAATTAGATCGTGTGTTCCAGATGCTGTTGCAACATTATGAAGAAAAAATAGATGGCTTTGACCAATATCTGTATGTCATACAAAATCGTAAAAATGCAGAAGAAATGGCAGAAGTATACCGTCGGAATATATTGTGTTTGGTAGAACGGTTGCAGGCATTTCAGGAAAATGGTTATACAAACAAAGGTTTGATGGAATACTATATCCAAAAAGAAGAAAAAGAAATTGACCGCAAAGCAGATTTTACATCGGTGCGTATTGCACTTGGTATGTCAAACCTGCCTTTTTTAGAAAAAGAAGAAATTATGGAAAAATTGAACGAGATGGAAGAAATTTGTGCAAAAGTTGTGCCAAAAAGCAAAAAATGGGAAGCCTTACGTCAGTATTTGATTTGGCTTTCCGGTAAAGATGCGGACACCGCTATGCAGATATTGCCGCTGTTTTTCCGTATCAATGACAGTAATATAAAGAGGCGTGAGGTATGATAAAATTGATTGTGTCCGATATGGACGGCACATTGTTGAATGATAAAAAACAAGTAGATGCCAGAATTTATGCGTTGTTGCCAAAATTGAAACAAAAAGGCATTCACTTTGTGGTGGCAAGTGGCAGACAGTATCCCAGTTTGCGGTATGATTTTGCAGAGCATATCCACGAAATGACAATCATTGCAGAAAACGGTGCATTTGTCGTGCAAAATGATACCGAAGAATTGTATTACAAAGCCATGACACACGCACAAATTGTGCATTGTCTGAACGCCATCAAAAAAGTAGGTGGTGCAGATGCTTTGGTATGTGCAAAATATTGCGGACATACAGAAAGCAAAGAAATGTATGACCATTTACGCTCGCCAAAGTTTCATTATGAAATGGAACTGGTATCATCATTATATGATGTGACAAAAGATGTGACAAAGGTTTCTTTAGTCATCAAAAACAAAATGCCGACAAAAGCATATTATGACAGACTGAAACCGCTTTTGACAGAGGAAATGACATTGGTTATCTCCGGAGAAAACTGCTTGGATACCGGATTGCTGGGCGTGAACAAAGGCAGTGCTGTCAAAGCATTACAAGAGCAATGGGGTATTTTGCCAAAAGAAACGTTGGTGTTTGGTGACCAATGGAATGATGTGGAAATGTTTGCCTGTGCAGCATATAGTTATGCCATGGAAAATGCATCAGATGCAGTCAAAGAAAAAGCAAATTTTGTGGCAGGCAACAACAATGACGGAGCAGTTGTTGATATCATCAAAAAATATACGGGGCTGTAAAGCCATAGAAGGAGTATTATGAAAAAAATAGCAAGTTATGCCTTAGGGTGTAAAGTAAATCAATATGAAAGTGAAGCCATTGCAGAATTGTTTGCGGAAAAAGGCTATGAAGTGGTATCTGTGGAGGATTGTGCGGATATTTATATCATCAACACTTGTACAGTGACCAATTTTGGAGATAAAAAATCCAGACAGCTCATTCGCAAAGTAAAAAGACAAAATGAAAATGCAGTGGTGGCAGTTGTGGGCTGTTATGCCCAGACAGCTCCCAAAGAGCTGGAAGAAATTATGGGTGTCAATCTTGTGATTGGCACAAAAGACAAAAGCAAAATTGTGGAATTGGTGGAACAATACCATGCAGAGCAAGGGGTTCGCAATTACGTGACCGATATCATGCATGAACGCACATTTGAGCCTTTATCCATACAAAAATTATCCAACCGCACCAGAGCATATTTGAAAATACAAGATGGTTGCAGTCAATTTTGTTCCTATTGTATCATTCCATATGCAAGAGGCCCTATCCGCAGCCGTGACCCCAAAGATGTCGTGGAAGAAGTGAAACGCTTGGCTGAAAATGGGTTCAAAGAGGTTGTTTTGACAGGCATTCATGTGGCAAGTTATGGAAAAGATTTGAAAACAGTGACATTGATTGATATTATCAAACAGGTACACGAAGTGGAAGGCATTGCACGTATTCGTTTTAGTTCCATAGAGCCAAATGTGGTGACAGAAATATTTGCACAGGAAATGGCAAAATTGCCGAAAGTATGCGACCATTTCCATTTGTCTTTGCAAAGCGGCTGTGACAAAACGTTGAAGGAAATGAACCGCAAATATGATACCGCACAGTATCGAAAAGCGGCACAACTGTTACGCAAATATTTGCCTGATGTGGCATTGACCACAGACGTGATTGTGGGATTTCCGGGAGAAACAGAAGAAGATTATGCACAAAGCAAAGCGTTTGCAGAAGAAATACAATTTTCCAAAATCCATGTGTTCCCCTATTCTCCCAAAAAAGGCACGCCTGCCGCACAACGAAACGACCAACTGCAAAATGCAGTCAAACAATCCCGCAGTCAGGATTTGATTGCGGTCAGCGATGCGATGGCAAAAGCATTTATACAGACACATATCGGCAAAGTGATGCCGGTATTGTATGAACGCCCTGTGGCAGAAGGTATCTATGAAGGGCATACAACCAATTATATCAAAGTCCATACCAAAAGCGAAAAAGATTTGTCAAATGTGATTGCACAAACAAAAATCACAGATATGCAGGGGGAAACAGCCTTTGGAGAATTGGCAGATATTTTGTAATATTTATGTAATCAAAGAACGGTTGCAATCCGTTGGTGTTTATATTATGATGGAAAGAGAATATTGGCGGCACGCAGCAAAGGGCTGTGAAACGGAGAGTGAGAAAACATGAACAACAATATGAATGAAACACAGTATTTTGGCAGAAATCAAAATGAACCGGAAAATGAAGCAAAACGAATTTTAATTTCCGTAAGCACTGCTTTGCGGGAAAAAGGATATAACCCTGTGAACCAAATTGTGGGATATATTCTTTCCGGTGACCCCACATACATCACAAGCTATTTGAATGCAAGAGCGATGATACGCAAATTGGAACGTGATGAATTGTTGGAAGAATTGGTAAAAGATTATTTGAAAAGAAACGAATGAGAAAGAGGCAGTCAATTTGCGTATATTGGGTTTAGATTTTGGAGATAAAACCATTGGCGTTGCAGTCAGTGACCCCTTGGGGTGGACGGCACAAGGCGTGGAAATTATAAAAAGAGAAAATCCGCAGGAATTCAAAAGATGTATGAAACGTCTTTCTGCATTGATTGAACAATATCAAGTGGACACAATCGTATTGGGATATCCCAAAAATTTGGACAATTCAGAAGGCGAACGATGCGAAAAAACGAAGGTGTTTGAACAGAAAATCAAAGGGCGGTTTCCGAAAATTCCTGTGGTATTGTGGGACGAACGGTTTAGCACCATTGCCGCAGAACGTGCGTTGCGTATGGCAGATTTGAGCCACGATAAGCGAAAAAGTGTCATTGACAAAATGGCGGCAGTGCATATTTTACAAGGATATTTGGACAGCAGACAATCGCTGTCTCGGACATAGAATGGAGCAAAAAATATGGCAGATATATTTGAAGAAGCAGAAGAAATGGAATTTGAAGTCGTAACCATGACAGATGAAGATGGTACAGAAATCGAATTTTCCATTATTGATAACGTGGCAAGCGGTACACAACGGTATTTGTTGGTTGTGGAAACAGAAAAAATGGACGATGATGAAACAGAAGCAACCATTTTGAAAGAAATTTCCATTGATGCCAATGACATCACATACGAATTGGTGGAAGATGATGACGAGTTTGACCGCATTGCGGCATTATTCGCACAAAAAGGTGAGGACTACGAAGTTTCCATAAATTAAGCAGAAACAGAAAATGATATATTTTCTGTAACAATATACATATGACACAAAAACCAAAAGAAGCAGAACAATGTTTTTGACAACGATTGTTTGACTGCTCTTTTTGTGCTTGTCCAAAATGGGCAGGTTTTGTTTTTATGGATAAAAATCATTGTGAAAGACATCATTTTATTGACATACATATTCAAAAAAAAGGAGGTGTGTTTTTTGGCAACTAGAAAACCAAAATCCAAAACAAAGCTAAAAGTGATTGCTTTGGGCGGATTGGAAGAAATCGGAAAGAATATGACCGTTTTGGAATATGGTAATGACATCATTATCATTGACTGTGGCTTGGCGTTTCCGGAGGACGATATGTTAGGGGTAGACTTGGTGATTCCCGACATCACATATTTGGCAAAAAACGTAGAAAAAATCAGAGGTATTGTATTAACACATGGACATGAGGACCATATTGGTGCTTTGCCATATATTCTCAAACAACTGAAAGTACCGGTGTTTGGTACATTATTGACACTGGGACTTTTGGAAAATAAACTCAGAGAACACAAAATGTTGGAAAAAACAACATTGCATACCGTTGTTCCGGGTGAAAAAGTAAAATTGGGTGAAATGTCCGTAGAATTCATACACACAAATCACTCCATTGCCGATGCGGTGGCTTTGGCAATACAAACGCCTGTGGGTATGGTCATTCATACGGGGGACTTCAAAGTGGACTACACCCCCATTGACGGAGAAATCATTGATTTGCAACGTTTTGCAGAATTGGGCGGAAAAGGCGTATTGCTTTTGATGAGTGACAGCACAAATGCAGAGCGTAAAGGCTTTACCATGTCTGAAAAAAATGTTGGCAAAGTGTTTGAACGTGTATTTGAAGAAACACCGAAAAACCGTATTATGGTTGCAACATTTTCGTCCAATATCCATCGTATTCAGCAGATTATCAATGCGGCATATATGTATGGCAGAAAAGTTGCCATATTGGGCAGAAGTATGGTCAATGCGGTAAAAACCGCTTCTGAACTGGATTATCTTTGGGTGCCGCCCCGTACACTGATTGACATTAGTGAAATCAAGAATTATCGTGATGAACAGCTGGTTATCATTACAACAGGCAGCCAAGGGGAAAATATGTCTGCACTGTCCCGTATCGCAAACAGCGAGCATAAACAAATCAGTATCAAACCCGACGACAAAATCATCATCAGTGCCTCTGCAATCCCCGGAAATGAAAAAAATGTCATTCGTGTTGTGAATGAATTGCTCAAAAAAGGTGCAAACGTCATTTATGGCGGCATTGAGGATATTCATGTTTCCGGACACGCAAGACAGGAAGAATTGAAACTGATGCTTGCATTGACAAAACCAAAATTCTTTATGCCGGTGCATGGGGAATATATGCACTTATCTTGTCATAGAGATTTGGCAATCAGCATGGGTATGGACAAAAAAGATATTTTTGTGATGAAACTGGGCGAAGTGTTGGAACTTTCCAGAACAGATGCAAAAGTAACAGGCACTGTACCTGCCGGTCAAGTGATGGTAGACGGTTTGGGTGTTGGCGATGTCGGCAATATCGTATTGCGTGACAGAAAACATCTTTCCGAGGACGGCTTGATGGTGGTTGTGGTTTCCATGGAAACAGAAACCGGTCAGATTGTTGCAGGGCCGGATATTATCTCTCGTGGTTTTGTGTATGTCAGAGAGTCCGAAGGCTTGATGGAAGGTGCAAAAGAAGTCGTATTGAAAGCGTTGCAGGAATGTGAAGAAAAAAATATCACAAGTTGGAACTATATCAAAAATGTCATCAAAGACACATTGAAAAATTATATTTGGCAAAAAACAAAACGCAGTCCGATGATTTTACCCATCATTATGGAAGTGTAATACAAATGATAGAGGAGTTTTCTTTGACTTTGCAAAGGAAGCTCCTTTTTCCATAAAACAACAAAAAGCGTAAACCAACACAAGGAGAAGCAGTATGCAGACAATCAGCGAAATCAAAATGACATTGGAACAATGTGACATATTACAATTCCCCAATGTATGCAAACAATATGAAACAGACGAAAGAAAAGGCGTGCAGAAATTGATACAAACCTATCAAAAACGATATACGGCACATTTACAGGAATTGCAACGCTTGCAAGATATTTTGCGATATGAGAGGGAATGTTATCAACAGGGGTATACATTGGTGGCAGGTGTGGACGAAGTCGGACGTGGGCCATTGGCTGGGCCTGTGGTGGCGGCGGCTGTCATTTTGCCGCAAAATCATATCATTGCGGGCATTGATGACTCCAAAAAACTGACTGCCAAAAAAAGAGAAGAACTTTGTGCCATCATCAAAAAAGAAGCAGTTGCTTGGGCGGTTGGTGTGGTATCCCATGAACGTATTGATGAAATCAATATCTTGCAGGCGACATACGAAGCCATGCGGGAGGCGATTGCAAAGCTGGATATTCCACCGCAGTACATATTGGCAGATGCTGTCACCATTCCGCAAATAGAAATCCCACAAAAAGGCATTGTCAAAGGCGATGCAAAAAGTATGTCCATTGGTGCGGCAAGTATTGTGGCAAAAGTGACAAGAGATGCTATGATGGAAGACCTGGACAAAGTATATCCAAATTATGATTTTGCATCAAACAAAGGCTATGGCTCTCAAAAGCATTTGGCTGGGATTGCACAACATGGTTTGTGTGACATTCATCGCCGTTCTTTTGTCAAAAATCTGATGCAAAAAACAGAAACACAAAACAAAGAAAAGGGTAATCAAGGCGAATTTTTGGCAGCAAAACAAATGCAAAAATTAGGGTATCGTATCATAGAACAAAATTATCGTTCGCAGTATGGGGAAATTGATATTATTGCAGAAGAAGGCGATGTTTTGGTGTTTACGGAAGTCAAGTTTCGCAAAGGCACAAAAACAGGATTGCCTGCGGAGGCTGTGGACTGGAAGAAACAACAGCATATCATTGAAACCGCAAAAGCATATTTGGCAGAACAAAATATCACAGACAAAGATTGTCGTTTTGATGTGGCAGAAGTGTTGGAAGAAAACGGAAAAAAATATTTTCGGTATACAGAAAATGCTTTTTTGGCATGATAGGAGGAAAGCAGTTTGAAATTGATACAGAAAAACGGAATAGAATTGGTGACATTTGAAAATTTGGAGCAAACAGGATTGGTCAAACATGGGTTTACCACAAGACATGGCGGTGTGAGTACAGGGGTGTATGCGGGCATGAATATGGGCTTTTCCAGAGGGGAAGAACGTACGGCAGTATCTGAAAACTATCGTCTTTTGGCAGAGGCTTTGGAGATAGACCCTATGGCATTTGTGGCAACACACCAAACCCATACCACAAATGTTTTGCAAATCAAAGAAAAAGACAAAGGGGCAGGTGTGACAAAAGCACGCACATATCAAGACGTAGATGGATTGATAACCAATGAAAAGGGTGTCCATTTGGTGATATTCGGTGCAGATTGTGTGCCTGTGTTTTTGCTGGATACCAAACAAAAGGCAATCGGTTTGGCACATTGCGGTTGGAGGGGGACTGCAAACCGTATGGCAGAACGTATTGTAACACGCATGACAGAAGTGTATGGTACAAATCCCGCAGATATTGTGGCAGGGATTGGCCCTTCGATTGGGAAGTGTTGTTTTCAGGTAGATGACCCTGTGGTGGCATTGTTCCGCAAACAGATTGCATTTGCAGATGAAATCATATTCGATGATGTGACAGAAAAAGGAAAATATAAAATAGATTTGTGGGAAACAAACAAAAGATTGTTGCAAGACTGTGGTGTCAAACAGATTGAAGTTGCAGGACTTTGTACCATGTGTGATACAGAACGTTTTTATTCCCATCGCAAAATGGGGGAGCAAAGAGGTGTCATGGCAGGCGTGATGACATTGATTTGAATATCATATGGGGGCAAAGAAAACATATAAATTTTGCACAAATGGCGGAAAATGTTGTTGCCATCGGTGTTTTATGCTATAATACAAAAAATAGTAAAGGGGCGTTTTGCCCCTCTTTATATGCAAGAAACTGTTTTGACAGTGATATAAGAGATTGGAGGAACAAATATATGAGCAAACCTATCGTGGCAGTTGTGGGACGTCCCAATGTGGGCAAGTCCACACTGTTTAACCGACTGGCGGGAGAGCGTATTTCCATCGTGCAGGATACCCCCGGCGTTACCCGTGACCGTATTTATACAGATGTGGAGTGGCTGGGACATCAATTTACCATGATTGATACCGGTGGTATGGAAATCGGTTCTGAAGAAATTATACAAAAACAAATATTGCAACAGGCGGAGATTGCGATTGAAACTGCAGATGTGATTTTGTTTGTGACAGATGTCAAAACAGGTGTGACAGACGATGACAGACAGGTGGCAAACAAATTGCGTCGTACCAAAAAACCCGTTGTGTTGGCAGTCAACAAAGTGGACAGTGTGAAAAGAGATACGTTGGATATTTATGAATTTTATGAACTTGCCATCGGTGACCCGATGCCGATTTCCGCAGGGCAGGCTTTGGGCTTGGGGGATATGTTGGACGCTGTGGTGGAACACTTCCCCGATAACGCAGAGGATACAGAAGAAGATGACGCAATCAAAGTGGCAATCATCGGCAAACCAAATGTAGGGAAATCTTCTTTGATTAACAAAATACTGGGCGAGGACAGATTGATTGTCAGCAATATCCCCGGTACTACCAGAGATGCCATTGATACACCGATTGAAGTAGACGGCAAAAAATATATCTTTATTGATACAGCAGGTATGCGTCGCAAAAGCAAAATCAAAGAAGAAATCGAACGGTTCAGTATCATTCGTGCGGTAGCGGCAGTAGAGCGTTGCGATGTTGCCATTTTGGTCATTGATGCCAACGAGGGTATCACAGACCAAGATACCAAAATTGCCGGCATTGCACATGAAAGAGGAAAAGCGGCTATCATTGCCGTAAACAAATGGGACAGCATTGAAAAAGACGAAAAAACCATGAACAAATATCTCAAAGATATTGGGAATGAATTGGCATATATGCCATATGCCCCCCGTGTGTTTATTTCCGCACATACCGGACAGCGTATCAACCGTATGATGGAATTGATACAAACCGTCAATGAAAATCATGCACTGCGTATCAGCACAGGGGTATTGAATGAGGTGTTGATTGAAGCAACGGCTATGCAGCAACCACCTGCGGACAAAGGTCGTCAATTACGTTTGTATTACATGACACAGGTTTCTGTCAAACCACCAACATTTGTAATTTTTGTAAATGAAAGAGAGTTATTCCATTTCTCTTATCGTAGATATATTGAAAACCAGCTGCGTGAAGCATTTGGATTTGTGGGAACACCCATTCATTTTATTGTGAGAGAAAAAGGGGATAAAGACTAATGTTTCGATTGATTTGTATGGCGATAGGGTACGGTATTGGTTGTATCCAAACTGCATTTATCATTGGGAAAATTTGTAAAACGGATTTGAGCAAAAAAGGAAGCGGAAACCTTGGCACAACAAATGCATTGCGTGTGCTGGGGTGGAAAGCGGGACTGGCAACATTTGTTTTTGATATTTTGAAAGGGATTGTCAGTTTTGTGTTGACCGGTTGGTTGTTTCCGGAGCAAGGATTGCTTGCGGGGCTGTATGGCTGTGTGGGTACGGTTTTGGGACACGACTTTCCGTTTTATCTCAAATTTAAGGGCGGAAAAGGCATTGCGGCAACCATCGGCATGGTATTTTGTGTCGGATTTACAGCCTCTATGCCGTTGATGCTGATTTCATTTGCCATCGGCTTGGCGGCAGTTGCAGTGTCGCATTATATTTCTTTGGGTTCTATGTTGTTTTCTGTGGCAATTCCTGTGTGTGCCTTCATTTGGGGATTGCCAACGGAGGCGGCAATATTGACAACCGGTTTGACCATATTGGCTTTGTGGCAGCATCGTTCCAATATTGGACGTTTGTGTGCAGGAAATGAAAACAAATTCAGTTTGAAAAAAAAGGATAAAGAAAGCTGAGAAAGGCGGGTTTTATCATGAAAAAAGTAGCGGTGATTGGTTGCGGCAGCTGGGGGACAGCTTTGGCAATCATATTGGTAAATCATGGACATGATGTGATGATGTGGGCAAGAAAACAAGAAGCGGTAGACGAAATCAATACCTTACATACCAATGCAAAATATTTGCCCAATATTGTATTACCAACCGGATTATCTGCCACAACAGACAGAGAACAGGCAGTGGCAGGAGCGGAAATCGTCATTTCTGCTGTGCCTTCCCGTGCAGTACGCAGTACGATGATGGATTTTGCACCATATTTTGCAAAAGGAACGATTTTGGTGAATGTGGCAAAAGGTTTGGAAGATGGTTCTTTGCTGCGTTTGTCAGAAGTCATTAAAGAATGTGTGCCACAATGCGAAGTGTGTGTATTGTCCGGCCCGAGCCATGCAGAAGAAGTTGCAAAAGAAATTCCTACCACTTGTTTGATTGCTTGTGAAAACGAAGCAGTGGCAAAAATGGTGCAAGAGGCATTTATGAATCCTCGTTTTCGTTTGTATACCAACACAGATGTGATTGGGGTGGAAATGGGGGCAGCTTTGAAAAATGTCATTGCATTGGCAGCCGGTATGAGTGACGGTTTGGGATTTGGTGATAATACGAAAGCGGCGTTGATGACAAGAGGTATGACCGAAATGACACGTCTTGGCATTGCCATGGGTGGCAGAGCCGAAACATTCGCAGGTCTTTCCGGTATGGGAGATTTGATTGTGACTTGTACCAGTATGCATTCCAGAAACCGCAGAGCCGGTATTTTATTGGGGCAAGGCAAAACATTACAGGAAACATTAGATGCTGTACAAATGGTCGTGGAAGGTGTGAATACCGTACAGGCGGCTTGTCATTTGGCAGAAAAATATCATGTGGATTTGCCGATTACACAAGCAATCAATGATGTGCTGTTTCATGGAAAAGATACCAAAGACGCTGTATTGGAACTGATGACAAGAGTGGGAAAACCGGAATAAGCAATAGAAAAACCTCTAAGCCATATGGATTAGAGGTTTCTTTTTTTGTGTTTATGATTTTTGTATATATTTTTCGTTGCATTTGGATAGAAAAACCACACAAACCAGCAAAAGCAAAACAAAAACAATCAACAGTATTTTGCTATTGGGAAAGAGTTTATCCAATATGGCTTTTCCGACAAACACAAATCCGGTAATCATATTCCAAATGCCGACTTCTTTGAGGTATGCAGGTAACTGCTCGGGTGTAACGGTTTCCAACGTATGTTTCGTATAAAAAATCGGTTGTCCATACAGTGCAAAAATACCTCTTGCAAATAAATAAATACCCACAACAAAGAATATGGTCATGGTTGCAATTCCCCCTTTTCACACCACTTGGCACACAAGACTTTGCGTTGCCAGAAAGGGTGTTTCATGGTAAAATAAGCAATATGTTTTTAATAAGAGCGTTTGTTGGCTCTTTTGTTCAAACTGGTTTGACGTTCATTGGACTGTTTTAACCATTCACGCATTTTTTCTTCAAAATCGGCGGAAGGGTTTGCAGTCTGTGGTTTGAAATATTCTTCGGCAGGTGTTCGTTCCTGCTGACGATTTTGTTTGAAAGGTTTTTCATTTCTGGGTGGACGTGCTTCTTTTGGCAGTGTTTCTTTGATGGATAATGCAATTTTGTTGGTCTCTGCATCAATGGAAAGCACTTTGACTTTGACAACATCACCCAATTTCACATGGTCATTGATGTCTTGCACGAATGTGTTTGCCACTTGCGAAATATGCACAAGTCCCTGCACTTGCTCGCCTAAGGATACGATTGCACCAAAAGGTTTGATACGAATGATTTTACCTTCTACAATACTGCCAACTTCTGGTTTTTCAGACATTCTGATATACACTCCTGTTCTGTTTTGATTGAAATAAATATGGGAACAGTATATCACAGAACACAATGGAATACAAACAATTTTATAAATTTTGGGGGATAGAGAACATGAAGAAAAAAGATATTGTCACATTCAAAATAGAAGATGTGCGTTTTCCCAACAAAGCATATGGTTTTGTGGAGGGGGAAAAAGTCGTTGTCAAAAACGGTATCATCGGACAAACCGTATCCGCACAGATTACAAAAAAAAGAAAAAGCGGTATAGAGGGGCGTTTGTTGGAAGTTTTGGAACGCTCCGATTTGGAACAGAGAGAGGGAAATTGCTCCCATTATGCAGATTGCGGCGGTTGCACCTATCAGACCATGAAACATGAGGCAGAATTGGCAATGAAAGAAAAACAGGTGCGACAGCTTTTGCAAGAGGCGGAAATTGAAATTGAAAGCTGGGAGGGTATTGTGGCATCTCCTTTGGAAACACAATACCGCAACAAATGCGAGTTTTCTTTTGGCGATGCTTACAAGGACGGCCCATTGGCATTGGGTATGCGAAAAAAAATGAGCCATTATGAAGTGGTGAGTTTGCAGGATTGTAATTTGGTTGACCATGACTTTTTGCAGGTGGTGCAAAACAGTTTACAGTTTTTCCAAGAAAGAAACATACCGTTTTATCATCGTATGCGTCATGATGGTTGTTTGCGTCATTTGGTGGTCAGAAAAGGAAAAGCAACAGGCGAAATGCTCATTCATTTGGTAACAACATCAGAAATCGCATTTTCTTTGGAAGCGTATAAGGAAATGTTGTTGCAGTTGGACTTGGCAGGCAGTATTTGCGGGATTTTACATTCTGTGAATGACGGTGTGGCAGATGTTGTCAAAAGCGATACCATGGAAATATTGTATGGAAAAGATTATTTTGTGGAAAAACTATTTGATTTGGAATTTAAGGTTTCCGCATATTCCTTTTTCCAAACCAATACAGAGGGTGCGGAAAAACTATATGATATTGTGAGAGATTTTGCGGGTGATGTTGCCAACAAAACCGTATTTGATTTGTATTGCGGGACAGGTACGATTGGGCAGATTATGGCGAAAGCAGGTTCTAAAAAAGTGATGGGGATTGAACTGGTGGAAGAAGCGGTGGAAGCGGCAAATGAAAATGCAAAAAGAAACGGTTTGACAAATTGTGAATTTTTGGCAGGTGATGTATTGAAAATGGTAGATACATTGGAGCAAAAACCGGATTTGATTATCATTGACCCGCCAAGAGAGGGCGTACACCCAAAAGCAATCGGAAAAATCATTGATTTCCAAGCACCTGAGTTGGTGTATGTGTCTTGCAAACCATCTTCTTTGGCAAACGATTTGCAGGTATTCCAACTGGCAGGGTATGCAATCAAACGTGTGAAATTGATGGATATGTTCCCATCTACGGTGCATATTGAAACGGTTGTGCATATGGTACGCAAATAACAGAAAACATAAGCAGGGAATTTCCCTGCTTGTTTTGTTTGGCGGCGATGAAAGCGATATTGTACAGATATTACAAAAAAGAAAAAAATCCTTATTTTTTTATTTGTTTTTGTCGATAATAGGATATACCCATACAGCATGGGGGAAAACGCAAGGTAAGGATATCCAAAAGGAGGAATTGTCATGATAGAAGGAATTGCAGCTGCAAGTATGTCTATGAATGCAGCAAAAGTACAGCAACAAATGAGTATCTCTTTGTTGAAAGATGCCATGCAAACCCAAGAAGCAACTGCGCAGAATTTAATCAAAATGATGCCACAAGGTTCTTCCGGTTGTATCATTGATACGTATGCATGAGAAAAAACAGGACACTTCAATGTTTGGAGTATCCTGTTTTTTTATTGTTTGGGTTCTGTCAATCCAAGGCTAATCCATAAGCTGTGATTGACTTGTTGCATGATATTGTCATCTAGACGGCAAAGTTTTTCTTTGAGCCGTCTTTTGTCTATGGTACGAATTTGCTCCAAAAGAACAACAGAGTCTTTCGGCAGTGCATAAACACTTGCAGAAAGTGCAATATGTGTGGGTAACTTTGCTTTGTTCATGCGTGATGTGATGGCGGCACAAATGACGGTGGGGCTGTATTTGTTGCCCATATCATTTTGTATGATTAACACCGGACGAACGCCGCCTTGTTCGCTCCCCACAACCGGGCTTAAATCTGCATAAAAAATATCTCCTCGTCTGATTATCATGGTATCCACCCTTTGCCTTTGAAGTCTGTCAGGAACCCATGGCTATGTATACGCTGACTGTTAGGAGTATGTACGGTTTTGACGGATATTATTCAGATATGTAAAAGAAATTTGATGGAGCAATCATTCGGGTATGGAAAATAAGCTTTCATCAAAATGCGGATTGAATGAAAATGTGGTATAATCCAACTGCCAAGTTGGTTTTTGTTCTGCGTTGTATATGACAAAACGAACAGGTGTGAGGGTTTCATTATCCACCCAAAGTTTTTCGGTTGCCATTGTGGAATCATTTCCGGGAATGACCGCTTCCAATACGGTGCAACGGCTTTCGTCCAGTGCTGCCGTTTCCACAGAAACACCCTCGGATTGCATATAGTTTTTCAAAAATTGCCCCAAAAACAATTCATTTCTTTGTTGGGAAAGCGGCACATCTTTGACCACTTTGTCATGCAGGCGGGGATTGTATTGGCATACCGTTTTCCCGTCATATACGGTGTAATTGCCTTTGACAGATTCTGGTGAAAGCAATTCCAGACGATATTCTCCTGTGGACTTGAAATCCTGTTTTGTTTCATATTGATTTTCTCCTTTGTTTGATGTGCGGGTGATGGTGGCAATGCAGGTGTAGCCTTTCATGTCCGTGAGTATTTTTTGTATTTGTGCCATAGGGGTTTGTGGTTCTTGTTTTTGGCAGCCACAAAACAAAAGCAAAGCGGTGCAAAGCAATAAAAAGATTTTTTTCATCATATCTCCTCCAAAAAAGTATAAGTTTGGTTATCATCAATGTATGAATGGGACAAAAATAGTATGAAACAATCTATTTTGTTTTTTAAGTTACAATTATATTAAGTTTTGTAAATAAAAAGGAAAAAACTTGTTTTTTGTGGTAAAATCACAATGATGTCACAAAATCCGTTTGTGACAAATTCAATAAGGAGTGAACGGGGATATGAAAAAGAAATTTTATGCAGTCAAACGCATTTTGGCAGCGGTTTTGACAGCGAGTATTATATGCTCCGCCGTTGCAGGCAGCGTGGCAACGGTATTTGCGGCACAGGCTGTGTATGAGCAAAAAACAACCGAAACATTAACACGTGGTGTGACATATGAAGAAAACAGTCGTATGACAACAAACGGTATTCAAAATATTTATGTCGTGAAAGTGGACTTGACAGAAAGCACATTGGAACTCAAAGAAGTGGAAAGCAAGACAGAATATGGCTTGAAAGAAACCACACAAAAAATATTGACAGACAATGGTGCAATCGCCGGCGTAAACAGTGATTTCTTTGGTATGGCAGGAAAATATTCCGCAGGATTTGGCCCTGTGGTGCGTGATGGACAAAGGGTTTCTGCGGGTACATCTGTCAACCACGACAAAAATCAATACGGTAGCTATGTATTGGATAAAAACGGAAATTCTGTCTTTACATATTTTAAAACAACAGCAAAATTTACAAATGGCACAAGAACGATGGATTTAGCCTCCATCAACAAAGTCACCAGTATGGTATTCCCCATTTATTTTGATAAACAAGCGGCAAGCAGTACCGCAGATTTGGATAAGCGTTTTGGGGATTTGGTGAAATTTGTGGTGCAAAACAACACCATTACCTATATTTCCGGAAGTGGTGAAACCGTCAATGTGCCAGATGACGGATATTTGATTGTTATGAACAACAACTATTACACAAAAGATGCATGGGGATACAAAGTCGGCGACAATGTTTCCATGCAGGTGACATCTACCATTGATTTTGACCAGATTGATACTGCTTTTGGTGGTGGTGGCTTATTGCTGTTAAAAGGACAGGAAGCACCTGCAACCAATATTGTGGCAGCAGGCAGACAGCCAAGAACGGCATTCGGTGTTTCCCAGGACGGGAAAACTGCCATATTGATGGTTGTAGACGGCAGGGGTGAAAGTATTGGGGCAACCCATGCGGAAATGGCGGCATTGATGCGTAGTTATGGTGCGTATGAGGCGTTGCATTTGGACGGCGGCGGTTCTTCCACAATGGTAGCCAAAACCGTAGACGATACAGTGCCGCAATTAAAAAATGTCCCTTCCGATCAAGCACAAAGAAAAGTGATTGCCTCTGTGGGGGTATTCCAGAATGCACCAATGGGTGAAATTGAAGAAATTGGCATTACAAACGAAAATGAACATACACAACCGGGGAAACCGGCAGAATTTAAGGTGTATGGTTTAGATGCATACAAAAATAAAATTCCGTTAAGTCCTGCTGATGTGACATTGGAAGCAAACGGGGTTGCCGGAAATTGGAACGGTTTTACATTTTCACCAACCACCATCGGGGAATATACCGTAACAGCAACTTATACAAAAAATATGGGGACTTCTGTTGTGACACCACAAGTGCCAGAACAAACAGAAGAAGAACCTATGGAAAATACAGAGAACGAAGAAGAAAACACAGAAGAAAATACAGAAACCGAAGAACAGCCACAAGAAACCGAAACACAACCTGTACAGCCACAAATGTTGACCGCAACAGCAAATGCAACCTGCTATCCGACTGCAAGATTGGGCGTGGCGAACAATGACATCAAAATCAAAGATGTGGGACAATATGCAAAAATATATGTGACTGCATATGATACACAAGGTTTCGGCAGAGCTGTGACAAATGATGCAACATATACGGTTGCAAATCCTGCGATTGGTACGATGAGCGGCAATGTGTTTACAGCAAAATCAAAAGGCTCTACATATGTAAAATGCAGCTGGGGCGGACATGACACTTATGTGGTGGTGACTGTGGGCAAAGCACCGAAAGTTTCTGCACCAAGCAGTACCGCAACACCCGACCAGATGAAAGGCATTGTGGAAAAACAAAATGACGGGGCATTATATTTGAACATCACAGGACAGATTTCTTATGGCAATCCATCTAAAATTGATGGTGCAACATATCAAGCACAAAGAAATCGTGTGCGTGCAGCCGCAGACAGTGGGGCAGATGTGACAGTATATGGTGGGCCTTGCGATGTATATACACCAACGGTGCAGGATAGTTTGACATGGAATGGCAGTTATGGTTTTATGAGCAAAAAAGGTGCATCTATTGTACTGCTGGCAGCAAGCAAAGGCATTCGTGCCACAGACCCGTCACAATATGGCAGATTGGCAATGGATTTAGATGCGGCAAATGATGACAACATCATCATTGTAACCGACTTGACACCGTCAGATTATCCTTCTGCGGCAGAAGCAAATTATTTTAGAGCCATGTTACACAAATATGTTGCACAAGGCAAAAATGTATTTGTGATTTCCGGTACAGGCACTGCATATTGGGCTTCTGTGAAAGATGGTGTCAGATACATCAATTTGCCCGATTTGTGGCGTCCGGACGGAACGCCAAACGGCAACGTATGTATGTTGAAGTTACGCATTGATGGCAAAACTGTGACATACCAGCCTGTAAAAATATAAAAAGCATATACAAAAAAACAAGAACTTTCTTAAATTTTTTTTGGATTTGTTGTAAAATCGCAAAGAATACGATAGTATAAGGTGGGTAGATATTTTTCTATCCGCCTTTTCTTGTCAAAAAGGCAGAAAAAAACAGAAAGAACATATAAAGGTGAATGATATGACAACACAATCAAAAAATACCGCCGTAAAGGCAGTCAGCTTTATGATGCTGATTACGTTATTGGGCAAAGTGCTTGGTCTGGTGCGAGAGCAAATGCTGGCGGCGAATTATGGGAATGGTATGGAAGCCTCTGCATTTACAACGGCAAGTTTGATGCCGAGGACATTTTTTGATGCCATATTTGCATCTGCCATTTCCGCAAGTTTTATTCCGATATTCAATGAATATTTACAGAAAAAAGGCAAAGAAGAAGCTTTTGCATTATCCAACCGATTTATTACATTGATGGGGATTGTCACGTTATGTATGACATTGGTGGGTGAGATATTTACAAAAGAATTTGTATTCTTGTTTGCAAGCGGATACGCACAGGAAACTGCAAATTTGGCAACACAGCTTTCCCGTATTGTGTTTCCAACGATGTTTTTTACAGGGGTTGCATTTTCGTTTGTAGGTATTTTGCAATCCTTAGATGAATTCAATGTGCCGGCGGCTTTGAGTGTTGCCTCCAATTTGGTCGTGATTCTGTATTACATTTTTTTCAATGAGAGATTTGGTGTATATGGTTTGGCAGTGGCGTTTCTGATTGGTTGGGCAATGCAGGCAGTCATTCAAATTCCTGCAATGCACAAAAAAGGATATCGGTATCGTTTGGATTTTCGGTTTCGTGATGAGGGATTGAAAAAAATCGGTTTGTTGATGTTGCCGGTGATGGTGGGGACTTGGATACAGCCCATCAATTTGGTCATCAACATACAATTTGCCTCCCACCTGCAAAACGGTGATGCACAAATTACCACATTACAATATGCGAATACATTATATACCATCATTGTAGGGGTGTTTGTGTTAGCGATTGCAAATTTGATATTTCCGAAATTATCCCGTATGACAGAGGACGGGGATAAAGCATTTGGACAAACCGTAAAAGTGACATTGCGTTCGATGATGTTTTTCCTCATTCCGATGATGGTGGGTTTGATGGCGTTGAGTAAGCCTCTGGTGCGTTTGATGTATGAAAGGGGCGACTTTGACGCAACCGGCACTATGATGACAGGAACAGCACTGTCCTTTTTGGCAGTGGGTATGATTGGATATGGCATACAGACGATATTAAGTCGTGTGTTCTATGCAAAACAAGACGGAAAAATGCCGCTGTATTCTGCGATTGCCTCTATCATTGTGAATGTGGTATTATGTGCGGTATTGATGAGGCCCATGGGATTGGGTGGCTTAGCATTATCATCAGCGATTTCTTCCACGGTGGCAGCATTGATATTGTTTATTCCAACCATCAAACAATATCCGCATATATGGGATTATGCATTGACAAAAGATTTGGCAAAAATGGCATTGGCAGCAGTGATGATGCTACTTTGTGTGCTGGTGTCTTATCGTTTCCTGACAACCTATATGGCTGACGGCTTGCTGACAAGAGTGGCGGTTGTGGCAGTGCCGACCGGTATCGGGATTCTGGTGTATATGATATTGACATATGGATTTCATATCGAAGAAAGTCGATTTGCATTTGATATTTTCAAAAATATATTACAAAAACGAACCAATCCGCCACAACAAGGCAGTCAGGAGCAAATGCAACAACAGAAAGGAAAAAGAGGCATGACAGAAAGAATATCGGCAGTGATTGAGGACAGTTTTTGTTTTCAGCTGATACATGGTTTGATTGTGTGGTTCTGGGGCATATGGGAAAAAAGTTTGACGTATCAGGCATACCGCAGATTGGGAAAATTTGTGGGACGTGCATTTCAAGAAAGCGGCATTTGCGGATTTTTGCGTCAAAACTGGGATTTTGCATTGAAAACATCAAGATGTCGTTTGCCACATATATTCCGAAAAGCACAAAAAAGCACAGCGATTGCCGTGCATACCAAACAGAATGTATTTGCAACACAGATTGCAGAAAGTGCAATACTGCGTTTGTGCAGTCCTAATTTTCTGGTGATTTGTGTTTGCGTGATTGCATTGGCAATTCCGATATTGCCAACCATGCTTTTGGCAATATTGTCTTTAGGTACATTTGGATTGTACCTTATCAATGTTTGGTTGGGTAGAATTCGCAGACAACGGACTGCATTTGTGAGTGTGTTTGTAGGTTTGTTTGCGGTATGTATGGTATATGGTACATTGACCAGCTACCATTTTCCGAAGGCACTGCAAGTGATGGCAATATTTTTGACATTTTTAAGTATATTCTTTGTTTGCAAAGATTGTATTGATACAGAGCAAAAACTCAACACCGTATTGTTTGTGTTCATTGTGACAGGTGCTTGTATTGCGTTATATGCGATATATCAATATGTTGTGGGGGTGGAAATGGACGCCGCTTGGGTAGATGCGGAAAGTTTTGATATTACCACAAGGGCATATGCCACATTCAACAACCCGAATGTTTTGGGTGAATATCTGATTGTGATTGGTGCATTGGCGGCAGGTATGATGTGGAAAGTAAAAAACTGGGCAAGCCGTTTCTTTTATACCGGCTGTTTTGGTGTGATTTGTCTTGGTTTGGTTGCAACAAATTCCAGAGGGGCAATGCTTGGGCTTTTGTTTGCGGCAGGTATGTTTGTGCTTTTGGCAGAACGTCGTTTCATTCCTTTGGGCATATTGGGACTTTTGGCAATGCCGTTTTTGTTGCCGCCTGCATTGTGGGAGCGTTTGCTCAGCTCCATTACCATGAGCGACTCCTCATCACAATATCGTGTATCCATTTACCAAGCAGGCTTGGAAATTATCCGCCATTATTGGATTACCGGTATTGGGGTAGATGCATTCAATGAAATTTATCCGTTATTCTCTTTGGAAGCGGCAAATGCATATCATGTGCATAACTTATTCTTGCAAGAATTTATTGAATTGGGTATTGTCGGGTTTGGTGTATTTTTGGGAATGTTGGTATTCTTTTTCCAAAAACTATACAGTACCATGACAAGAGCGGCAAAACGCTACCGTTTCTTATTGGCGGCAATATTCGGAGCGGTTGCAGGGGTATTGCTCCAAGGTATGACAGACCATATTTGGTTTGATTACAGCATTGTATTGTTATTCTGGTGCATACTGGGAATTGGTATGGCAAGTGTGAGATTGGGTGAAAAATCATGGAAAAACAACGACTAAAAGTATATCATGTATTGACAGACCGCAACATTGGCGGTGCAGGCAGATGGCTTTTGAATTATTTACAGCATTGTAACAGAACACGTTTTGATGTGCGTGTGGTATTGCCAAAAGACAGTTTACTTTGCGAAGTGATACAAAATATGGATATTCCTGTCATTGGCATGGATTGTATGGCAGACAGCTCTTATGACAAAAAAGCATTGCAACCATTGACGGCATTATTTCAAAAAGAGAAACCGGATATTGTGCATACACACGCCAGCCTGACAGCAAGAATGGCGGCAAAAAAAGCAGGTGTCAAAAAAATATTCCATACAAAACATTGTATGGAGGCAGTCAGTGGCAATACATTGAAACGGATTGCAAAAAGAATGGTAAACCAACATTACAGCGATACGATAATTGCAGTCAGTCAAGCGGTTCGCCGCAGTATGATTGCAGGCGGCACAAATCCCAAACAGATTGTGACCATCTATAATGGGATTACCATGTCTACACCATTGACAGAGGAAGAAAAAAGCGTTGTGTTGGAAAAATATGGCATACCGCAAGGGCAAAAAGTGGTCGGCATTGCGGCAAGGTTGGAAGAAGTCAAAGACCACAATACTTTTTTGCGGGCGGCAGAACGCATTTGCAAAGAACGGGAAGATATAACATTCCTGATTATCGGCAGTGGCAGTGTGGCAGAACAGATAGCAACAGAAATCAAAATCATGCAACTGGAACACCGTATCAAAATGACGGGTTTTGTATCGGATATTGAAACATTGGAGGCGGCTTTGGATTTGGCTGTCATCACATCAAAAGAGGAGGCACTTTGTCTGTCTTTGTTGGAGTCCATGAGTGCGGGTGTGCCTGCGGTGGGTACAGACAGCGGTGGCGTGAGCGAAGTCATTTGTCATGGTGAAAATGGATATTTGGTTGCTGTGGGTGATGATGCGGATTTGGCAAAAAGAATTTTGGAAATCCTGTCTGACCGCAGTTTGTACGAAAGCATGAGCAAAAAGGCAATGGCATGGACAAGAACCCATTTTACAGCAGAACAAATGGCAGAAAAAATGGAAAAACTCTATTTGGAGGCAAGCAAATGAAAGAAAAAACAAACAAAAAATTATTTGGTATTTTGAATGGATTGGATATCCTGATTTTAGTCATCATTGTGGCAGTGGGCTGCTTTGGCGTGTACTGGCTCAAAAGCGGTGGCACAGAACATACATCTGCGGGGGAACAAACACCATATGCGTATGTGGTGGAAGGTCGTCAAGTGTTGGAAGAAATCGCAGATTTCCCGAAAGAAGGCAGCAAAGTGTTTGACAGCTCTACCTCAGAATATTTGGGAACGATTCGCAGTTTCCGTACAGAACCTTTTACAGAAATCACATTCAACCGTGCGACCAATCAATACGAAAAAGTGCCTGCACCAGGGTATTGCAATATTTATTTGGAAATTGAAGGAAACACACAGGTCAATGATGAAGATGTCATCATTGAAGGCAATGTGGTGAAAGTTGGCGATGAGCAAACCGTAAAAGGAAAAGGGTTTGCATTTCGTGGATATATTGTAGAGGTCAAAGAAATAGAGGAGGGCAAATGATATGACAAAAAGACGTCCGAATGTCATTGATATTATCATTTTTGTGGTTGTGATGGCTTTGGTTGGTTTGGTTGTGCTGAAATTTGGCGTGGTGAATAAAAAAGAGTCCCAAGGTGTGACGGCTGAGGCAAATCAGATTACCTATACCGCATTCATTGATGATGTGCGTATGGCAACCGTCAATGCTTTGCATATTGGGGACAATGTGTATGACAAAAAAACAAGAACCTGTATCGGCAAAATCACCGATGTGCAATATACACCAAAAATGAAAAATGTCATTGGTAACAACGGAAAAACCATATTGGTGGAATATCCCGATTATTATGGGGTTACACTGACATTGGAGGGAAATATCATGGAAAAAGAAGATGGATATTTTGCAAATGGTGTGGTGGAAATCAAAGCCAATTCTGAAATGGAGATTTTTACAAAATATGCAATGCCCAAAATCAAAGTGACTGCAATCGCAATGTAATATGTGACAGGTGGGGGAAATATGAGATATAAGATATTGATGACGCTGATGGGACTGGAAATTGGCGGTGCGGAAACACACGTTGTGGAACTTTCAAAGGAATTGAAAAAGCAAGGATATGATATTATTGTGGCATCTAACGGCGGGGTGTATGAAAAAGAACTTGCCGATGTGGGTATTCGCCATTATAAAGTGCCGATGAACCAAAGAAACATATTGAAAATGATAAAGTCTTATTTTCTATTACAAAAAATAGTGAAAAAAGAAAAAGTGGATATTGTTCATTCTCATGCAAGAATACCGGGCTTTATCTGCGGAAGATTGCAGAAAAAAATGAAATTTACATTTGTGACATCTGCACACTGGGTTTTTTATACCGGTATGGGCTTGAAATATTTGACAACTTGGGGACAGAAGGTGATTGCGGTCAGTGAGGACATCAAACAGTATTTGATGGACAACTATCGTGTCAGAAATGAAAATATATTTGTTACCATCAATGGGATTGATACGGATAAGTTTTCACCACGAACAGATGGAACAAAAATTCGTAAAGAATTTGGTTTGAAAGAAGATGTGCCAACATTGGTTTATGTCAGCCGTATGGACGAAAGTCGTGCGATGGTGGCAAGACAGTTGATTGAAATTACACCCAAGTTGGTGCAAAAAATTCCCGATTTGCAGATATTGGTTGTCGGTGGCGGTGATGTATATGATGAGCTTTTGCAAAAGAGCAAAGCAGTCAATGAGACATTAGGAAGAACCTGCATTACCATGACAGGGGCAAGAACCGATATCAATGAATTGGTTTCTGTGGCTGATGTGTTTGTGGGTGTCAGCCGTGCGGCTTTGGAGGCAATGGCGGCAGGCAAAACCGTTGTGGTTGCAGGCAATGAGGGTTATATTGGTTTGTTTGGGGCAGATAAATTGGATATGGCACAGGAAAATAATTTCTGCTGTCGTGGCTGTGAAATGTCATCAGAGGAAAAATTGTATCAAGACTTGCTATATGCATTTTGCAATATGACAAAAGAAGAACGGGAAGCATTGGGGGCATACGGCAGAGAAGTGATATTCCAATATTACTCTGTCACAAAAATGGCACAGGACAGCGTAAAAGCATATGATGCGGCATGGAAAGAAAGTCATGAAAAACAATATCATGTGGTGATGAGTGGATACTATGGATTTAATAACACCGGTGATGAGGCAATCATGCTTTCCATGCACAAAAATATTCAAAGTTTGGGCGACAATTATCATATCACTGTGTTGTCAAACAAGCCTGTGGAAACAAGAGATAAATATGGCATCGAGGCAGTCTATCGCTTTGGCGTGCGTGATGTACTCAAAGCCATTCGGGAAAGTGATGCGTTGCTCAGCGGTGGCGGCTCTTTATTGCAAGACAGCACCAGCACCCGTTCTTTGATGTATTATTTATCCATTACCGCAGCAGCAAAATTTATGCGTAAGAAAGTGATGTTATATGCAAATGGCATTGGCCCTGTATCGGGCAAGAGAAATCGCCGTTTGGTCAAACAAGTGGTGAATAAAGCGGATTTGATTACATTACGGGAAGAAAATTCTTACGAGGAATTGCTGAACATGGGTGTCAATCCCAAAAAATGCTTTGTGACAGCTGACCCTGTATTTACCATGGACGGCATTTCCAAAGACGAAGCAAGAATTTTGCTGGAAAAAGAAGGTATTCCCTTGGACAAGCCTCTGGTTGTGGTTTCTGTGCGAAATTGGAAAGATATGGATAAATTTATCGCAAGATTTGCACAACTGTGTGACACGATTATAGAAAAATATGATAGAAATATTGTATTTTTGGCAATGCAGATGCCAAATGATATCACCATCAGCGAAAAGGTGAAAAAGAAAATGAAACAACAGGCTTATATTTTGCAAACAACATTCAATCCTGCGGAAGTGATGGGGATTATTTCACTGGCAGATTTTATATTGAGTATGCGACTGCATACATTGATTTTTGCTGCAAGACAACACGTACCTCTGGTTGGGTTTGTGTACGACCCCAAAATTGCGTATTATTTGGATAAGTTGGAAATGCCAAGTGGTGGCGATTTGAAAACATTTGACATGGAACAGACATTGGCTTTAGTGGACGACATCATGCAGCACAAACAAAAGTATGTGGAAACATTGGCACAAAAAGCGGATATGCTCAACCAAAAAGCACACCGTAACGAAAAATATCTCATGCGTTTGTTGGAAAAACAAAAATAAGGGGGAAACAAAAACATATGAGAAAAATGACACAAATATTGGACGTACCTTTTGACGCTTTGACAATGGAGGAGGCTGTGGAAAAGGCAAAGGGATTTTTGCAAGATGGAAAACAACATTACATTTGTACCCCAAACCCTGAAATTGTCATGGAGGCACAAGATGACAGAGAATTGATGAAAATTTTGAGAGAAGCAGATTTGGTTGTGCCAGATGGTATCGGTGTGGTTTGGGCATCTCGATACAGTGAAATTCGTTTGACAGAACGTGTTGCAGGATATGATTTGGTACAGAATTTATTCAAAGCCATAGACGGTACACAAGAAGGGGTATATTTCTTTGGTGGGGCACCGGGGGTTGCCGCTGTGGCAGCAAGACAAATGAAAAAGCAATATCCAAATTTGCACATTGTAGGGGGGCATAACGGGTATTTTGATGATTTGGAAGAACATAAAATCATTTTGGAAATTCAACACGCAGCTCCATCGATTCTGTTGGTGGGATTGGGAGCGCCCAAACAGGAAAAATGGATTGCGGAGCATTTGCAGGAAACAGGGGCAAAAATTGCAATCGGGATTGGCGGCAGTTTTGACGTGATGGCAGGCAATGTAAAAAGAGCCCCCAAAGTATTCCAAAAATTGGGATTGGAATGGTTTTATCGTTTGATTACACAGCCGACCAGATGGAAAAGAATGTTGCGTTTGCCCAAATTTGCAATGACAGTACTCAGAAAACAAAAGCAAAGATAATCGCTTTTGTATGTTTTCTCAAAAGAATGGTTTATGATGAAAAAAGATTGTCATAAAAATTACCAACAACCGGTTCACAATTTATTTTGGCAAAAAACAAATGTTATGTGTTGTCGGTAAAAAAGAACAATAAAAAATAGGAGAAAATTATTTTTTTATGATAAGAAAACGTACAAACAATACAGTTTCTATACAAAAAGTTTGCGTTTTTTATGAAAAAATGAATGAGAAAGAGATTTTGTATGTTTTTTTTGCAAAATCTCTTTCTTTTTTTAGTATTATGTTATAAAATAGATTTAGTGTATTTGAATAATATCAAAAATATATTTTTTTGGTTAATTTCAACAGAAACAATCCGAGGCGTTTTGGTAAAAAAGGTAGTATAAGACAAAGGATAATTTTGAGGTGATAATAGAATGATTTCTAATCAGATTTTGCAAAGTACCATTGATGGCTTGAAAAACATTACCAGAAAAGAATTGAGTGTTGTGGAAAAAGAGGGCAAAGTCATTGCAACAACCGAGGAAAACATGATTGGCAGACAAATTGATGCTGTGGAAAACTTTGTCGGTTCCCAAGCGGAAAGTCAGTTGATTTTGGGATATCAGTATTTCAAGATTTATGACAATGGTGTGCCGGAATATGTGGTGCAGGTAAAAGGTGAGGACGAAGAAGGGTATCGCATTGGTAAAATTGCCGCATTCCAGATACAAAGCCTTTTGGTCGCATACAAAGAAAGATATGATAAAGATAACTTTATCAAAAACTTGCTTTTGGATAATTTATTGCTTGTGGATATTTACAGCAGAGCAAAAAAATTGCATATCGAAAACAATGTCAATCGTATTGTGTATTTGATTGAAACACATATTGATAAAGAAATGAATGTTGTGGAAATGGTCAGAGGGATATTCCCTGCGAAAACAAAAGACTTTGTGACAGCAGTGGACGAACACAGCATTATATTGGTAAAAGAATTGCGTGAAAAAGAGTCCAATGACGAAATTGACCGCATTGCAAAAGCCATTGAAGAAACATTGAACGCAGAAACAAACAGCAGAGTTTATATTTCCAGCGGTACTGTGGTTGGAGATTTGAAAGATGTTTCCCGTTCTTACAAAGAGGCAAAAATGGCGTTGGAAGTGGGCAAAATATTTGAAACGGACAAATTCATTGTCAATTATGAAAAACTGGGCATTGGTCGTTTGATTTATCAGTTGCCTTTGCCATTGTGCAGAATGTTTATCAAAGAAGTGCTGCATGGCTTGACAATGGACGATTTTGATGACGAAACACTGGCAACCGTAAACAAATTCTTCGAAAACAACCTGAATGTTTCCGAAACAAGCCGTCAGTTGTATATCCACAGAAATACATTGGTATATCGTTTGGATAAACTCCAAAAAATGACCGGTTTGGATTTGCGTAACTTCGATGATGCGATTATATTCAAAATCACATTGATGGTAAGCAAATATATGATGTATATGGATAAAATGGCATATTAAAAAACAAAAAAAGAAAAAACCGCCTTTCATTTTCAGAAGGGCGGTTTTATTATTTTTCGGAAAATTTCATATTTCTTAAACTTTCTTAAACTTTTTTTCCTTGTTCCCATATATCTTTTGTGCTATAATACGTAAAGTATTTATGGCGGAAAATACACTTTTGCGTCAGATTTTGAAAAGAAAGGGAGATACATTGTGATTCGACTGACCAATGTAACAAAAATGTACCCCAATGGCTCAAAAGGCGTTGAGGGATTGAATTTACATATCAAACAAGGTGATTTTGTCTTTATTGTGGGTTCCAGTGGTTCGGGGAAATCCACATTGATTAAATTGCTTTTGAAAGAATTAGACCCTACCGAAGGGGAAATTGTAATCAATACAGTGAAAACAAATACATTGACACAAAGTCAAATTCCATATTTGCGTAGAAATCTGGGCGTTGTGTTCCAAGATTTCCGTTTGCTGCCAAACAAAACCGTATACGAAAATGTGGCATTTGCCATGCGTGTGATTGAAGCCCCCAGTCGTGTGATACGCAGAAATGTGCCTGCGGTGTTGGCTTTGGTGGGGTTGTCACAAAAAGCCAAAAGCTATCCAAACCAACTTTCCGGTGGGGAACAACAAAGAACGGCTTTGGCAAGGGCGATTGTAAACAATCCGCCAATATTGATTTGTGACGAACCAACAGGGAACTTAGACCCCGATACTGCTTGGGATATTATGAATTTGCTGGAAGATATCAACAAAAGAGGTACAACCATTGTCATGGCAACCCATGCAAGAGATATTGTAGATGAAATGCAAAAACGTGTAGTCACACTGAAAAAAGGGCATATTATTAGAGATATAGAAAAAGGTGGGTATGACGATGAAGCCTAGTACAATCAAATATTTTATAAAAGAAGGATTTAGCGGGCTGAAAAAAAATCTCTTGATGACGGTAGCGTCTATCGTTGCTGTGGCTGCCTGTATTTCCATTATGTCTTTTTCTTACTGCGTGGTAAGCAATTTGCAATATATGCTGGAACAGATGGAGGATTCCATTGGGATTTCTGTATTTTTGCAGGGAGAAATGAGCAGTGATGAAATCGAAAGTATGAAAGTGGATATTATGAAGATTGAACACGTGACGAATGTGACGTATGTTTCACCAGCAGATTCTTTGAGTAATTTAAAAGAACAATGGGGTGCAGATGAGGATATTTTCATTGGTTTGGACGATACAAACAATCCATTGTCCCATTCTTTCCAAATTGAGTTGGACCAGATTGAGTCACAAGCACCGGTTTTGAAAGAATTGGAACAAATTGAAGGCATTGAGAATGTCCAATATGGACAATCTTTGTCTGAGGTACTCATTCGTGTGAGTAAAATATTCCAAGTATCCGGTGTGTTGGTAATGTTGATTTTGGGTGTTATCTCTGTCATGATTATCATAAATACCATTCGTATTTCTGTTGTGAACAGACGTGTGGAAATCAACATTATGAAATATGTGGGTGCAACAGACTGGTTCATTCGTTGGCCGTTTATTTTGGAAGGTGTGATGATTGGTTTGGTGGGTGCGATTGTGCCTGCATTGTTAGGATTGCCGATTTATGGGAAATCCATCAGTGTATTTTATGAATATGTACCGTTTGTTGCAAACTTCATTCATTTTAGACAAACGGGTGATGTGTTTGCATTCTTAATCCCTACGGCGTTGTTGTCGGGCGTTTTGTTGGGTGTGATTGGTAGTGTGACATCTATTCGTAAACATTTACAAGTATAACAAAAAACAATCCCTGCAAACAACAAAATTGGCAAATGCAATCTGCTGTCAGATGTTGTTTGTCAGGGGTTTTATATTTTGAGAAAACAGCGATAATTCTAAAAGTTTTTTCATAAGCATAAACAATATGAACAAACAGCGAGGCGATGAGATTGCAAAAAAAAGATTTTTGGAAAGGCTTTGGTGCAGCTTGTGCATTGGTTGCTGTATTGTATGGTGGAAAACATATGATGATACAAATGCACCAATTACCGCCGTTTTTCGGTGAATATGCAAAATTGCAACTGTTGGAAACGTATTTGGAAGATTATTATGTGGAAGCATATGATGCTGATGTGACAAAAGAGATGATGTATGCAGGTTTGGTTGCGGGCATTGGTGACCCATACACATATTATTTGCCGGAAGACAGCTTGAAACAGCAGATGGAAACAAACAGCGGGCATTTTGTTGGGATTGGTGTGAGCATTTATGCAGAAAATGATGGCTATATTGTGGTCAAAGATGTGACAAAGGACAGTCCGGCAGATTTGGCAGGAATACAAGCAGAAGATAAAATTGTAGCAGTAGATGGCGAAAATATCAAAGGTATGAAGGCATCAGAAGTTTCCGACAAGGTCAAAGGCAAGGCGGGGACAGAAGTTACATTGGAGATTTATAGACCAAGCACAGCCGATACCAAAACAATCAAAGTGACAAGAGAAGATATTCAGGTGCATAGCGTACAATATGAAATGATGGAAGATGATATAGGATATATTTCCATATCGAATTTCAGAGAAAATACATACGCACAATTTCAAGATGCTTTACAAGCATTGCAAAAACAGCATATGGCAGGATTGATTTTGGATTTGAGAGAAAATACCGGTGGATTGGTTCGGGCTGCACATCAAATCGGTGATGAATTGTTGCCGGAAGGTACAATGGTGTATACGATGGATAAAGAGGGACATCGGGAAGATACCATTTGCGATGCCAATTATACTGACATTCCGTTGGTGGTGCTGGTGAATGAACACAGTGCAAGTGCATCGGAAATTTTGGCAGGTGCGATACAAGATACCCAAAGAGGCGAATTGATTGGAACAACGACATTTGGGAAAGGATTGGTACAAAGACTGTTTACTTTGCCTGACGGTTCTGGATTGAATGTAACCATTCAAAAATATTATACGCCAAAAGGCAGGTCTATTCATGGGGTTGGCATTGAGCCGGATATATATGTAGCATTGCCAAAAGAAACAAAAGGCAATCTGCATATAGAAGCAAAGGAAGATACACAGTTGCAAACAGCAATCGAAACATTACAACAAAAAATGATGTAAAAGACAGGAAAAACAAGAATTTTTACAAAAATGGCTTTTCAAGTGCTGTGGTTTTCGATATACTGGAAAAAAGAGAACGAAAAAACAAAGGAGATACGATATGTTAGACTTTATGAGTTTTGGTGAAAATATCGGAATTGACTTGGGAACAGCAACCGTTTTGGTTTATATTAAAGGACAGGGCATTGTCATACAAGAGCCTTCTGTGGTTGCCATTGACAAGGACAATAATTCCATATTGGCAGTTGGGGAAGAAGCAAGAAGAATGTTGGGAAGAACACCGGGCAATATTGTGGCAATTCGTCCATTAAGAGAAGGCGTTATTTCCAATTATGATGTGACAGAAAAAATGTTACAATATTTTATTGAAAAAGCGATGGGAAAACGCTCTTTTGTAAAACCAACCATTGCAGTGTGTGTACCAAGCAGTGTGACAGAAGTGGAAAAACGTGCTGTGGAAGATGCAACCAGAGAAGCCGGTGCAAGAAGGGTACATATCATCGAAGAACCGATTGCGGCAGCCATTGGTGCAGGGATTGATATTTCCAGAGCGTGTGGAAGTATGGTGGTAGATATTGGTGGTGGCACAACCGATATTGCAGTTATATCTTTGGGTGGTACTGTTGTAAGCTATTCTTTGAAAATTGCAGGGGATAATTTTGATGATGCCATCATTCGATATATGAGGAAAAAACACAATGTATTGATTGGGGAAAGAACCGCAGAAGAATTGAAAATGCAGATTGGGACAGCATTTGCACGTACAGAACCTGTGACATTGGACGTCAGAGGCAGAAATTTGATTACCGGTTTGCCCAAAAATATTACAGTGACAAGCGAAGAAATGTTGGAGGCATTACAGGAGTCCGTAGATGCAATCGCAGAAGCGGTACATGGTGTGTTGGAAAAAACACCTCCCGAATTGGCTGCGGATATTTATGAAAGAGGCATTGTAATGACAGGTGGCGGTAGTTTGTTATATGGATTGGATAAGTTGATTGAGCAAAGAACCGGTATTCATGCAACTGTGGTGGAAGATGCTGTCAGCTGTGTGGCAATTGGTACAGGCAGATATATTGAATATATGTCAGACGGTAGTGCGTCAGAAAAAGAGGAAAAAGGCTTTTTTGCTAGTTTATTCAAAAGATTCAAAAAGAAACCGGAACAACCACAATAAGAATAGGAAGAAAAGAGATGTATTCTATATCATAAAAAGAATATCTCTCTTTTTTTTATACTTATAAAAATGAAAAAACTTCTTTATTTATCATAATTTATCATACAAAAGTAATAAGAAAGCATTTTTTCTGCAAAGATTGCTATTTTTTGCACAATATTATATGGAAAAAAGGAAGAAAAAGGAAAAATATGGGTGTTTTTTATATTGTAAAGTGGAGTGCAAATCATTATAAAAAATAAGATATTGTGCATATTGTC
>JAHHTU010000014.1 GCA_020024455.1 Anaerotignum sp. | reverse complement strand
CATCAAAGCATCAAACCATAAATTTAAGGGAGGAGTATATACGATAAGTTTTTATGTATGGACATTATTTTTATTATTTTCTTAACAATCTTACATAAGAAAAAAGAAAAGAAAACAAAACAAGAATGAGAAAGGAAGAAGTATATAATGGATGCATTTATTAGTGTTTTAACCCGTATACAAGGCTTTGTATGGGGCCCTGTTACAATTCTTTTGCTTTTATTCACTGGTTTGTATTACACCATACGTTTGAAAGGGGTTCAAATCTTCCATTTGGACAAGTCTTTCAAATATTTGTTTGAAAAAGAAGAGGGGCAAGGTGACGTATCCACATTGGGTTCTTTGTGTACCGCATTGGCTGCAACCATTGGTACCGGTAGTATCGTTGGTGTTGCAACTGCATTGCGTGCCGGTGGTCCAGGCTCTCTGTTCTGGATGTGGGTTTCTGCATTTTTAGGTATGGCTACAAAATACGCAGAATGTGTACTTGCTGTAAAATATAGAACAAAAGACCAAAATGGTCAGGTTGCCGGTGGCCCTATGTACTACATCGAACTGGGTCTTGGCAAAAAATTCAAATGGTTGGCTTGTCTGTTTGCATTCTTCGGTATCTTCACTGCATTGTTGGGCTGTGGTACATTCCCTCAGGTAAATGCCATTGTAGAATCTATAAACAATGCATTTAGTGTACCTGTTGTTATTTTGGGTGTCATTATCACTGTACTTGCAGCAGCTGTTATCTTCGGTGGTATTGGTTCTATCTCCAAAGTGGCTGAATTGGTTGTACCTGTTATGGCAATCGCATACATCTTAGGTTGTATCGTTGCTTTGATTTTGCAGGCTGACCAAGTACCCGCTGCATTTGCACAAATCTTCCAATCTGCATTTACACCTCATGCAATGGGTGGCGGTGTTGCAGGTACCATTGTCATCTCCGTTATGACAGCTATGAGAACCGGTGTTGCCAGAGGTATCTACACCAACGAAGCCGGTTTGGGTAGTGCACCTATTGTTGCAGCAGCAGCACAAACAAATTCCCCTGTACGCCAAGGTTTGGTATCCATGATTGGTGTATTCCTGACAACAATCATCATTTGTAGTATGACAGCATTGGTTATCATTTCCTCCGGTTTGCTGGAAACAAGCACTTTGGACGGCGGTTTGTTGTCTAACACAGCATTCCAACAAGCATTACCCGGAAATATTGGTTTGTACATTGTATCTATTGGTTTGGTATTCTTCTCTTTCACAACCATCATCGGTTGGAGCTACTATGGTGAAAGATGTTTGGTATACTTGACCGGTAACACAAAAGCAATCTTCATTTATCGTGTATTGTACATCGTTTGTGTTGCAGTTGCTCCCTACTTGACACTGGACGCAATTTGGATTATGGCAGATATCACAAATGCTTTGATGGCATTCCCCAACTTGGTTGGTCTGTTACTGCTTAGTCCAATCGTTATCAAAGAAACAAATATCTTCTTTGATAACTTGAAAAAAGAAAAACAAGCAAAACAAAACTAATTTTGCTTTTATAAAGAGCTTTCCAAAAGGAAAGCTCTTTTTTTTGCACACATTTCATTTGATTTCATATCCTAACACTATAATCAAAAAGGAGGAACTGTCATGAAAGAAATGATTGACTTTCTATCTGATGTAGATGTAGTGGAAGAATTCTCCCTGCCCCAAGGATATGCACCTGCTGCAAATTGTAATGATTGTGTATTAGAACGTGTTGGTTTGTCACAGGCTTATGTGCCATACCAAAATTATGAAGCATTGTTTGCACCCGAACAAAGCTTGGTATGTGGCACTGCCTTCCCTTCTTTGGTCATGCCATATACACAAGGTATGCACCTAAAACAATATGCAAAGGAGGATTCTGCATGGAACAAGAAATGATGTTGCAAAAACTGATGGAGTTGGATTTTATTGCTGTGGATTTGGGATTATATCTGAACACACACCCTCGTGATACAGAGGCAATCGCTGCCTATAACCAAATTATAGAAGCTGCTGAAACACTCCGCATGAAATATGAAACTGCTTATGGCCCACTTTGTTCTTTCCGTAGTTATGCCGCAGATACCAACCAATGGCAATGGAAAAACAACCCTTGGCCTTGGGAAGCAGTTGCAAATCCATCTTTGGCAGGAAAGGAGTGTAAATAAATGTTTATATTTGAAAAAAAATTAGAATTTCCGGTAAAAATTACAAAACCAGATGCACGCTTGGCAAAAATCATGTTGGAACAATATGGCGGCAGTGATGGTGAATGGGGTGCCGCTATGCGTTATCTCAGCCAAAGATTTAACATGGTAACACCCGAAGCCAAAGCCACACTCAATGATATTGCCACAGAAGAACTGGCACACCAAGAAATGATGGGGGCAATCTTCCACCAACTCACCAGAGGATTGACCAAACAACAAATCATAGATGGCGGTTTAGATGCTTATTATGTCAATCATGGACTGGGCGTATATCCTGCTTCTGCTGCCGGTATTCCGTTTAGTGCCGCTGCCCTGCAATCCAAAGGCGACCCGATTACCGATTTGTATGAAGACTTGGCAGCAGAACAAAAAGCACGCAGTTCCTACGAATATTTGATTGATTTGACAGACGACCCTGCTGTTTTGGCACCTTTACGCTTTTTGAGAGAACGAGAACTCGTACACTTCCAAAGATTTGGCGAAGCATTGGACATTGCCAGAGATTATCTGAAGCAAAACCATTACTTTTTTATGAATGGGAAAAACAAACAACAATAATCACAAAAAAGATACAATCTTTGATAGATTGTATCTTTTTTATTTTTGGATTTTACATATCTTTTTTGGAAAAAAGCGAGTATAATAATGGAAAAACGAGGTGATGATACCATGCAAGAATTTTATGATAAACATAAAGCAGCCATACAAGATTTCTTTATATTGAGTGTTGCGATATTATTATCCTTTTTATTTTTTCGTTATCTGTTTTCCATTTTACTGCCGTTTCTGATTGGGTGGCTTTTGAGTCTTTGTTTCTGTCCTGTAGCTACACGTTTGGAACGCCATCATATTCCACGATGGATTTCGGCACTGCTCTGTTTGGTATCATTATTGGGCATATTTTCGTTATTTGCGGCATTGATTGGTAACCGTATTTTGGCACAGGCAGAATCTTTTATCCGTTTATTACCTTATTATATGGAGATATTAAAAAATGCCGTAGACAGCTTTTTGCTCAAAATGGACGAACTATTTGCCATATTTCCTGATTTTATACATAATGCAGCCATACAAGCAAGAGAAAATATTTCCTCTTTGCTGTTTTCATTGGTCAAATTTACAGGTTCTTCTTCTTTGAACTCTGTACCGAATTTTTTGTTTGGTTTATTGATTGCGTTGCTTTCTTCTTATTTTTTCACCAAAGACGCCAAACAAATCCATGCATTATATAAAAAACATATACAGAATATATTTGGAAATTCTATCGCACATACCAAACAAGAACTCAAAAACTCTATATGGGGCTACATCAAAACACAGTTGATTTTAATGGGATATACTTTTTTGATTACATTCATTGGACTGTTGTTGTTCCGTTCCCCATTTACACTATTATTGAGCATTGTCATCGCTGTGATTGATGCATTGCCGTTTTTCGGGAGTGGTTTCATATTATGGCCGGGAGCCATCATTCATTTTTTGATGGACAATCCAAAATTGGCACTTGGATATTTGATTATTTATGCCGCCGTACAAATTATGCGACAAGTCATGCAACCCAAAATATTGGGTACACAAATTGGTCTACACCCACTTTTGACATTGTTTTCCATGTATTTTGGTTACAAATGTATTGGGTTTTGGGGCTTAATTCTTGGGCCTATGATTGCTGTATTGTTGCAGGCGTATTTCAAAAACCGTCATACACAAAAAAAAGAGGTCTAAGACCTCTTTTTTTATACTTCAAATAATGTTGTGGAAAAATAGCGTTCTCCCGTATCGGGTAAAAGCACAACAATATTTTTCCCTGCATATGTTGGTTGTTTTGCCAAATCCACAGCCGCCGCCAAAGCTGCCCCTGATGAAATACCAACCAAAATCCCCTCTGTTTTTACAATCTGTCTTGCCATATCAAATGCCTGTTCATCTGTAATGGGTTTGATGGTATCGCAATATTGTCTTTGCAGCACAGCTGGCACAAAGTTTGCCCCAATGCCTTGTATTTTATGGCTTGCAAATTTCCCTTCTGTCAAAAGCGGAGAGGAGGCAGGTTCTACACCAACAACCTGTATGGTTTCATCTTTTTCTTTCAAATATTTCCCCACACCGCTGATGGTGCCGCCTGTGCCAATGCCTGCCACAAAAACATCTACATTGCCATCGGTTGCTTCCCAGATTTCAGGTGCGGTTGTTTCATAATGTGCCATTGCATTTGCCATATTTTCAAACTGTTTGGGTAAAAAGGAATTGGGAATTTCTTTTGCCAGCTGTTCTGCCTTTTCCACAGCACCTGCCATGCCTTTTGCTCCTTCTGTCAACACCAATTCTGCACCGTATGCAGCCATTGCCATACGTCTTTCCCTGCTCATACTATCCGGCATTACAATCACCATACGATAGCCTTTGACTGCTGCCATCAATGCCAAGCCGATACCTGTATTGCCACTGGTTGGTTCAATGATGGTTGCCCCTGCTTTGAGCAAGCCTTTTTGCTCTGCATCTTCCAACATTTTTTTTGCCGCCCTGTCTTTGACACTGCCGCCCGGATTAAAAAATTCTACTTTTGCAAACAAATTTGCTTTCAAATCATATGCTTGCTCCATTTTTTTTAATGCAATCAATGGTGTATTGCCAATCAATTGCGTTACACTTTCAAAAATCTTTGCCATATTCAAAACACCCTTTCAAAAATTTTGATATTATCCTACCATTTTTCTATGGATTTTGCAATCCTTTTCTGTCAATATTTTATTTCAAATGCTATTGTATGCCATTTGCTTTTATGCTACTATCTAGGTACATACAGAAATTACAAAAGAAAGGAATTAAGAACAATGTTAAAATTGGGCCGAAACGACCAATGCTGGTGTGGCAGCGGCAAAAAATATAAAGTCTGCCATTCTTCTTTTGATGAAAAATTGGCAGCACTCAAAGCAAAAGGCGAAAAAATACCTTCTCACAAACTCATCAAAACCCCTGCACAATTAGAGGGCATTCGCAAAGCAGGCAAATTGAATACAGAAATATTGGATATGGTTGCTCAAAATATCCATGCAGGTATGTCCACCGATGACATCAACAAACTGGTACACGATTACACCATCGCACATGGTGGTACGCCTGCACCTTTGGGCTATTGTGGATTTCCAAAAAGTGTATGCACATCTGTCAATGATGTAATTTGTCATGGTATTCCATCTGCACAGGAAGTATTGCAAAATGGTGACATCATCAATGTAGATGTTACCACTATATTGGACGGCTATTATGCCGATGCTTCTCGTATGTTCTGCATTGGCGATGTCAGTGCAGAAGCAAAAAAACTGGTAGATGTCACAAAAGAGTCTGTGGACATGGCATTGTCTGCCATCAAACCTTGGGGACACTTGGGAGATATTGGAGCAGTCATCAGCAAACACGTTTATGCACATGGCTATACTGTACTGCATGATATCGGCGGACATGGTGTTGGCAATGACTTCCATGAAGACCCCTATGTTTGCCACATTGCAAAAGAGGGAACAGGCATGGTATTGGTACCCGGTATGGTATTTACCATAGAACCGATGGTCAACGCAGGAGAAGAAGATTTCTACCAAGATGAAGAGAACGGTTGGACGATTTATACAGAAGACGGCTCTTTGTCTGCACAATGGGAATATACCGTTGCCATCACAGAAGATGGTGTAGAAATCATCACACACTAATAGCAAATAAAGAGGTTTGTATGCATAAAAAATGGATTTCTCCTTGTTATTCTGTTTTGCAGGGATTGTATTGGGCAAGTTACGGTGCTATATATAGCTTTGCCACCGTTTTTTTACTGGAATGTGACTTTTCCAATGCACAAATTGGCACGCTGGTTGCCATATCCTGCATACTTTCTGCCTGCTTTCAGCCATTCGCTGCTGCCATCGCAGACAAAGGGGAATGGCTGTCATTGCGTGGATTGATGTCTTGTCTGTGTATTCTGACCATCATACCGATGGCAATTTTGTTTTTCTTTCATGATGTCATGGTGTTGTCAGGGATTGCTTATCTGGTTCTTTTGTTGCTCCATTTGACATATCAACCCTTGTTGAGTGCATTTGGTATGCAACTGCTCAACCAAGGATATGCCTTGGATTTCGGTGTTGCAAGGGGCATTGGCTCTATGTCTTATGCAGTACTTTCTTTCTTCCTTGGCACATTGACCGTTTTGTTTGGTGTAACCTGTCTGCCTGTGATTGGGAGTATCTTGTATGTTTTGATGTTTTTGCTTTTGCAAACATTCCCAAAATCACAAAAACACCATGCAAGTCTGGTACAAACACAAGGCACATGGCGGATACTCCAAACATATCCCCGCTTTGGGATACTCTGTTTAGGGATTGTACTGGTATTCATTTCGCATAGCGGTATCAATATGTATATGATACAAATATTGGAACGTATCGGAAAGGGCAACGCAGAACTTGGACAGCTGATGTCTTATACTGCCGTTTTGGAATTTATTGTCATGCTGTTGTTTGCCCGTATGACAAAAGGGCGGGATTATGGCACGATATTGAAAATCACATCTGTGTTTTTCGTCTTAAAAGCTGTATTTGTGGCATTGGCAAGCAATTTATTGCTGTTATATATGGCGTTGCTCACACAATTATGTTCCTTTGCCTTATTTACCCCTGCCTCTGTCTATTATGCCAATATGGTATTAGACGATGCAAACAAAGTCAAAGGGCAAGCTTTGATTACTATTGCCATTACCATAGGCAATATCATTGGCAGTTTTTTGTGTGGAAACGTTGCACAAGTATGCGGTATTACCACAGCCATTTGGGTGACTGCGGCAATGGGGGCGATTGGTGCTATTTGCTTTTACAAAGGTGCAGAAAAAACAAGTATATAAAAAAAGACAAATCCCTTGGATTTGTCTTTTTTGTATGCCGCTTATTTTTTCTTTTTGGGTTCTTCTGTCTGAGCAGACATGGTGCTGTTTAATTTTGCAGTAATTTTTTCTGTAAAAGTTTTCTTTTTCTTATCTGCCAAATTCAAACCGGTCATGCTCACAATATACATACCCGCAATATCCACTTTGACTGTTTTTTTGACAGGCAACACTTCATATACCGGTTTGTCGCACATCAATGTTACAATCTGTGGGCCTACTTTTGCTTTGACCAAATTTGCTTTCCTTGCTTTTGCCATTTTGGGCATTTGCTCATACACTGCTTTGGGCAGATTGGTAGGAGATGGCTTTTCCTGTTTTTTGTCAATGACAAAAATTTGTGCTGTCATACGATTTTGTTCGATAAATTCCTGTGCCTGTATCATACGACGCATACTTTTGCGGTTAAAATAATACAAACCAGCCAATACTGCTGCCACAAGCACCAATACAATGATTAAAATATCAGATGCATTTACATTCACGAATGTTTCCTCCTTGCAATAAAAAAGAACATACTCTTTTTTTATAATTTCACGTCATTTCATTCTAACAGAGATTGTGAAAGAATGGAAGTCTAAAAACAAATTTTTTTTATTTTTTTGCAAACTTCTTTTACTTGCGACAAACAGATTTTTTGCGTATACTAAAAGAAATGCAGCTTTTACAAATCAATTGGAGGGGTATCTATGCATATCGGCGTAGCAATCGTATATTTTCTTGCATTTGTTCTGGTCATCAATGTCATACTGGCAGGCTTTGTGGTATTTTTTGAACGCCGAAATCCTGCCAGCAGTTGGGCATGGCTTTTGGTGTTGTTGTTCATTCCCTTCTTTGGCTTTTTGATTTATATGATATTTGGCAGAAACAGCAAGCGAGAGAAAATGTTTCAAGAAAAAGCAGTCTATGACCGAGATGTGTATTATAGCTATTTGTTGCATGATGAGCGTAGTGTTGGTCATGTACAGGAACAAAAATCCATCATTGAACATGGTGGCTCTTTACACGATTTGGATTATTTATCCGACCTTGCTTATTTACATATCAATTCCGGTAATTGGCTGACATTGAATAACAAAGTCACCCGTTTCATTAACGGCAATGATAAGTTTGAAGCATTGATTGACGATATCCGCAACGCCAAAGAATTTATCCATTTGGAATATTATATTTGGCGTGGAGACAAATTGGGACAGCGTCTGGTGGACGAGCTTACCAAAAAAGCCGCACAAGGTGTGGAAGTCCGTTTGTTGTATGATGGTATGGGCAATTCCGGATTGCCAAAAAATTTTTTTGACAAACTGCACGCTGCCGGTGGATATACCGCTGCTTTTTTGCCCCGTTTGATTGTGCGTATCAATTATCGCAACCACAGAAAACTTTGTATCATAGACGGGAAAATCGGTTATATTGGCGGGTTCAATGTAGGCGATGAATATTTGGGCATTGTCCCACGATATGGGCCTTGGCGTGATACCCATTTACGTGTGGAAGGCGATGCCATAGACCAAATGCAGATTCGTTTTATCAAAGACTGGAACTTCACCACAAAATATGGTTCTGTACAGCTTGACAGACGGTATTTCCCTTTGCGGGAACAAAACGAAGATGGCATCAAAATGCAGATTGTTTCCAGCGGGCCGGATACCAAATGGCACAATATCCGTAACGGATATTTCAAAATGATTACGGAGGCAGAGCATACCGTATATTTAACCACACCTTATTTTGTACCGGACGACAGTATTTTTGAAGCTTTGCGTGTGGCGGCATTGTCCGGATTAGATGTGCGTATACTCATTCCCGGCAATCCCGACCACCTGTTTGTTTACTGGGCAAGTATGTCCTATCTGGGGCAATTATTGGAGGCAGGTGTACGTTGTTATCAATACGAAAAAGGATTTATTCATGCAAAAAGCGTTTGTATCGACGGCAAAGTGTCCTCTGTGGGTACTGCCAATATGGATATTCGCAGTTTTGACTTGAACTTTGAAGTCAATGCGTTTTTATATGATACCGCATTCACACAACAATTAGAGCAGGATTTCCTCGCAGATTTGAAAAACTCCGTAGAAATCACGCAAGAATGGTATAAACATCGCAAATGGTGGTTCAAAGTCAAAGAGGCAATCGCAAGACTGGTTTCACCCATGCTTTGATACAGGAGGATAGATATGCAATCATACACAGAAACCATTTCCGTACAATATCATCAGACCGACGGCAATGGTATGCTTTCCACAACCGCATTACTGGAAATTTTGCAAGACAGTGCCATCAATCATGCGGCGGCACTGGGCTATACATTGCCCTATATGGCACAAAGAAAACAAGGCTGGGCAGTCATTCATTGGCATATTGTACTGTTGCAACAACCTATCCATGGCGACACCATACAAATACACACTTGGACAAACAAATGCCGAAAAATACAGGCAGAACGCAGTTATCTGATGACAGATACAGCAGGCAATGCGATTGCCAAAGCCATGTCTTGTTGGGTATTGATGGACTTTGCCAAACGCACCATCACATCTGTACCTGATGATATGATTGCAAAATATGCAAGCACAAAACCGCCTGTCATTGCAAACGAAACATATAAAATGCCGAAAAAGCCTGTTGGTACACTGGCTGGCGAACATCAATTTGTCGTCACCCGCAGTGACACAGACACCAACGGACATACAAACAACGTCACATACTTGGCATGGGCAATGGAAGATATACCGGAACAGATTTACCAAACCATGACACCTTATGATATTCGTGTGGTATACCGCAAAGAATGCAGTCGTCATGATACCATACAAACCAAAACATATGTACAACAAAATGGGGATACACAGACACTGACATTCATGACTGATGCAGAAAACAACATTCTGTGTGAAATACAAATGCTTTGGCAATAAAACAACAAATTACAGGTTGTTTTTGCAAAAATATCATATCTTATAAAATCTTATAAAAGGAAGGGGAATTTACAATCATGAAAAAACAATGGAAAATCATCGGGGCTTTGGGACTTTCTATCAGCCTTCTTGTAAGCACCACTGTGTTTGCGGCACATCCGGCAGGATATTGGCCATATCTGTCTGCATTTCAGCAGGCAAAAGCGGCAGGCAATCAAAGTAAAATGCTGACAACAGGAGAGGCTTTGCTAAACTATTACAAAAATCTACCCATTGACAAAGATGTTGCCTCTATACGTTACAATGTGAACTATGCAAACTATCCTATCTATGAGGCAAAAGGCGATTATGCCAAAGCAAAAACTGCATTGAAAGCCGTAGCTGATAATGGTGCATATTTAGGGTTTCATGATGCTGTCACAATGGCAAACGAACGCCAAGCCAAAATCGACCCCAAAGCCAGTGTCTATGTATTGGCAAACAACAAAACAGCACCTTTTTACAATGCAAAATATGAACCAAAAAGCGGCACTTGGTATGGTCGTGTATACACAGAGCCACAAGAACAAACCATCAAAAATGAAGCGATTGTTTCTTTTTATGTAGAATTGGGGAAAGAAGTTGCCGGAAGCTATGCACCAAAAATCGGCATTTATGATGATAGCAACCATGCCATTCATATCGCTTTGAACTTCCCAAATGAAGGACAAACCGTTTCTGAAATCAACGCAGGCACACATGATGCCAATATACAAGAAACATTACAATATTTATCCACATTAAAAAGTCCGGTACTGTTGCGTATCGGTGCAGAAATGGACGTTTGGACAAAACCCACCACGCCAGAAGCTTATAAAACCGCATACACCCGTATTGCAAACATGGCAAGAAAAACTGCTCCAAATGTTGCATTGGTATTTTCTCCGAATTATACCTCCTCTTTTGGCGGTAATGCAGAACAATATTTTCCAAATCCCGCTTTGGTAGACTGGATTGGCACTTCTTTATATATGAACCGCTATCAGTTTGCAAATCAACCACAAACCGGAAAAGACAATAATGAAATGTATTTCGGGATTGGAAATTACGCTGACCCTGTCAAGAATATGGCACATACCGCAACATTGGCACAAAAATACAAAAAACCCATCATTGTCACAGAAGGTGGTAGTGGACATACCTTAAAGGGCAATGCAGATTTATCCGGTTTTGCCGCAAGTCGTGTACGGGAACTGTATACCTCTTTGAATATGGTTTATCCGCAAGTGAAAGCCATCATCTATTTTGATAAAGATATGCAAGGATATCAGTATGGCTTAACCAGTAACCAAACGGTTGCAAATGCATATCAAAGTGCCTTAAAAGCAAATCCTACATTGGTTTCACAAATTGGGCAGTCTGCCCCTACATTTGTGCCTTTGCAATCTGCATCTGCACAAAAAGGGAATCTCACATTGCGTGCATATTGTGATGTCATTGGACAAAATGCAAGTGTCACATACTCTTTGGACGGAAAATGGCTCACAACACAAAAAACTGCACCCTATCATTGTCAGGTAGATACTGCATCTTTGTCTGTTGGCACACATACATTACGTGTGGTATGCAATGCACCAAACGGATACAACCAAACATTGACCTATACATTGACAAAAGCTGCTGACGGTAGCGTATCATGCAAATAAAACAAAAAAGGAGTATGCTTGCATACTCCTTTTTTATTTCAATCAGCATCTCTGATTTCCGCACCAAATGGCATCAATGCCAAAGCCGCAAATTTGAAATGTTGCAATCCAAACGGAATACCGATAATGGTCAAACAACTGCTCACACCCATACCAAGAAATCCAACGCCCAACCACCAACCGCATAATAATATCCAAATTGCATTGAGTACAACAGAGCCGGAGGACATATTCCCAAAATACACTTTTTTTCCAAAAGGTGTCAAAACCAATTTTGCAAATTTAAAGCATTGCAACCCAATCGGAATACCAATCACCGTAATACAACACAACACCCCTGCCAACAGCCAAGCCAATGCAGAGAGCAATCCGCCAAACAACAACCATAAAATATTCAACACAATATTGAATATGCTCATACTTCTTTACCCCCTTCTTGCCACTTCTTCCGATAATATGCAACCACCTGTGCAAATGCCACTTCTTGCAACGCCTGTTTTCCTTTTTCGGAAAGTGCATACACACCTTTTTGTTTTCGCACAAACCAATCATAATAATTGTTGCGTAAAATCAGCAAATTTTTTTCCGATATACCCCATAAACGCAATGTTTGATACGAAACAAATTCATGCTGTTCCAATATACAACACAACTCCAACGCTTTTTCCCGATATGCGGTGATGATTTTTCGTTTTGTTGTGCCACCGATATTGACAGAAATATTTCTTTCGGAAAATTCTTTTTGCAATCCTTTTTGTTTTTTTGTATTTTTGCGGATTTTATTTTGATTTGGTGCAAGCAACAGTTCCACATTTTTGAGCGGACTGTCCAAAGCCACCGTCAAAAGCCCAATATCCAACCGTTCCAAAAGCTGTATCATTTGTTTCCAACTTTTTTGTCGTTGTCCTTTTTGCGGTCTTGGAATGGCAACAAAAACCAAATCCGAAAGCCGTTGTCGCTCCATCGCCTGATACACCAATTTCAACTCAAACCTGCTTTTCAGTTCCACAATCACGGTTTCCTGTCCCTTGATGGCGACAATATCACAATGTTTGACTTCTGCCTGCACAATGTATCCCTCTTTTTCAAAAAATTGACACACAGGCAAAAACAAATCCGTTTCTTTGATGGGCATATTATGTTCCTTTCGCCATAAAGGCTTCAATTTCTTCCACTGTTTTTATCATATCTTTTGTTAGGACTTCACAACCGTTTTCTGTCACCAAAACGTCATCTTCAATCCGAATACCGATTTCCCATTTGGGAATATACAATCCCGGTTCTACGGTCAATACCATATTCGGCTCTAAATTGCGTGCGACATATCGTCCAATATCATGTGTTTCCGCACCCAAATAATGGCTCACACCATGATAATAATACCGTTCGACATCTTCCATAGTTTGTACCAAACCGATTTTTTGCAATTCCTGTAAATAATGTTCTTTTAATATTTGATTGAGATTTGCAAATGGCACTCCCGGTTTGATGGCATCAATGACTTTTTGTTGTCCGGACAATACAATTTCATAAACCAATTTTTGTCTTTCTGTAAATTTGCCATTGACAGGGAATGTACGGGAAATATCGCCATTGTACCAGCCCACTTGTGCTCCACAGTCCACAAGGAGCAAATCCCCATCTTTTGCCACACCATCATTTTTGGTATAATGCAAAATGGTTGCTCTTTTTCCGGCTGCGGCAATGGTTTGGAATGCTTTTTCTCTGACACCGTTTTGCAGAAGTGTAAAATCAAAATAGGCTTCCATTTCATATTCTTTTTTGTCTGCACCTGCGTTTGCCATCATCGCTTCTACGCCCATGCGTGTGATGTCCATAGCTTTTCGCATCAATGCCAATTCTTCTTTTTCTTTATACAAACGCAAATCCCCAAATATCAGATAGAGGTCTTGTATTTGCATGGCTGGGTATCTTGTTCTGATTTTTTGTGCAAATTGCAGTGCAGGAGAAGGTGCATCGTCCCATTCTCTGTGTTCCAAATCCAAACATACTGTGGTGATATTTTGTCGAAACAATATTTGTGCCACATCATCGAAAAAAGCATCTATGGGACGAATATCCGCAATACCGCTTTTTTCTTTGGCTTCTGCCTCTGTCATGTTGGCTCCCACCCATTTTGCCATATCGCCATTATCTCTGGGAATAAACAACATTTCCTGCACATCGGTTTTTCCTTTTACCAATACAAAAATACAATGTTCTCGTTCCACACCTGTCACATAATAAAAATTGCGGTCGGGAGAAAATGGATAATATTCATCGCCTCTTTTTAGGGGAGCTTTCCCCGCAAACAACACGGCAACACTGTTTTCTTGCAACCGCTGTGCCAATTTGACTCTGTTTTTTTGAAAAAATGCTTGTTCCAAAATCATCGCCTCCTTATGTTTTGCTTTCATAAACCACAAAGCCCTGTGCTTTCCAAAATGCCTGCAATTCTGCTTTACTTGCTTGTGTTTTGCCCTGTATTGCCTCCGGTTTGCCGCCGCCTTTGCTGCCCAATGTTTCCCGCATGGTTGTTGCCAATACACGCATATCCTCGTTTTTGCTCATACATACAAACAAAAATCCCTCTTTGCTGTCTGCACAAACAGCAACCGTCTGTCCTGTGTGATTCTGTATTTTATCTGCAAAGTGTGTGACATCTTTTGCATCAAAACCGGAAACAAAATAACATACTTTTTCATTGCTTGGCAATCCGTTTACCAAATACGTCATTTTTTCTTGTTTCATTTGTGAAAGTGCCTGCTTCAAAGCGTCCCGTTCTTTTTGCAATGCTGTGGCTGCTTTTGCAACCTCTGTCACAGGCACAGAAAGCAATTCGGACAATATGGTCGCATTCTCGGTTTTGTTCTGATATTCTGCCAAAGCACGCATACCACAAACAATTTCCAATCTGGTACCACCCTTATAATTTTGTGCAGATAGTATTTTAATCATACCAATTTCGCCTGCCCGCTCCACGTGCGTACCACAGCAGGCACAACAATCATATGTACCCATACGCAAAATACGCACATTTCCTGTCAATGCTTTTTTACTGCGATAAGCGATACTTTCCAATTCTTGGGCTGAGGGATAAGTTGCTTCCGATTTTACATTTTGCCAAATGGCTGTATTTGCTTTTTCTTCCAACAATCCCAAATCTTCTTTTGGTATTTTTGCATCAAAATCAATGGTGACTGCCTCTTTGCCGATATGAAATCCAACATTGTTACAATCATACTTCGCACAAATGATACCTGACAAAATATGTTCTCCCGAATGTTGTTGCATCAAATCAAAGCGATGTTGCCAATCAATATGACCTGTGACCACTTCTCCTATGGATAATGGTTTATCTGTAATATGCCATACAATACCCTCTTTGTCTTTGACATCTTTCACATATGCCGTACCCAATGTCCCCATATCGGCAGGCTGTCCGCCCCCCTCAGGATAAAAATATGTTTGGTCGAGTATCACCACAAAATCGTTTCCCTTTTGTTCGCAAGACAGCACCTTTGCATCAAATGTTGTGGTATATGCATTTTGATAATATAATTTTACAGTTTCCATGTTTTGTTCTCCTTTGTGTCATATTGATGAAAAAAGGCATTTGCTTTTTGTTGCAAATGCCTTTTTGTTATACAAAATATTTTGGTTCAGAACGACCTTCGTACAGTTCTTCCAATTCCTCTTTATGATAAATATATCCGGGGTCATCAAAATATTTCGCTTGTGACGGGCATTTTTTCACACAAGCATTACATTTGATGCAAATATGCACACATTCAAATGTAGTTGCATCAATAGAACCCATAGGACAGACTGCCGCACAAATGCCACACCCACAACAAGCATCGCTTGTTTTTGGTTTCACTTTACGGATATCAATATGTTTGCCGTATCTATCTTGCGGTTTGAAATATGGACGGATTGGTGTTTCTCCCTCTACAAAAACAGGGGTTGCATACACAAAATCACTGTTGCATTTTTTGACAATTTCATCTGCAAATGTATGCATCACAGTATAATCTTGTGCATCTGGTCTGCCTGCGGACAAGGTGTAAGAAAAAGAATGTTCACTGACAAACGCACCGCCTGCTATGGTACGGAAACCGTCTTTTTCCATGATATCACGCAATTCTATCAATGCGTCATCAAAATTTCTGTTCCCGAAAGATACCATAGGCACACCATAAGCACCACTACCCATAATGGTATCCAAGTATGGCAACAATACATTTGGCACACGCCCCGCAATCACAGGTGTTCCCAAAAATACCAAATCTGTTTCTGTAAAAGCAACCGCTTCTTTTCTTTTTTGCGGCAATGTAAAATCATAAATTTCAAATGGTATATCCAACTGCTTTGCAACATCTTCCGCAACGGTTTGTACTGCCTTTTGTGTCCCGCCGGTTGGGCTGAAATACATCGCCCATACTTTTTTAATTTCCATAATAAAACTTCCCTCTCCCATTTTGTTTTTTTCTTCTATGATACGTCATATTTCACACTTTTTCAAGCAACAAAAACAAAAACAAAAAGAAATGATGGAACATCATTTCTTTTTGTTTTCTGATTGATTTTCTTTACATTTTCAAATGAAAACTCTCCAAGTTTTCCCAAACATCTGGTATTTTTTCCACTTCCTGTGTTTCAATCATGGCAGATAGTCTGGCATCTACATATTCCGATTGTACTTGGTTGCGATAAATTTGTTCCGCTATCGTTTGTATTTGTGCATCATTCGGTGGTACAATATCTGTAATTTGCAACACAAAGTACTGTTCTCCCACTTTGATACCATTTGTGATTTGTCCTTTTTGCAAATCGTCTGTAATGCCAAATCGCAGTTTCAAGTAATTTTGATAGAGTGTCATTTCTCCTGTTTGTCCATTTTGTTTTGCCCCTGTATCCACATCATACTCTGCAAACAATTTTTGAAAATCCACACCGGCTTTTGCCTTTTGTGCCACTTCCTCCGCCGCTTGGGCATCATTTACCATAATGCTGTTTAATGTGATTTCGGTATAGTCTGTTTTGATATCTGCTGTATGCTCTGTTTGATATTTCTTCATATCTTGTGTAGACACTTCACATTCTGCTGCTAAGGTATCATACACCACAGAATACAAATACGACTCCTCCATCAATGCCTGCATCTTCTTTTCATTCATACCCATTTTTTGCAAATCTTGCGGCGGTGTGTTTGCCAAAAAATCTGCTGCTGCTTGTTGTGCTGCCTGTTTTTGTGTTTCAGACAATACAACACCGTTTTCTTTGGCATATTCGGTTGCTGCCACAACGCTTTGAATGGTTGTAAATGCACGTTCTTGTACCAATTCTTCTCCTGTCATACCATCAAAATCTATATTCCAAACATCATTCCCTGCTGCCGACACAAAATTTTGTGTTGTGGTATATAAATATACCATATATTCTGATTTCATCACTTCTCGCCCATCAATTTTGGCAATCACTTCATCTGAAAATGTTGTTCCACAGCCGGAAAAAAGCAAAGCAAACAGCAAACAAAAGATTGCTTGATATCTTTTTTTCATGTCTTATCACAACTTTCTGTTTGATACGGTTTTCCACAGTCCTCTTTTATTATACACATTTTTTCATGAAAAAACTATGCTTTCAACTGCTGTAACAAACTTTTAATATATGCCATGCCTTTTTGTGTTTCTTCTTTTTTCAGTTTGACTGTCATGTAGGGTGATACCCCTGCGGTAAATAAATATCTGCCCCTGTTTTGTGTGATACATTGTGTCACTTTTTGCGGGTCTAAGGGGGCATCTGCACGAAATTCCACAATGATGTTTGTACCTTTTTGCTGTATAGCAGAGATGCCCAACTGATGTGCCTCTGCTTTCAACAACACCAATTCCAACAAATTTTCCACACATTTTGGCAATGTGCCGTATCTGTCTTCCAATTCTTCCTGCGTGTCATAATATTCTTCCATAGTTTGTATGGCAGCAATTTTTTTGTACAAATCCATACGCTGCTCTTGATTGTGGATATAATAATCCGGTAAATATGCATTCACCTGCAAATCAATGCTGGTTTCAAATGTTTCTGCCACAGGTTCCCCTTTGAGATTTTGGACTTCTTCTTCCAACAAACGGCAATACATATCATACCCAACATTTTCCATATGCCCATGTTGTTCTGCACCCAGCAAATTGCCTGCCCCTCTGATTTCCAAGTCCCGCATTGCCACTTTGAAACCAGAACCAAATTCCGTAAATTCCCGAATGGTCTGCAAGCGTTTTTCTGCGGTTTCTTGTAACATTTTATCTCTTTTGTACATCAAATACGCATAAGCGGTGCGGTTGCTTCTTCCCACACGCCCACGCAACTGATATAACTGTGAAAGCCCCATACGGTCGGCATCTTGTATGATGATGGTATTGACATTGGAAATGTCCATACCGGTTTCTATGATTGTGGTGCAAACCAAAACATCAATTTCCCCTGCAATGAAATCCTGCATGATATTTTCCAATTCCCGTTCTGACATTTGCCCATGTGCAAAAGAAACATTGGCATCAGGTGCTAGTTTTTGAATACGAAACGCTTCTTCTGCAATGCTCTCCACACGATTGTACAAATAAAATACCTGTCCATCTCGGCTCAATTCCCTTTGTATTGCCTCTCTGACAAATTCCGGATTGTTTTCCATGACATATGTTTGCACCGGACGGCGTTCCTGCGGGGGTTCTTCCAACAAGCTCATATCACGAATACCCGCAAGGCTCATATGCAAGGTACGGGGAATTGGGGTTGCCGTCAATGTCAACACGTCTACATTTTCCCGCAATGCTTTCAGTTTTTCTTTATGTGCTACACCAAAACGCTGTTCTTCGTCTACAATCACAAGCCCCAAATCTTTGAATTTTACATCTTTTGACAAGATACGATGCGTACCAATGACAATATCGGATAATCCCTTTTCCAAAGATGCCAAGCTTGCCTTTTGCTGTTTGGGTGTACGAAAACGGGAAAGCAGTTCTATCTTGATGGGATATTCTGCCATTCTCTGCACAAATGTGTTGTAGTGTTGTTGTGCCAATATGGTGGTTGGTACCAAATAAGCCACCTGCTTGCCTTCTTGTGCGGCTTTGAATGCGGCACGAATGGCAACTTCCGTTTTCCCATATCCCACATCTCCGCAAACCAAACGGTCCATGACCTTTGCACTTTCCATATCTTTTTTGACATCTTCAATGGCATTTAATTGGTCATCTGTTTCTTCATAGGGAAATGCCTCTTCAAATTCTCTTTGCCAAACGGTATCTTTTCCATATACAAAGCCTTGTGCCGCTGCTCTTTTTGCATATAATGCCACCAAATCTTCTGCCAATATTTTCACGGCAGTTCTGGCTTTTGCCTTTGCTTTTGCCCAGTCTTTGCCACCCAATTTATTCAATTTTGGAGCAGCACCACCCGCACCGATATATTTTTGAATCATATCCATCTGATTGACAGGCACAAACAAACTGCCGCCATCTCGATAGGATATTTTCATATAATCTTTTTGGACACCTTCCACAGATATTTTTTCCAGTCCACGAAATACACCAATCCCATGGTTATCATGTACCACATAATCGCCGATACGCAAATCGGAAAAACTCTGTATTGCTGCACCGTTTTTCTTTCTTTTTTTGCGTTTTTGTTCTTTTGTTTTGCCGAATATTTCGTTATCTGAGAACACAGCCAGCCGAATAAACTCATATTGAAATCCTTTGGTCAATGCTCCTTTTGTTACCCAAATGGCATTTTGCGGCATTTCCTTTTCCAAATCTTCCACATATACCGCAGGCAAGTCCATTTCCTGCAATTCCTTTGCCATACGTTGTGCTTTTGTGCCTGTACCTGCCAAAATGACGGTGCGATACCCTTGTGTTCTCAAACCGGATAATTCCTCACAAAACAAATCTGCTCTTTTCTGAAAAGATGGTGTTGTTTTGACTACAAAATCCACACGTTCTTTGGGTTCAAAATGCGGTGTTTTGGTAGACAGCCCTGCCAAAAGCAATGTTGCAAACGGTTTTGCCTGTATCAAAATATCCTCATAATCAAATAAAATCTGACTTTGTGTAGGCAACAAAAATCCTTGTGCGATACGCCCTTTCATACTCTCCTCATACTCTTGGCGTAATGTGTCCATATGTTCTGCCAAACGCTGTGGCTCATCAAAGCACAATATGGTATCTTCCGGCAAATACGACAACAAACTCACCGTATCCTCATAAAAATAAGAAATAAAACTCCCCACAGACGGAAATGTGTATTCTGTCTGCAACCGTTCTATATTCTCTCCAATATGCTCTTTCAGACGGTCTACGCCGTTTTCCACGTCCGAATGTTCCATCTGTTGCAATGCGGTTTGATACTCCTGTTTGATACGTTCTGCCGCTTGTGATGCACAATCTTTGTCATATACCAATTCTCGCATGGGAAATACGGTGACGCTTTTCATTTTTTCTATGGAACGTTGGCTCTGTGCGTCCATACTACGCATACTGTCTATTTCATCACCCCAAAATTCAATACGCACGGCATCATCTGCGGTTAAGGGGTAAATATCCAAAATGCCTCCACGCAGTGCAAACTGCCCATGACTTTCCACCAGTTCCACCCGTTCATATCCCAAATACACCAACTGCTCTGTCAATGCTTTCAAATCATAACTCTGCCCATCTTCCAAATGCATAATCGCACCGGAAAAGACCTCTTTTTTCGGGTATCTATCCAACAACGCCTCCATGGACGCTATCACACACCCACATTGTCCTGCAAGCAGTTTTTCCAAAATCAAAAAACGCTGTCGGTTCATTTCCATGCTATGCACATCTGCACTATAAAACAAAATATCTTTTGCAGGATAATACACACAATCTTTGATAAAAAACTGCATATCTTCCCAAATTTCTTTTGCCCGCATTTCGCTGTATGTCAAAATCAATAAAGGGCGTTGGGTGTGCGACTGCAACCCATACAACAAATGATTTTTTTGCACATCAATAACACCTGTTGCAAACACAGGTGTGTGATTGTTTTTGATTTCTTGTAATACTGTTTGATAGCTTTTTAATTCTAACAGAGGTTCTGTCAGGCTTTTCATGCTTCCACCTCTTTTGGCTGTTCTTGTTGTTTTGGTTTTGGCTGTTTTTGGCGTTGGTTCATACGGTTCATGGCATCTTGCATCCCTCTGGACAATATCCATTCCACAGCTTGTGCGGCTTTGTCCATACCCTCTTGCATCAAAGGCAAATCATCTTGTTCAAATTTTGCCAATACATAATCTGCCAAATCCCAACCGCTTGGCTTTTCTCCAATGCCCACTTTCACTCTGCCAAAAACATCTGTCCCCATTAACTGTATGATATTTCTTATGCCATTATGTCCGCCATGGCTTCCTTTTTCACGCAAACGGATTTGTCCCATTGGCAAAGAAGTATCATCATAAATTACAACAAAACGCTCTTGCGGCACTTTATAAAAATTCACAATTTCTCTGACACTTTCACCACTTAAATTCATAAATGTTTGTGGTTTGACCAATAACACTTTTTTCCCCTTGATGATACCACTGCCCACAAATGCTTTGTGTTGCAATTTTGTCATAGGGATTTCATATGTTTCTGCCAATTTGTCAACCACCAAAAAACCAATATTATGCTTTGTCTGTTCATACTGTTTCCCAGGATTGCCCAAACCAACCACAACAAATATTTCCTGTCCTTTTTCTTGATTTCTAAATCGTTCAAACAAACTCATGGTTTCCACTCCTTTTTACACATGACATAAAGCCCTAATTTTTTTATAATTAGAGCTTTGGCTTGTATGATATACTTTTGCAAAAGTATATCATACTTTTGTGGTATCATGCAAATAAAAAAGACTTTTTGCGAATGCAAAAAGTCTTTTTTGATTTTGTATGTATGAGATTATTTTACTTCGTTTACCAATTCTGCACCAGCCAAGAATGCTTTTGCATTGTCCAAAGTAATTTGTGCCATTGCGTTCAAAGCTTCTTCTGTCAAGAATGCTTGGTGACCGGAGATAACAACTTTGTCGCTGTTCAACAGTCTCATCAATGTAGCATCTTTATCTGCAACATCGCTTCTGTCTTCGAAGAAGTATTCATGTTCTTTTTCGCAAACGTCCATACCAACACCACGGAATTTGCCGGCTTCTACTGCGTCTGCCAATGCTTCGGAGTCAACCAATCCACCACGAGCAACGTTGATGAAGATAACGCCATCTTTCATTTTTGCGATAGCATCTTTATCAATCATATGTCTTGTTGCAGGCATCAGAGGGCAATGGATAGAAATAACATCAGAACGTGCATACAATTCGTCCAATTCCACATATTCCAATCCCAAGTTCGGGTTAGGGAATGCATCATATGCAATTACGTTCATACCAAAACCTTTCAAGATGTTCACCATGCATTGACCGATTTTACCCGTACCGATGATACCGGCTGTTCTGCCAACCAATGCGATACCATCTAAGCCAGCGATATCGAAATTGAATTTTGTTGTTCTTTCATAAGACAAGTGTGTTTTTCTGTTTACAGCCATCAGCAAAGCAACACCATGTTCTGCTACGGATTCAGGAGAATAACCGGGTACTCTCAATACAGGCATACCACATTCTTTTGCAACAGCCAAATCTACGCTATCGAAACCTGCACAACGCAGCAACAATACTTTGATACCCAAATCTTTCAATTCACGGATAACTTCTGCAGGAACTTCGTCATTTACAAAAGAGCAAGTTGCATCATGACCTTTTGCCAAATGAGCAGTTGCAGGTGTCAATCTTTCTTTGAAGAATGTGATTTCATAACCATATTCTTTTGCCATAGGACCGAAAGAGCTTTCCCAGTAAGATTTTGTGTCAAAAAATGCAATTTTCATTTCAAATTCCTCCTAAAATAATTGATTATAGTAGAAAATGGATACTAAACAAGATAATACAGCTGTGTTCATATAACATATTGCCACATCTGTTTGTTTTACTTTTAACAATATAATCTATTTCACCTATTTTGTCAACATACTTTCCTAAAAATTGTTAATTTTGCTACCAACTTTTTTCTGTTACACACAAAAAAACGTATGGTTTTTACAATAAAAACCTTATTTTTTTTGTGTATCTTTTTTGATACAACCAATTTGATAAAAAAATTTGTTTTTTTCATGACAAAATATATGTCATTCTGCATTTTGTATAATAAAAAACTGTCTTTCCTGAAAAAGACAGTTTTTTGTTTTGCTTATTCAAATAATTGAGAAATAGATACACCTTCGTGGATAAATTTGATTGCATTTGCAAACAGTTCGTCCACAGAAACCGTTGTAATCTTGCTGATTTGTTTTTCTTCTGGTAATTCAATGGTATCCAATACCAACAATTCTGTAATTGCGGAGTCTTCGATACGTTTGATTGCAGGGCCGCTCAATACTGCGTGTGTGCAGCAAGCGTCCACTTCAACAGCACCTCTTTCTTTGAGTGCATTGGCTGCATTTGTGATAGTACCGGCTGTATCAATCATATCGTCCACCAAAATCACTTTTTTGCCTTTTACATCACCAATGATGTTCATGATTTCACTGACATTTGCTTTTGGTCTGCGTTTGTCAATGATTGCCAAAGGAATGTTCAATTTTTCCGCAAATGCTCTTGTTCTTGTGACACTGCCCAAGTCGGGAGAAACAGCAACAAAATTTTTCAAATCGTCACCATATTTTTTTTCATAAAAATGAGTCAACAGAGGGCTGCCAATCAAATTATCCACAGGAATATCGAAGAACCCTTGGATTTGTGTACAATGCAAATCCATAGTCAATACACGGCTTGCACCTGCACTTGTCAAGATGTTTGCAACCAGTTTTGCACTGATTGGGTCTCTTGCTCTTGCTTTTCTGTCTTGTCTTGCATAACCATAGTATGGTATTACGGCAGTAATTCTGCCCGCAGATGCACGTTTCATTGCATCAATCATAATCAACAATTCCATCAGATTATCGTTTACAGGATAAGATGTGGACTGAATAATGAAAACATCTGCACCACGAATGGTTTCGTTGATTTTCACAGAAATTTCACCATCACTGAACTTTTGCACTTCCGCATCACCCAGTGTCAATCCCAATCTTTTTGCGATGGATTCCGCCAAAGCACGGTTGGAATTACAGGCAAAAACCTTGATATTTTTACCAGTTGAATAAATCATGTTGTATCCCCCTACATTTCTCTATATATTGTAAATTCATCTCATAGCATACGCTATACTTCTATGTTACACCGAAGTCCATAATATTTCAACACAAATCGACACTTTTTAGGATTTATTAGCACTTCTTTTTGATTTCCAGCCTGTGATGACAGTTTGTCTTGCCCTTGCCACTGCCAAAACATCTTCCGGCACATCTCTTGTGATGGTAGAGCCTGCGGCAATGTAAGCATTTTTTTCCACGGTCACAGGTGCAACCAAATTCACATTACAGCCGACAAACACACCATCACCAATGGTGGTTCTGTGTTTTTTCTCACCGTCGTAATTAACCATAATACTGCCACAGCCAAAATTGATTTTTTCGCCTGCGTCGGTATCACCCACATAAGACAAGTGCGGAATTTTTGTCCCATCACCCACATTGGAGTTTTTCACTTCCACAAAGTCACCCACTTTGACATGATTTCCGATATGGCAGTTTGGACGAATGTAAGCAAAAGGCCCTACGGTGGTATCGTTGCCAATGGAGGACTCCAATCCCGTGGAAGTTTGGAATGTCACACCATCTCCCAACTGCATATCTGTCAATCTGGAATTTGGCCCAATTTCACAATCTTCTCCAATGATGGTATTGCCTTCTATCACACACCCCGGCAAAATCACCGTATCTCTGCCGATTTGCACATCACAGCCAATATATGTGTTTTCAGGGTCTATCATGGTTACACCATGTTCCATATGTTTGCGATTGATGCGTGCCTGCATGATTTTGGTTGCTTCTGCCAACTGCACACGGGAATTGACACCGAAAAATTCTTTTTCATCTGCTGCAATATACGCACCTACATTTTTTCCATCAGAAAGCAGTATCTCCAAACAATCCGGTAAATAATATTCTCCCTGTGCGTTATTATTATTCAATCTGCCCAAGGCCTGTTTCAAATCTGCTCCACGAAATACATAAATACCGGTATTGATTTCTTTGACAGCCTGTTCTGTTTCGTTTGCATCTTTCTGTTCCACGCTTTTCACAAAATCCCCTGTTGCATTGCGTATAATTCTGCCATATCCTGTTGGATTTTCTACCATTGCAGAAACCACAGTCACACTGTTTTGTTTTGCTCTGTGATACGCAATGACTTCTTTGAGTGTGTCTGCCACAATCAAAGGAGTATCTCCATATAAAATCAAAATGTCTTTTTCGTCCTCAATAAAATCCCCTGCCATTTTCACAGCGTGTCCTGTGCCTTTGCGTTCTGTCTGCCAAGCAAAACAGACATCATCTTGTTGGATTGCAGCTTCCACCTGCTCACCTTGGTGTCCGATGATGACACAAGTCTGCTTTGCACCACACGCTTTTGCCGTATCAATGACATAATGCACCATAGATTTTTGCAATATTTCATGCAATACTTTTGACTTTTTGGATTTCATACGTGTACCCTCGCCTGCTGCCAGTACAATCGCTTTTAATTGTTCCATATGTTGCTCCTCCCGCAAAATTTCATATTTTTATTCCATTATCTTTTCAAATTTTTTTTATTTTCTCATTTTTATCAAAAAATTGCAAGATATTGTTTGCACAAAATACTGTATACAAAACAGTTCCTCTCAAAAAAAAGCGATAATGCATCTACATTATCGCTTTTTTTGCTTATAATTTTGTGCCTTTTTTCAAAATAATCGGCTCTGTGGCAGATTTCCCAATCACCTGCTGCCCATCTGTAATGATAACATCTTTATCTAAAATTGCATTTTCAATCAAGCAGTTTTTGCCAATATTTACCCCTTCCATCAAAATGCTGTTGCGTACCACAGAATTTTCTGCGGTATACACTTTGCGGAATATGACACAATGTTCTACCATTCCATTGAAAATAGTACCGCTGCCGACAATACTGTCCAGCACATCTGCACCTGCATTGTATTTTGCGGGTGGTTCGTCTTTTGGTTTGGTGTCAATGTAAGGATATTGATTGACAAATGCATCACGCACATCTTTTTTCAAAAAATCCATATTGATTTGGAAATAATCCGCAATCCCTGTGGAAATGGTATTCCAATACCCATCAAATGCATATCCGTAGACTTTCATTTTTTTGCTGCATGGAATGATAATATCTTGCACAAAACTATACCCGCCCTGCGGAACAACTTCCTGCAACAAAGAAATCAATAACGTTCTGGATATGACGTAAACGCCCAACGAGGCAGAATTGGTTTGTGCTTGTTGTGGTTTTTCTTCAAACCCAAGCAAACGATTGTCGGTATCCATCTGTAAAATACCAAAGTGGCTCAAATCTCTGTTTTCCATATTTTTATATACCACTGTAATATCTGCACCTTTTTCAATATGATATTTGACCACTTCATGATAATCCATTTTATACACAGAGTCCCCGGATGTAATCACCACATATTCTTCATTGCTTCTCAAAAGATATGGCATATTTTGGTAAATGGAATCTGCTGTGCCACGAAACCAATCACTGCCTTTGCTGCTGGTGTAAGGTGTAAATACGAACAATCCCCCTTGTTTTCTGCCAAAATCCCACCACTTGGAGGACGTCAAGTGGTCACGCAGAGAACGGGAATTATACTGTGTCAAAACAGCCACTTTCCCAATGCCACTGTTTGACATATTGCTCAATGTAAAGTCAATGGCACGATAACAACTGCCAATGGGCAAAGCTGCGGAGGCTCTTTGTTCTGTCAGCACACCCAAACGTCCGTCATTGTTACCACCTGCCAATATAATACCGATTGCTTTCATCAATATCCCCCCTCTCTGAGAATGACTTTTCCGCTTTCCAAACAATGATTTTCATAATCTTCTTGTACCGTTTTTCCATAAATCACACAATTTTTTCCAATCACGACATCAGATGGCACTTGTGTTCTTGCACCAATCACGCTGATACCTGTATGATAAATATTCGGTTTTGCTTCATTTGGCACATTTTCTCCAACACCCATCTGCACACGGTCACCAATGACAGAATTTTCGTCAATGATACATCTGTCAATCACCGTATCGGCACCAATCACACAATCTCCCATAATAATGGAATCCCGAATGACTGCCCCTTCTTTGACAACAACGTTTACCCCTAACACAGAGTGGTATACTTCTCCATAAATTTCACTGCCATCAGAAATCAAAGACTCTTTGACTTTTGCCTGAGGTGCGGTGTATTGTGGCGGTTGGTGGTCGCTGTTGGTATAAATTTTCCAAAAATCTTCGTATAAATTAAATTCCGGCAACGCCTTAATCAATTCCATATTAGACTCCCAATAAGATTCAATCGTGCCGACATCTTTCCAATAACCGGAAAAGCGATAGGCATATAACGTCTGTCCCTCTTCCAACATTTTTGGAATGATGTGTTTACCAAAGTCGCTGTCTGGGTGAATGTCATTATCTTCAATCAATGCCTCACGCAAACGGCTCCATGTAAAAATATAAATCCCCATAGAGGCAAGGTTACTTTTTGGATTTTTCGGCTTTTCTTCAAATTCATATATTTTGTCGCCTTCTGTGGTATTCATAATACCAAATCGGCAAGCCTCCTCCATAGGCACTTCCAAAACGGCAATGGTTGCCGCTGCCTCTTTTTCTTTGTGAAAACGCAACATTTTGGAATAATCCATTTTATAAATATGGTCACCGGACAAAATGAGGACATATTCCGGATTGTTGCTATCAATAAAATCTATATTTTGATAAATTGCATTTGCTGTCCCCATAAACCACTCGCCGGAATCTCCGCCTTTGACGTGTGGTGCAAGTATGGTCACACCACCGTTTTTTTTGTCCAAATCCCAAGGAATACCAATCCCAATATGTTGATTTAATCGCAACGGCTGATATTGTGTCAACACACCAACCGTATCCACACCTGAATTGATACAGTTACTCAATGGAAAATCAATGATGCGATATCTTCCACCATACGAAACAGCAGGCTTTGCCACTTTTCTTGTCAAAACACCCAATCGGCTGCCTTGCCCCCCTGCCAAAAGCATTGCAATCATTTCTTTTTTACGCATATTACCAACCCCTTGCTTTTCATCTCCCCTTTGTATTGATATCCATACAAAGTTATGATTTATTATACCATACTCTTTTTCTAAAAGAAACACCCCTAAAACATCATTTTTTATGATTTTTTTGCAAAATATATGATATATTGATGGCGGGTATTTCAAATTTTACAATCTTGTTGTGATAGAAAATAAAAAAACTGTATAAAATATAGAAAAAATAATGCAAAGAATTGCCATTCCCACTTGGGTGTACTATAATGAAAACCAAAAACAATGATGATTCTGTAAAATTATGACAATAGAAGGTGAAAAAACCATGACAAAACAAAAAGAACATATTTATTTTATTGGCATTGGTGGCATTAGTATGTCAGGGCTTGCAGAAATTCTCTGTCATCGAGGATTTACCGTTTCCGGCACAGATGTCAAAGAAAGTGCTGTCACAAGCCATTTGCAACAACTTGGTATACACATCAATTTCGGACATCGTGCAGAAAATATTACAGACGATATCACATTGGTGGTATATACCGCTGCCATACATGAAGATAATCCGGAATTGCAAGCTGCCAAAGCCAAACAAATCAAAATCATAGACAGAGCAAAACTCTTGGGACAGATTATGGCAGATTATGAAAAATCCGTTGCGGTTTCCGGCACACATGGCAAAACCACAACCACATCTATGGTATCCGAAATATTGCTTGCAGCAAACGCAGACCCAACCATCACCGTAGGCGGTATTTTACCTACCATACAAAGCAATCTGAAAATCGGAAATTCGCCGTACTTTGTAGCGGAGGCTTGCGAATATTTCGACAGCTTTTTACAATTTTCTCCCTATGTCGGTGTCATATTGAATGTAGAAAGTGACCACTTGGACTATTTCAAATCACTGGAACATATCCGTCGCTCTTTCCATGCATTTGCAGCACGTATCCCGAAAAATGGTATGTTAATCATTTATGATGCGATTGCAGACAGAGAAGCATTGACTGCAAATTTAGATTGTTCTGTCGAAACATTCGGCTTGACTGCACAGGCAGACTGGACAGCAAAAAATATTGTTCACGCCTCCAATGGCAAAAACACATTTGATGTTTACCATAAAGGCACATTCTTTGCTACAATTTCTTTGCATATCCCCGGAGAACATAACATCACAAATGCACTTGCTGCCATTGCTGCCTCTGCATTTTTGGGGATTTCTGCACAGGATTGTGTTGCCGGTTTGCAACATTACACCGGTACACAACGTCGTTTTCAATACAAAGGGGAAAAAGACGGTATCATCGTCATTGATGACTATGCACACCACCCCACAGAAATCAAAGCCGCCCTTGCCGCAGCACAAAATGTCAAACATAACAAAACATGGTGTGTATTCCAACCACATACCTATTCCCGTACCAAATTTTTGTTTGACGAATTCAGCCAATCCTTTGCAGATGCCGATGCAGTCATCGTGGCAGACATATTTGCCGCCAGAGAAACCGATGACGGCACGGTCAACAGCAAACAACTTGCCGAAAGCATTGCAAACCATGGTGTTTTCACACAATATGTCGGTGATTTTGCAGCCATCACAGACTATCTCAAACAACACTGTCAAGCAGGCGATTTGATTATGACCATTGGTGCAGGTGATGTGTACCAAATTGGCGAAACTTTTTTGCATGAATAACATTGCATCAAAAAACACCCCACATTTCGGGGTGTTTTTTATATCCTAATCTTGGAAACGATATTTCTATCACGCTTGCAACAATGTAAACACTTCTTTTTTTGTATCTCTATCCAAACAACACAAATACACATTTGCATTGTGTTTGCAATATGTTTGCATATCCAAAACCTGCTCTTTTTGCAACAACTGCCCGCAAACAGGACAAATATTGCGATAATCCATATAACCAAATGTCCTGTCTGTAAAATATGCACCAATTCGTTTTGGCATACCTTCCTGACAGCCTACATCATATTCGTCTGTGGTCACTTCTGCAATCACCAATGTTTGTGGAGATATGGCATACACACTACTGAAATAAAACGGTGTCATATCTGTATCAGAAGTAGAGATTGCCACAGCAAACGTATGCTTGCAACTGTTACAATGATATTGATGTACTTTCATTGTATGCATGACATATTGTCGCTTTTTTTCTCTGTCCTGCATATCCATTCACGCACACTTTCCGCATATTTTCTTTATTTATGATATGGCTCTTTGCGATTGATACGTTCTGCCCGATAAATCTGTTCCAACAATATCACACGCATCATTTGATGGGGAAATGTCATGCGTGAAAAGCTGATGGTATCATCTGCACGTTGCATCACATCGTTTGACAGCCCCAAAGACCCTCCAATCACAAACACCATATGACTGACACCGGAAACCGCCTTTTTCTGCATAAAATCAGCCAATTCCTCCGAACTGCGTGTTTTGCCCTCTATGGCAAGTGCCACCACAAAAGCATCGTCTTTGATGGCTTTGCATATGCGTTCGCCCTCTTTTTTCTTGACTTCCAGCTCTTGTGCTTCACTCATGTTGTCGGGTGTTTTTTCATCAGGCAATTCCACAATATCCAATTTGTGATATCTGCTCAACCGTTTGCTGTACTCTGCGATGGCATCACGCCAGTATTTTTCTTTCAATTTCCCTACACAAACCACTGTAATTCGCATATCTATCCCCTTTTATACTTCCACTTTCACACCATCGGTGCATCTTGCTGCCATGTCCATTTTGAGCCTGCCGCCCAATTTGATTTGTTTTTGTTCCAAGATTTCCTGTACGGTTTCATATGCCAAATAAGGACGATTGTTGTCTTTACTCAGATGTCCCAAGAATACATATTGCGTTTTGCCCGTCAAAATTTCTGTCAACAATTTCCCTGCATTTTTATTGGATAAATGCCCATGTTCTCCCAGTATCCGCTGTTTGACAGACCATGGATATTTTCCCTGTTCCACCAATCGCTCATCATGGTTTGCCTCCAAAAGCAAAACGTCACTATCCGCAATATTTTCTTTCAAGTTGTCCGTAATATGCCCAATATCCGTTGCCACCGTGATTTTTTTCTTTTCTGCAAAAACACTGTATCCAACGGGATTGGGGGTATCATGTGGAATGGAAAAAGGACGAATACATAAGTCGTTAATCACACACATTTCGTCCGGATATACAAATCTTTTATTGCTTGGGGCAATTTTTCCGACAGCACTTTCCATATTACGCCATGTTTCTTCTGTTGCATAAATCGGCACATGAAATTTTCTGGAAAATATTCCTGCTCCTTTGACATGGTCTGTATGTTCATGGGTAATAAACAATGCATCAATTTGGTCACCTTGCAATCCCAAATTCCCCAAACTGTCTGTAATGCGTTTGCCGCTTACGCCTGCATCAATCAATATACGTGTATGTTTTGAGCCAACATATGTGCTGTTTCCGCTGCTGCCGCTTGCAATCGTATAAAATTCCAATGTTCCACCTCCTCTTTTCAATAAAAACAGTCGCAAAAAAGTGGACTTCCACAAGAAAGCCAAAGAAAGCCTTTGTTCTCATGTAAGACCACCCTCTTACGATTTCCGATTATGGTTTTACTCTGGTAATATCTGCACCCAAAGCATTGAATTTATGCTCTACATCTTCATACCCTCTGTCGATGTATTTCACACCATTGATGATACTTTCGCCCTCTGCTGCCAATGCTGCCAAAATCATGGCTGCACCTGCACGCAAGTCTGTTGCTTTCACTTCTGCACCATGTAATTGCGGGACACCTTCAATACAGGCTTTTCTGCCCTCAATGTTTACTTTTGCTCCCATTTTACGCAACTCATCAATATATTGGTAACGATTATCCCAAACATTCTCCGTAATGACACTGTTGCCGTTACAAACCATCAACAATGTGGTCATTTGTGGCTGTAAATCTGTCGGAAATCCGGGATAACTCATCGTTTTGACATTTGCACAACGCAAAGGACGATTTGCTGTTACACGAATAGAGTCATCATGTTCTTCAATGTTTACATTCATTTCGTCCAATTTTGCTGTCAAGGAGTCCATATGCTTGGGAATGATATTTTTTACCAACACATCTCCCCCTGTGATGGCTGCCGCAATCATATAAGTCCCTGCTTCAATTTGGTCGGGAATGATGGCATATTGTGCCCCATGCAATTTTTCCACGCCTTTGATACGAATGATATCCGTGCCTGCACCTTTGATGTTTGCCCCCATCATGTTCAGATAGTTTGCAGTATCTACCACATGGGGCTCTTTTGCGGCATTTTCAATGGTTGTCACACCTTCTGCCATGGTTGCTGCCAGCATAATGTTGATGGTTGCTCCCACACTGACTTGGTCCATATAAATAGATGTGCCCACCAATTTATCTGCATACGCACACACCATACCGTTTTTTTCTTCTACGGTTGCACCCAATGCACGAAATCCTTTCAAATGCAAATCAATCGGTCTTGTCCCAAAGTTGCAGCCACCCGGCAAAGCCACCTCTGCTTTTTTATATCTTGCTAACAATGCCCCCAAAAAATAATAAGATGCTCTGATTTTTTGTACTTCTTCAAAAGTTGCACGATAATCAATCCCATTGTCACAATCGATTTTGAGTGTATGACGGTCTGTATATGTGCAAGTTCCACCCAGTTGCTCAATCGTATGGCAAAGACACGCCACGTCCTCAATACAGGGCAAGTTTTCCAAAACGCTCACGCCTTGTGCCATAATTGCCGCAGGAATGACTGCCACTGCTGCATTTTTTGCACCGCTTATCGTAACTTCCCCCACCAGTCGTTTTTGTCCTTGTACAATCAATTTATCCATAAAAAATATTCACCTTCCAAATTCATTCAAGAAAGGACATTTTGCCCTAATATTCAGATTATACCATGAAATAAAGTAAGAGAAAAGCCCCTTTGTGTATAAACAAGAGGCTTTTTTCTCAAAAAAGTATGCTTTTATTTTTTGCGTTGCAATATTTTTTCCAGTTCCACAATGGGCAATGGTGCAATCGACAATCCTGTAACCAGTAACCATTGTGTCTGATTTAATGGTACAACTTTGAATATCTCAGCCAAAAACGGTATCATAATGACAGCCGTTTGCAACAACACACCAACCACCAACGCACCAATCAGCCACAGATTGGAAAACACAGGGACATAACACAAAGAACGCTCAGAACGCATATTGAATGCGTGTATCAACTGTGATATGGACAGCACAGCAAATGCCATGGTACGCCCCACGGCATACCCTGCCTGTTTGTCAAAATAAATATGTCCAATACCAAACGCCAACAATGCCAACATTCCAATCATCATACCCTCTAACACAATCCGCACACCCATACCATCATCAAACAAACTGCCGCCGTTTTTTCTTGGCATACGTTTCATGACATCTTGTTCTGTCGGCTCCATACCCAATGCAATCGCAGGCAAAGAGTCTGTCACCAAATTCACCCACAACAAATGGATTGGTAACAACGGTGCTGCCCAACCAAAAAGCATCGCCGCAAATATGGTCAATATCTCACCAATGTTGCTGGACAATAAAAAATGTACGGCTTTTCGGATATTGTCATAAATCCCTCTGCCTTCTTTGACTGCTGACACAATGGTGGCAAAATTGTCGTCTGTCAATATCAAATCTGATGCACCTTTTGCAACCTCTGTCCCGCTTTTGCCCATCGCACACCCAATATCTGCGGCTTTCAATGCGGGGGCATCGTTAATGCCGTCCCCTGTCATTGCCACTACATTGCCGTTTTTTTGATATGCCTTTACAATCCGCACTTTATGCTCTGGGGCAACCCTTGCAAACACCGTACACGTTTTTGCACTTTCCTGTAACATGGCATCGTCCATTTTGTCCAATTCTGCCCCCGTCACTGCCAAATCATTGGTGTGATAAATTCCCAACTCCTTGGCAATGGCTTTTGCTGTCAACACATGGTCGCCGGTAATCATGACAGGGCGAATACCTGCTTTTTTGCATATCTGTACCGATTCCCGCACCGCAGGACGTGGGGGGTCTACCATGCCTGCCATACCTGCAAACACCAAATCTTTTTCTAAAACATCTGCGTCTATGGGAGGCTGTTTGCTCCATTGCCGAAATGCAACAGCAACCACACGCAACGCATTGCCTGCCATTTCGCCATTGAGCATACGCACCTTGCTTTTCTTTGCACCATCAAAATAATTCTGTCCACCATCTTCCAAACAAAAACTGCATTGTTCCAACACAATATCCGGTGCACCTTTTGTGACAGAAATCCAACCTTCTTCTGTTTTATGTACCGTTGTCATACGTTTTCGCTCTGAGGAGAACGGAATTTCCCCCACACGGGGCATTTCTTTTCGCAATGCCATAAAATCAATCCCACTGGTTGCCGCACATTCTGCCAATGCCTTTTCTGTCGGTTCTCCGGTCAAATTGCCATCTCTGATATTGCAATCGTTACAAAGTGCAAATAAATGTTGTATGGTTTCTTTGGTGGCTTTGTTGGTCACATTTATGCGATTGCTGTCTGCCAACTGTACCACCTGCATTTTATTTTGTGTCAATGTGCCTGTTTTATCGGAACAAATCACCGTTGCCCCTCCCAATGTTTCCACTGCCGGTAATCGTCTGACAATGGTGTTTTTTGCGGACATTCTTTGTGTTCCAATGGCAAGCACAATGGTTACAATGGCAGGTAATCCCTCCGGAATGGCGGCAACTGCCAAACTGACTGCCGTCATAAACATGGAAAACGGCGGTTTGTGTTGCAAAATCCCCATCACAAATATGATACCACAGATGACCAAAGCTCCAATCCCCAACTGTTTCCCTGTTTTTTCCAATTTCTTTTGCAATGGCGTTTCCTGACTTTTTGTATTCGATAACATCTTTGCAATCCGCCCCATTTCCGTATCCATACCGGTTGCCGTCACCAACACTTTTGCTTTTCCGTATAATGCATATCCACCGGAAAGCACCATATTCTTACGGTCACCCAATGGTGTTTTTTCGTCATAACAGGCATCAGCTTCTTTTTCCACTGCCATCGCCTCGCCTGTGACTGCACTTTCTTCTGTTTTCAGGCTTTTACTTTCCAATATTCTGCCATCGGCACAAATATAATCTCCTGCGTCCAAAAGCAAAATATCGCCTTTGACCACTTCTGTGGTTGCAATTTCCTGTGCTTGTCCGTTTCGCAATACCTTTGCGTGCGGTGCTGCCATTTTTTGCAGTGCTTCCAATGCTTTTTCTGCTTTGTTTTCCTGTATCACGCCTAATATGGCATTCAATACCACAATGCCCACAATAATCAAAGCATCTAAAAAATCCGTTTCCCCATTCATATGCGATACCACAACAGAAACCACTGCCGCCCCCAAAAGCAACAGTATCATAAAATCATCAAACTGTGCCAAAAACCGTATCAAAAGACTTTGTTTCTTCTGGTCTTGCTGTAATGCATTTTCACCGTTTTCTGCCAATCTTCTTTTTGCTTCTTGTTGTTGTAAGCCGTTTTGCAAATCCGTTTCCAATGCCTTTGCCGTTTCCTCTTTGCTCATACTCCACCAATGCATATACTCACCCGTTCCTTTTTGTATTTTATCTTGGGTTGTCCTGTTTCTGTTTCATTGTATGCACACACTGTCAAAAACATGACAACAGCATATCATGGCAAAAGGAGGTGTGTTTTCATGCTGCTTTGTGTTCTGCTTGCCATTTCGTTGAGTATTGATGCATTCAGTACTGGTATTTCCTATGGGTTACGCCAAATCAAATTCCCCATGCTGTCCCGTTTTTGCATTGCATTGGAAACATTTATACTTTTGGCTTTGTTTTTATGTGCTGGTTCTTTTCTGGCAACATTATTTCCCATGCAAATTGCAGAATATATTGCCATACTGTTTTTATTTTGTTTTGGTTTGTGTCTGTGTTTGCAATGCTTTCGCAAACAAAAAGAAAATAAAACCGGTTTTCTCTCTTTTTTGCAACAACCTTCCCGTTGTGACAAAAACCATTCTGCCGTGTTAGAGCCAAAAGAGGCATTGTTGTTGGGATTGGTGTTGTCTGCCGATGCTTGCGGGGTTGGCATCAGTCTTTCCGTGGGTGGATTTTCTGTGTTGTTTTTACCGCTTCTTGCTGCCATCACACAAACATTATTTTTATATCTCGGAACATTTTGGGGCAACCATTTGCAACACGCCACCAAATGCAAAGAGGAATATGCAACACTGCTTTCCGGTAGTATTTTGATGCTGATTGCAGTATTTCGTTTTTTTTCCATATTGTGAAAAATTTATCTTCTCAAAATTGTATGTTTATGCTATGATACTATTACAAAGGAGGGGGACGCCATGGTATCCTGTAAACGTACCGCATTGTTGACCGTTTCTTCATTGGAAGAACAAGCCAAAGTACGCACAATTTTAGACCAAAATGACATTTCTTACACCGTATCTGCCAGACACGAACAAGATTGTTATGGTTTGTTCCCTGTGGTTGATACACAAGACTTATTGACACAATCCATACAATATGTCTTTTATGTACCAACAAAAGAAACACAAAAAGCCATTTCTGTACTGCAAAAAGGAGGGGTCGGATTATGATTACCGTATTCAATCGCAAAGAAATTTGCACCACTTATGATTTAGAGGAACAAAATAAAATCAAAAGTATACTGAAAGAAAACAATATTTCCTATGATATTGTAGCCAAAAACATGACTTCACCAACTCCCGTTGCATTGGGCGGCAAAGAATTGGCAACATACGGCTTGGATTTGAGCCACTGTATCGAATATAAAATTTATGTCAAAAAGCAGGATTTTGAAACTGCGATGTATTTGATTTCCACTTGTTAGCATAAAAAAAAGAGGATACTTTGTATCCTCTTTTTTTTGCTTATCCATGAAATAATTTTTTTGTTTGATATTTGGGTTCACAAGTCAAATTGATGCCCAATTTTTGAAATACGCTTTCGTCCACACCCGACAAAATCACAGAAGAATGTACTTCGCAACATTTCAATTTTTCCAACTGGTTCATTGCCAACTCTGCACGGCTGTCCGTTGCTGCACAAATACACAGTGCAATCAAAATTTCATCTGTGTGTAATCTGGGGTTATGGTTGCCCAAATTTGCGACTTTTAAGCGTTGGATTGGCTCTATGATTTCCGGTGCAATCAATTTGACATCTTTTTCAATGCCTGCCAATTCTTTTAATGCATTCAAAAGCATTGCAGAAGATGCCCCCAACAAAGAACTTGTTTTCCCTGTTACAATCGTGCCGTTTGGCAATTCAATGGCTGCCGCTGGTGCATTGGTTTCTTCTGCACGCTGTATTGCCATGGCAACCACAGAGCGTTGTTCAATGCCTGTGCTTGCTTGCTTCATCAACAATTCCAGCTTGTAAATGCCTTCTTCGCCGCCATTGCCTTTTCTTTGTTCACACAAAGCCTTGTAATATCTGCGTACAATTTCATTTCTTGCCGCTTCTTTGACTGCCTCATCATCTACAATGCAATTTCCCACCATATTCACACCCATATCTGTGGGAGATTTATATGGGGATTGTCCATATATTTTCTCAAACATAGCATTTAACACAGGGAATACTTCCACATCACGATTATAATTGATTGTGGTTTTTCCATATGCCTCCAAATGGAAGGGGTCAATCATATTCATATCGTTCAAATCCACAGTTGCAGCCTCATATGCCAAATTGACAGGGTGTTGCAAAGGCAAATTCCAAATCGGGAATGTTTCAAATTTTGCATATCCTGATTTGATACCTCTTTTATTTTCATGATACAACTGAGAAAGGCAAACTGCCATTTTGCCGCTGCCGGGACCAGGAGCCGTTACCACAACCAAAGAGCGTTGTGTTTCGATATACTCATTTTTGCCATATCCGTCTTCACTCACAATCAAAGGGACATTGCTTGGATACCCTGCAATGGTATAATGACGGTATACACGCAATCCCAAAGTTTCCAATTTTTTCTGGTAGGCAATCGCACTTTCCTGGCTGCCGAATTGTGTCAGCACAACACTGCCCACATACAACCCATATCCACGAAACGCATCAATCAAACGCAATACGTCCATATCGTATGTGATACCCAAATCCCCACGCACCTTGTTTTTCTCAATGTCACCGGCGTTGATGACAATGACAATTTCCGCATCGTCCTTCAACTGCGTCAACATATTCACTTTACTGTCCGGCTTAAATCCGGGCAGTACACGAGAAGCATGATAATCATCAAATAATTTTCCGCCAAATTCCAAGTACAACTTTCCGCCGAACTGCTCTATTCTTTCTTTGATGCGTTCGGATTGCATACGCAAATATTTTTCGTTATCAAATCCTATTTTTAACATATCCAAAATCTCCCATTATCTCTATCCGCTCTATTCATTTACGGTACAAAATTATACTATTTTTTTTCGGCTTTGACAAAGGAAAAACTTGTTTTTTCCCCGTTTCATGAAAACGCCTAACTTTGCCTTGTATTTTTATATGAATTTGTACTGTTTTGTGCAATCTCATGCTCCACCACAGCCAAACAATACACACGCACTTCTGCCGCACCACCACGCAACAATGCCTTGCTGCATTCATGTAATGTACTGCCTGTCGTAAAAATATCGTCTACCAGCAAAATATGCTTATCTGTAATATCCACCTGTTTATCCAATGTAAATACATTGCGGATATTTTCCCGCCTTTGTTCGGGTTGTAAACTGCTTTGCGGCAGAGTATCTTTTTGCCTTTGTATCAAATGCGGCAGATAACAGATACTCATTTGTTCCACCAATTCCCGACAAAGCAAATCCACTTGATTAAATCCTCGATATTTTTGTTTGTTTTCGTGTAATGGCACAATGGTCAAAATATCTGTCCATGCCACCCATTCTTTGTAATTTTTCTCAAAATATTCATAAAACAAACTACCCAACTGCTTTGCATCATGCCGATATCCATGAAACTTCAAATTTGCAATCGGCTCTCTCATCGTTTCATAAGAAAATGCTGCCGCACCTTTTGTGAATGCAAAATCTGTCATTTTACAACGATGACATACAAAATCCGCCTCAATATGCCTGCCGCAAACTTGGCAACGCTCCGGTTTAAGAAAGGGAATATCCGCTTTGCATTTTGGGCACAATCTTCTTTCCGGCTTTGTGATATCCAACAACGCCCCACAAATGGCACAACGGGGCGGAAATAAAAATTCCAACATCATATTTTTGAATCGTTTCATTCTTCTGCCTCATTTTGTTGCATAAAATCATATAAATGTCGGATACGTTCCGCAAGTCCTGTATATCTGCCCACTTCTCTGTCGTTTTTGACCATAGAAGATATGGTTTCCTGCAATCCGACAAGCACCACCAATTTTTTTGCCCTTGTCACCGCTGTATACAGCAAATTCCTTGTCATCAGCATGGGGGGGCCACTATGCACAGGGATAATCACAACAGGGTATTCGCTGCCCTGTGATTTGTGTATGGTGACGGCATATGCCAATTCCAATTCGTCCAACTGGGAGTAGTCATATTCCACCACTTTCCCATCATCAAACAGCACTTTGATGACTTCCTGTGTATCATCAATCTCTTTGATGGTACCGGCATCGCCATTATAAATGCCTACGCCTTCTTCTGCACGTTTTCCCAATGCGTTATAGATTTTCCATGCAATGTTGTAGTTATTTTTAATCTGCATGACTTTGTCGCCTTCCCGAAATACCATTTGCCGATATTCTTTTTCCATTCTTTCTTCCGATGGCGGATTTAACGCCGCCTGCAACACCGTATTCAGACTTTGTACCCCCAACAACCCTTTTCGCATGGGTGTCAATATCTGCATATCCTGCAAACCATCACAACCGGTGAATTTTGGCAATCGGTGCAATACCAAATTTTGTACTTCTTTGACAACATCATCTCCATATGTGCGTTTGACAAAAAAGAAATCCGTACCGTTTTCATTACATACGGGCTGTTGTCCTTGATTGATACGGTGGGCATTCATGATAATGGCACTCTCCTGTGCCTGTCTGAAAATATGCTGTAACCGTACCACAGGCAACCTTTCACTGGTAATCAAATCTTTTAACACATTACCCGAACCAACAGAGGGTAACTGGTCTACGTCCCCGACAAATATCATTCTTGTACCGTCTGCCACTGCCCGCAACAAAGCGTGCATCAAAAGCAAATCCACCATGGACGTTTCGTCTATGATAATCACATCTGCCTCAATGGGGTTTTCTTCGTTTCTGTCAAATGTTTGACGGCGGGTATCTTCTCCCAAAAATGTCGTTTCCAGCAAACGGTGAATGGTCTGTGCCTCAACGCCGGTTGCCTCAGACATACGCTTTGCCGCCCGTCCTGTGGGGGCTGCCAAAACCACTTCACAATCTTCTGTCTGCAAAATTTGCAGTATGGTATTGATGGTCGTTGTTTTCCCCGTTCCCGGACCACCGGTAATCACCAAAACGCCTCTGGTCATGGCTTCCAATACGGCAAAACGTTGTTCTTCTGCCAAAACCACATCGGTACGTTGTTCCACTGCCACAATCTCTTTTGCCACCTGTTCCACATTGGCTTCTTCGTACATTTGCGATAATTCCAACAGCCGTTTTGCCACTGCCATTTCCGCATAATAATAAAAATTCAAATATACACTTGGCACACCCTGCAATGTTTCCTGCCATATATCACCACCGACTTGCAATTCACGAATGGCATTTTCCACATACTCCGTATGTAGTCCCAAAAGCGTTGTTGCCTGCTGTATCAATTTTTCTTTTGGCAAATAACAATCTCCGTTGCCTGCTGCTTGATTGAGTACATATTTCACTGCCGCTTTCACACGGTTTGGATTATCTTTTGCAATGCCCGCATTGGCTGCCATTTTATCTGCCATACGAAACCCAATCCCCCAAATATCATCTGCCAAACGATAGGGATTTGTTTTGACAATATCAAAAGTACGCCCTTTGTATTTTTTGTATATTTTCATGGCATACGCAGGAGAAACATCAAATTCCTGCAAAAACAGCATCGCTTTTCTCAGCTCATGCTGTTCCCGAAACACCTCCGAAATACGCATTGCTTTTTCATATGTCAACCCTTTGATTTCTGCCAATCGTTCCGGTTTTTCTTCTATCACATAAAAAGAGGCATCTCCAAATTTATCTACAATTTTTTTTGCCGTCTTTGCACCAATGCCCTTAATCAATCCTGATGCCAAATATTTTTCCATACCTGCTTTTGTTGTGGGCATGGATTTTTCATACTGAGTAATTTGTAATTGCTTGCCATACAGAGGGTGTATGGACCAATGCCCTCGAATTTCCAAACTTTCACCTGTATGGATTTGCGGTACAATGCCCACACAAGTCACACTGTCATCTTCTGTTTCCAAATCAAATACGGTATATCCGTTCTCTTTGTTTTGATATACAATATTTTCCACTTCTCCACAAAGTTTCATTTCGTCCATCTGTTCCCCTCCTTTTGTCTGAGTATCAAAGCATATAATGGATAATTATACCACATTTCCACAAGAATTAGAACAATCGTTCTGAAACTTCTATAATTTGTTTGCTTTTGCAATGCATAAAAAAAGACATTCCCTGTATAGGGAAATGCCCTTTTCAAAATCATTTTATTTTTTCTATACATGGTATTTGTTCGGATTGTGTTTGCATATATACGTTGCCTGTACTTTTTTCCAAAAACAGTGGATACCACCCGTCCAGTACATAATACCCTGCAATATCTTTGACCACTTTTGTCTGTGCAATCCGATATTCCATATCAGCTGGGACGATTTTTCCCGCCTCTCTTGCCTGTATCATGTAATCATAGAGTGCATTTTTTGCTTTTTGTTCTGCCTGTGTTGCTGTATATGCACACTTGCGAAAATCCACAGAAATCAGTGGGTTATCCAAAGGCATGATACCCATTCTGGTATATGTCACCGTACCGCCCAACGCCTCCATCACATCACGCAATCCCAACATCTTACTTTTATCAATCGTACCATCTTTACTGCTTATGGGCAATTTCTGGATTCCTTTACGCAAAAACCAAGTACCGCCCTTTTGTTCAATTCGACAGCCCATATCATCTGTCAATGCAGACAATGGTACAAATGCCTTGTCTTTCAGAATGGTAATCGGTACTTGCACATACTGCCCATCGAGCAATAAAAAATGATATTTTTCATGTTCTGTTATCTGTATCACACCATCTTGATATGTAAAATCATATTTGTTTTCCTGTTGGGTATCTGCTTTGCAATCATATGCAAGTCCATCATATGTTTGGTCTGGCGGTTGTTGTGTTGCCCACACCAAACGGGGACAGCATAACAATCCACAAAAAAGCAATAAAGCGATATATGTTTGTCTCATCGCAATCCGCTCCTTTCTGTGTATATTTATTTTCTCTTTTTTTCACACAAAAAGCAAGTCCTCTCACATGAATTATATTGACATTTGTTTTAATATTTTGTTACAAAATCATTGAAAAGCACTATCTTTTTGTGATACGCTAAACAAAAAGGGGGATTTTCATGTTTCTTGGTTTTATGCGTATTTTAGGGACTATTTTTCTTTATACATGGTTTATTTGGCCGTTTTTGTTTGTATACAGTCTTGCATATGGTATTGTGGAATTACAAAAAGATAAAAACAAAACCGCAAATCTTGCACTTGCCGGTCTTGCATTGCTGATGATGAGCAGTGGTATACTTTCATACTTTTTATAAAAGGAGGTTTTCTATGTCTACATTGCAACAAGATGCAAACACCATCATACAACACACATTACAACAAGTATTACCCGATACGGCTGTCATCAGAGCCTTATCGGAACAAAATTTCAAAAATCCCAAAGGCAAACAAATTGTCATTTCCATTGGAAAAGCCGCATGGACAATGGCAAAAGCTGCCTCTGATTATATCGGCTGTGCCATCACCGCAGGCGTTGTATTGACAAAGTACGAACATAGCCAAGGCGACATTCCAAACTTCACCATTTTAGAGGCAGGACACCCTGTGGCAGACGAAAATTCCATTTTGGGTACACAAAAAATATTGGATATGGTCACCAATCTTTGTGCAGAAGATACCATCATATTCCTTGTTTCGGGTGGTGGTTCTGCATTGTTTGAAAAACCCGCAGGCAATTTATCTCTACAAGACATACAGGAGGTCACAAAACAATTATTGTCTTGTGGTGCGGAAATTACAGAAATCAATGCAGTCAGAAAACACCTTTCTGCGGTCAAAGGCGGACGATTTGCCAAACTTTGTGAACCTGCACAAATCTTTACCATTGCACTGAGCGACATATTGGGCGACCATTTAGATGCCATTGCCTCAGGTCCTGCTTATCCCGACCACTCCACTTGTGCAGATGTTGCCAAAATCATACAGAAATATCATCTTTCTTTTTCCGATGCGGTATTACAGCAATTACAAATCGAAACACCCAAAGAAATCACAAATTGTCAAACTGTCATCACAGGCAGTGTCACACAACTTTGTCAATTTGCGGCAAAAGAAGCACAACAACTAGGATATACCCCTTTGATATTATCCACCATGCTCGATTGCGAGGCAAAAGAGGCAGGTAGATTTCTGGGTTCTATTGCCAAAACATTTGCAAAAGGTGATGGGTTTTGTAAAACACCTTGTGCCATCATCTGTGGCGGAGAAACTGTCGTCAACTTGACAGGCAAAGGAAAAGGCGGCAGAAACCAAGAAATTGCATTATCTGCTACACCATATTTAGATGGTATCAAGCAGGCACTTTTGGTTGCCATCGGCTCTGACGGGACAGACGGGCCCACAGATGCCGCCGGTGGCATGGTAGACGGCAACACCATGCAAAAACTACGAAATGCAAACATTTCTGTTGATGAAACACTGGCAAACAACGATGCCTACACCGCACTCAAACAAGTGGACAGCCTCATATACACAGGTGCAACCGGTACCAATGTCAACGACTTATATTTTTTGTTATTTCGACCATAAAAAGAGGAGCATATCAAATGCTCCTCTTTTCTTTCTCTGTATTATACCAAATTATACCAACTGAAAGCCTTTTGCTTTGATTGCTTCCATCATTTTTTCGCTGTGTTCTTTATTTCTTGTTTCTGCAACAATATCTACAATACAAGTGCTGACTGCAATATCTTGTACCATACGGTCATGGTTTACATTCAGGATATTTGCACCAACTTCTGCAATCGCTGTCAGCAGTTGTGTCAACTGACCGGGTTTGTCTACCATCATGACAGACAATTTCGCAATTTTACCGTTTGCCTGCAATGCTTTGTCAATGATACGGTCTAAAATGTTTACGTCTACATTACCACCGGAGATAACGCAAACTGTTTTTTTGCCTTTGATATCCACTTTGTTGTGCATTGCTGCTGCAACAGATACCGCACCAGCACCTTCTGCAACCATTTTATGTTTTTCAATCAACAACAAAATTGCAGTTGCAATTTCATCTTCTGTTACAGTTACGATACCATCAACATATTTCTGGCACATTTCAAATGTCATATCACCGGGTTGTTTTACAGCAATACCATCTGCCATTGTGCTTACGCTTTCCAAAGTTTCAATTTTGCCATCTCTGATGGAGTTCAACATGGAAGGTGCACCCGCAGCTTGTACACCATATACTTTACAATTTGGATTGATTTGTTTGATTGCAAATGCAACACCGCTAATCAAACCGCCGCCGCCGATAGGTACCAACACCACTTCTGCGTCTGCAACTTCGTCCATGATTTCCAGACCAACCGTACCTTGACCAGCCATAACATATGCATCATTGAAAGGGTGCAAGAATGTGTAGCCTTTTTCTGCCTGCAATTCTTTTGCTTTTGCAGCCGCATCATCATATACACCGTTTACCAATACCACTTCTGCACCATATCCTCTGGTTGCTTCCACTTTTGCCAAAGGTGCAGCTTCCGGCATACAAATTACAGCAGGAATACCTTTTTTCTGTGCTGCCAATGCAACGCCCTGTGCATGGTTACCTGCGGAGCAAGCAATCACGCCTTTTTTCGCTTCTTCTTCTGTCAAACTGGCAGTTTTGAAATACGCACCTCTCAATTTGAAAGAGCCTGTCACCTGCATATTTTCACATTTGATATACACATCAGCATCTGGGTTGATATAAGAAGATGCAAACAGAGGTGTTTTTCTAGCCACACCATTCAATACTTCTTTTGCATTTTGTAACATTTCCATCGTCAACATAAAGCATCACTCCTGTAATTTTATTTTCTGTGGACAAAAGTTCTGTTTTGTCCCCCTATCGAGTACAATTTTATTATATGCCTGCTTTTTCGGTACGTCAATAAAAATTTGTTATTTTTTTAGCATTTTCTTCATTTTTTTCATTTTTCTACAATACAAATTCATATATCCACCAACCAAGTACGCTCGTGTATACAAAAAACTTATTCCTGTCATTTTTTTCTATTTTTTTCCATGTTTTTTTATCTTTTACTATACAAAATCCCTATCTATACATACACTTTATCCGTCAAAATACAAAAAGGAAAACGCATCGCATATGCAACGCATTTTCCTTTTATGGTTTCCCATTTTATGATTTTTATTAAGATGCACTTATATTTTTATCATTTTTTCTTTGTCTGTTTCTGTGTAAAGGTTTTCTGTTTTCGTTATAGATATACACAGGTTTTTCTGTACCTTCCACAACTTCTTTTGTGATAATACATTTTTCCACAGTCAGCTCTGTTGGAATTTCATACATAATCGGATTGATAAATTCCTCCATGATGGCACGCAAACCTCTGGCACCTGTTTCTCGTTCCATTGCTTTTTGTGCAATCGCTTTCAATGCATCGTCTTCAAATTCCAGCAATACATCGTCCAATTCAAACAAATACTGATATTGTTTTGTCAATGCATTTTTGGGTTCTGTCAAAATATGCACAAATGCATCTTCGTCCAAATTATCCAATGTCACCACAACAGGCAGACGACCGATAAATTCGGGAATTAAGCCATATTTTTGCAAATCCTGGGGCATCAAATCCTGCAACAATTCGTTGTTTGTTTTTGCTGCTTTGCTGCTTGCATCTGCACCAAATCCAATGACTTTATGTCCCATACGGTTTTGAATGATTTTTTCAATCCCACCAAACGCACCGCCACAAATAAATAAAATATTTGTGGTATCAATTTGTATAAATTCTTGGTGTGGGTGTTTTCTGCCACCTTGCGGCGGGACACTTGCGGTTGTTCCTTCCAGTATTTTCAACAAAGCCTGTTGTACACCTTCGCCGCTGACATCTCGTGTGATGGATACATTTTCAGATTTTTTTGTAATTTTATCAATTTCATCAATGTAAATAATCCCACGTTCCGCTTTTTCCACATCATAATCTGCCGCCTGTATGAGTTTGAGCAAAATATTTTCTACGTCTTCCCCCACATAACCGGCTTCTGTCAAAGAGGTGGCATCTGCAATGGCAAAAGGCACTTGCAGCACACGTGCCAATGTTTGTGCCAACAATGTTTTCCCTGTACCGGTTGGGCCTACCAGCAAGATATTACTTTTTTGCAATTCCACATTATCTGCTTTTGCATTACGGAATATTCTTTTGTAATGGTTGTATACTGCCACGGACAATGCTTCTTTTGCTCTATCTTGTCCAATGACATATTGGTCTAATGTTTCTTTCATCTGTTTGGGTTTTGGCAATTCCCTTACTTCATCTTCTTTGAGCAATGTATCGTATTCTTCGTCGATAATATCGGCACACAAATCAATACATTCATCACAGATGTACGCACTAGGCCCTGCAATCAATTTTTTTACTTGGTCTTGGGTTTTCCCGCAAAAAGAACAACGCAATTTGTTGTTATCATCATTTTTGCTGGTCATACTGTTCTCACTCCTTTGTCTGGGGCTTTGTAATCACAGCATCAATCAAGCCATATGCTTTTGCTTCTTCGGCTGACATAAAATTGTCACGTTCTGTGTCACGTGCAATTTCTTCGATGCTTTTGCCTGTATTTTCCGCCAGAATTTGATTTAATTTCTGTTTGGTACGCAAAATATTTTCCGCATGAATTTGAATGTCTGTTGCCTGACCTCTTGCACCACCGCTTGGTTGATGAATCATCACTTCCGCATTGGGCAGGCAATAGCGTTTGCCTTTTGCACCGCCAGCCAACAAAAATGCCCCCATACTTGCTGCCATACCAAGGCAAATGGTGGAAACATCAGGACGAATATACTGCATGGTATCATAAATTGCCATACCGGCTGTTACAGAGCCACCGGGACTGTTGATATACAAGTTGATATCTTTGTCGGGGTCTTCTGCTGCCAAAAACAACAACTGTGCCACAACAAGACTTGCTGTCACATCATTGACTTCTTCTCCCAAAAAGATAATTCTGTCTTTTAATAATCTGGAATAAATATCATAAGAACGTTCCCCACGGTTGGATTGTTCTACGACCATAGGCACTAAACTCATATAAATTCCCTCCTATCTGTTTTTATCATGATTGCATGATACGAAACAGGCACAGGTACCCTGTGCCTTGTTTTCTGTATTGCGTAAAAATCTTACTTTGTTTCAGGTTCTGTCAAAATTGCAGTTTCTTCAATCAATTTCATTGCTGCTCTTACCAACATATCCTGTTCCAATGCTTTTCTGTCTTCATCTCTGAACATTTCCAGCATCATTTTGCCGTCCAAGCCATAGCTTTCGCCATATTTTACGATTTCAGCGTCCAAATCTTCTTTGGAGATAGCCAAATTTTCTTCTTTTGCAATCTGTTCCAGCATCAATCTTGCCTGTACACTCTTCATACTGGTTTCTTTGAAGTTTTCTCTCATTGCTTCTTCTGTGGTACCCATGTACTGATAGTAGATTTCCATGCTCAGACCTTGACGCACAATGTTTTCTTCAAATTCTTTCATCATGCTGTCTACTTTGTTATCGTACATCACTTGTGGTACTTCCATGGTACAGTTTGCAACTGCTGCATCTAAGAGTTTGTCGTTTTGCAAGCCTTTTGCTCTTTCATTTTTTTCTTTTGCCAGTTTTTCCACAATGCTTGCTTTATATTCAGCCATTGTTGCAAATTCGGAAACATCTTCTGCAAAAGCATCGTTCAATTCAGGCAATTCTTTTGCTGTAATGCCTTTGATTTCGATTGCAAATACAGCAGGTTTGCCAGCCAATTCAGGTGCATGATATGCTTCTGGGAATGTTACGTTGATATCGAATTTTTCGCCAACACCATGACCTGCAACCTGTTCTTCAAAACCTTCGATAAAGGAATGAGAACCCAATTCCAAATCATGTTCGTCTGCCTGACCGCCTTCAAAAGGTACGCCGTCCACGCTGCCCAAGTAGCTCAATTTTACAATATCGCCTTCTTGTGCCACACGGTCTGTCACAGTAATCATTCTTGCATTTTGACTTTGTACTCTTTTCAATTCTGCTTCAATTTCTTCTTCTGTCACTTCGGAAACTACTTTTTCCACGCTCAAACCTTTGTATTGACCCAATGTCACTTCCGGTTTGATGGTAACATCAACCAAGAATTTGATACCTTGTTCTTTGTTGATATATTCCACGTCCAATGTAGGTGCAGAAACAACGTCCAAATCCAATTCTTTGATTGCTGTCATATATTCTTCCGGAAAAATGTGATTGATTGCATCTTCATAGAAGAAGTTTTCGCCATACTGTGCTTCAATCAATTTTCTGGGTACTTTCCCTTTTCTGAAACCAGGTACAGTAATTTGGTTTTTGTTTTTGTTATAAGCAAATGCCAGACCTTTTTCCAGCACTTCTGGGCTTACTTCAAAAGAAAATTTCACTTGTGTTTTTTCTTTGTTCATCAATGTTGCGTTCATCGTTTGTAGTTCCTCCTTAAAAAATATCTCTATCTTCGACAAATGTAGTATCAGATACAGGCATTTGTCTTTGATGGAATGTCATTCTATACACAGTCCGTAAAAACTGCACAATCAAAGCATATTATAACATAGCAAAGCCTGAAAATCCACTACAATTTATAATTTTTGTCTTTGTTTTACGCAAAAAATATCAAATTATCTCTTGCTGGACAGCAATCATCTCTGCCTCTGTAATATTTTCCATAAAATTTAATACTTGTGCAAGCATTTCATCTATATGTTGTGCAGAATTGCTCACACAGGCAAATCCAACGGTAAGTATCTGATGGTTGTCGGGTGTATCCACTTCTGCAATGGAAATATTGAATTTATGTCTTGTTTTCTCTATCAAAGATTTGATGACCATTCTTTTTTCTTTCAAACTATGCACCCATTCTGCCCGAAATGTTACAATGGCACTGCCGATTTTCATATGAACACCTCCGTTTTTATGTTTGTTTGTGTGCAGTGATGATGGTATATCTGTTTGCGTGTATGGTAATCCGGGTGTTTCCATTGGATATATACCAATTTTTCCCCTTTTGCTTGATGTTTGTTGCTGTTTTGATACAATCTTTGCACCATGCCACAACATCACATTCCAAGCCGATATTACGTTGTATGCGTTCTGTACCCAATGGCGTTGTGTGTATGTTCTCCAAATTTTGCAACAATATTTCTTTGTTTCTTTTTTGCTCCAATGCCTTTCTTTTTTCCTGTAATGCAACAAATGCCTGCTCTGCATCTTGTATGGATAACACCGTTTCTTCCATCGGACACATACCGTCTTTGTTGCGATTGATGATATATGGCACAACAGTTTGATATTGCACAAATATATTTGTTTGTTGCAATGTTTCCAAGGCATGATGGCTCATCATCTGTGCATATACTGCCTTGACATTGCCTTTGATGAGCAAAAACGCTGCCGCTTTCCCAATGACTTTATCTGCCACCACCGCATCGGATAAAAATGTCGGATTGGTTTCCAAAATTTCCATCATCGGCACAATACCTTTTTTGTCCGATGTCACACACACACCATTTGCAGAAACTGCCGCAAATGTCACCTCGGGCTGTTGTAATGCCTTTTTTGCCTGTTCCAAACGCTCCATGCTACGCCTCACTTCCAAACACGATTGTCCAAATCTGCCTGCACTTTTTGTAAATCCATGGGAATATTGATTTTTTGCGGGCAATTTACCATACACTGCCCACAAGAAACGCAGTTGTCAGGTTTTTCGCTTTCCTGCATACCATTCCAACCAAACCGTACACTTTCAAACATCTGATACATATGATAGGTATTCCAAATTTTGAAACTTTTCGGAATATCCACCCCATGCGGGCAGGGCATACAATACCGACAGCCCGTACAGCCATTTTGCACCCTTGCACGCAATGTCAAAACCGTTTCATCAATCACAGCCATTTCCTTTGCAGACAATGGCACAAACGGCGAAAACGTATGCACATTATCTTTGACTTGTGCCATAGAGGACATACCGCTTAATATCACTTTCACATTCGGTAAGCTGCCCACATATCGCAATGCATAAGAGGCAATGCTTGCCTCTTTGTCCAACGCCTTAAATTTTGCGTTCATATCATCGGAAAAGTTCGCCAAAGCACCTCCTCTGACCGGTTCCATAACCACAATCGGCACACCCAGTTTCTCTGCCAAATGGTAGCCTTTCATGCCGGCTTGTTCTTCTGTATCCATATAATTGAGCTGTATTTGGCAAAAATCCCATTTCCGATAGTGGATAATTTCTTCAAACACTTCATAATTATCATGAAACGAAAATCCCAAATGACGAATTTTCCCTTCTTTTTGGAGCTGTTCCAATATGGGTATGATACCCATTTCCAATACTTTCTCCCATTTCTTTTTATCCAATGTGTGCAGTAAATAAAAATCAATGTAATCTGTCCGCAGGCGTTCTAATTGTTCCGCAAACACACGCAATGTATCCTGTCCGTCTTTCAGTATCCAAGTGGGCAGTTTTGTTGCCAAATAATATGTACTTCTTTTATGTTTTTCCAATGCTTTGCCCACAAACGGCTCACTTGCCCCATCATGATAAAAATAAGCCGTATCAATATAAGTCACACCATTGGCAATGGCATAATCCAGCATTTTTTCTGCCTCTGCTTCGTCGATACTGCCATCTGCCAATGTAGGAAACCGCATACACCCAAACCCCAACAAAGACGGATTTGCACCCATACGCTCCATATTTCTTTTTTCCATAACAAACTGCCTCCTTTTTCCAAAACATACCTAAAAAAATAGTATCATAAAAACAAGCGGTTTGCATTAACTTTCCAACAAAAAAACAGCGATTTGCAATATCGCTGTTTTTGCTGTTACAAACATTCCAACCAGATGGCTTCTATGTTTTGTTGTTCTGTTTGCATTTCTTCTTTTTTCTGTTTCTCTTCTTGATACAGTCGTTCTAACTGCCATATGATTTTTTGTAATTTTTGTTCTGTTTCTGTCATATCATCATACAGTGCCAAATCATGCCATATCAAACCAACATAATCTCTGATTTTTGCTTTCGTATCCAAATTTATGGACAAATTTTTTGCAAATGTGACATTTTGGTATATTTGTTCCACACGTTGCAAAATATCTCGCATATCTTCTGCCAGTTTTGCACCTTTATCCAAATGTTTGTGTTTCAAAAATTCGGGTGCAACCATAGCCATATTGGTAATATCCGACCGCCCGTAATCTTTGGCTTGCTGTATTTCTTTACATACAGCTTGTGTGGTATGGATTGCTCTACTGAGCAACAACATACATTCTTGTTTTTCATGTAACCGGTGTGTCAGTTGTTTTTGTTTGTCTGCCATTTCCTGCAAGCGTTGTCTTTGTGCTTCGTCTGTGATATATGCAATGGCTGACTGTATGGCAGTATCATATTGGTTTTCACAATCTGCCATCTCTTGCAATGCTGTTTCAATATCTTGTATTTCCTGTTGCATTTGCTGCTTTTCTTTTTGCAATCGTTCTTGTTTTTCTTGTGTAAACAAAACTTCTCTTTCTTTTTCTTCCATCTGTTCTGCTTGCTTTCTCATGACTTTACGGATAAAATTGGCTGCATTTTTCTGCTGTAATTTTTGTACATCAGACTGCTCTTTTTCATATTGTACTTGTAACTCGTTTTCTCTGCTGCACATGCCTTTCCATTGTATGTACAGATTTTCCAATCTTCGTTCCAATCTTTGTTTGGTTTCGATTTGTTCTTTCCAATATAAAACTTCCTTTGCCCCTTTTTCCATAAAAGCACCCCTTTTTTATGCAGACCATAACATCGCATTCACCTCATCTACTTCCGGCTGGAACAGAAATGTTCTGTCTTTATGATATTTATATACAGTACCTGTATATTTATCTACCATCAAATTCATTGTACTATTTTCTCCTGCAAACAAATAGTATCTGTCATTTTCTATGGGTGTTTGTGTAAAATCAATATGAAATCTTTCTTCATACTTCGCACTACTTGTTTTCCCTTCATATTTTTCCAGCTCTGCCAATCCAGAAATCCATTTTTCCTCAGCAATATTTGCTGCTTGTTCCGGTGTTATTTTTTCTGTACCTTTGGGATATTTGGAAAGTGCAATCTGTGGATAGTTCCAAATATTTTCGGGTGCATCTTTTGGATAATATACAATTTCATGTCCTGTCAGCTCTGCCAAAGCACGCACAGGCAGATAAGTAGTTTTATCTATGGAAATCATGGGTTTTGCCATTTTAATTTCTTTTCCGTTCCACATACAAATTCTACTGTCCACCACAAAAATCAAACTTTGGCTACCCTGCCGAAATATGACACTTTGGTCTTGTGCATTCCATGTCACACTGCCGTGCAAAAGTTCTGCCATGGTACGCAAAGGTATGTACATCGTGCCATCAACTTCACGCATATCATTTTGCAACGCCAAAGAACCATTGATGGTCAACAATGCCGCACAATTTTTCAATTCTATGCGTTGGTTTTTTTCCAATTTGCCATCTTGATTTTCCACTTTCATGGACAAATATTCTGTTTGTCTGCTGCCATCGCTATATATTCTGATATATTGATAATTGGTTTCAGGTACTTTGAGTGTTTCTGCCGCAAATATGGGTGTTGCTGCCATCAATACTGCCATTGCTGTTGCGATTATCGTTTTTTTCATGCTAACATTCCTTTCTATGCCATTTTTTTAATCATATCATAAAACACAAACCAAAAGGTTACAAGTATGTCACAAAATTCTTAATATTTTTTTTAGAAAACAAAAAGAGAGTATCTATTTATAGATACTCTCTTTCAAAAGCGCGAGACGAGATTCGAACTCGCGACCCTCGCCTTGGCAAGGCGATGC
>JAHHTU010000013.1 GCA_020024455.1 Anaerotignum sp. | reverse complement strand
CAAAAACCTGAGCAGCCTCAGAAACCTGAAAAACCGCAAAAACCCGAGCAGCCTCAGAAATCTGAAAAACCGCAAAAACCCGAGCAGCCTCAGAAACCTGAAAAACCACAAACTGTACCAGGTGGTATTCGTAACACAGGTATCCAGTCCTTTGCAGACGGTTTAGCCATTGACAACAATGGTGATTTGTGGGGCTGGGGTGCAGGTGTTTCTGATTGGGGAAAAACATGGAATGGCAAACCGGTGAAATTAGGTAGTGGATACACTGCTGTTACAGGTAATATTCGAAATGCTACTCTCCTCAAAAATGATGGTACACTTTGGACATTTGAGTCCAAACAATTACATAAAATATTGGATAATGTTACACAGTTTAGTAATTTCTTTGCAGTGAAAAAAGATGGTACTTTATGGCCAATTGCTTACAAAACAGCACCCATAGCAAACAATGTCAAAGAAGTATCTGGAAGAACTGTTCTCAAAAATGATAGTACAGTATGGATAATCGAAGATTATACAGAGCATCTCACACAAGTATTGGATAATGCAGTTGCAATCGCTAATAATATGGCAATTCGTGCAGATGGTTCTCTTTGGACATTCGGTGACGAAAGTTTCGGTGCAAGAGGTGCTGGTGGAACAGAACAGGTGAACACACCCAGCAAAATTTTAGACAATATAGTTGCTTGTTGGTCAAATACACATAACACTATGCCAACAAAATATGCACAAACAGCTGATGGTTCTCTTTATAGTTGGGGATATAATCTAAATACTGCACTTGGATATACTGGTGGAAACCAAATGTATACACCTAGTCCTGACATTGGAACATCTCCCTTCCCTTATCAAGATGTTCCTAAAAAAGTTAATATTGATAATGTTGTGAATGTTGTATCTGATTCATCAGGAAGAAGAGTATTTGTACAAAAATCTGATGGTTCCATTTGGGGCATGGGTTATGATACAGATGGTACATTGTGTTTACCAGTTAACAATCCGGAAAAAATTCCCAATACTGACCACTTTGTAAAAGTTTTTGATAACTCTATGATTCGGCAATCTCAACAAAACAACGCTTCTTCCGCATTCTGGGACGTAAAACCACATCAATGGTTTGCACCTGCGGTGAATGCCGTTTCCGAAGCCGGACTGATGACAGGTGTCGGCAAAGGTCAATTTGACCCGAATGGTACATTGACGTTCTCTCAAATTTTGGTATTGGCTGCAAAAATGCATGGTGGCAATGATGTTTCCTTACCAAATGTCAGTGGCCCTTGGTATATGCCATATTATCAATATTGTTTGGATCATGGCATTGTAACTGCTTCCAGCTTGCCTGTAAGCCGCTTGAAAAACACAGCAACCCGTTTGGATATGGTTTTGATTATGGATAAAGCTATGGATGCAGAACGCACAAAAGCCGTAAAAAATGTAACATCTATCCCAGATGTTCCAAAAACTGCTCCCGGTGCCGATGTCATTTACAAATGGTACAACGCCGGCTTGATTTCCGGTGATAAAACAGGTGCTTTCAAAGCTTCTGAAAACCTCACTCGTGCAGCAACTGCTTCTATGCTGTGCCGCATAAATGATTTGGAAATCTAATTTATTCTAAGAAACAACCTCTCAATCTGTATTTTGGATTGGGAGGTTTTGTCATAAACAGACTTGAAAAAATTGTGAATTGCGATATAATGAAGTTAGATAGAGCTAACTATTTTATATCAACCAGAGAGGAGTTTATCAATATGTGGAAATACACCGTCGAAATCAAAGGTATGATGTGCGGTATGTGCGAGGCACACACCAATGATGCCATTCGCAAAGCATTTGACGTCAAAAAAGTCACTTCTTCTCATTCCAAAAACCAAACCATCATTCAAACAGAAGAAGAACTCGATGAAACAGCATTACAAAAAGTCATCACCGACTTGGGATATGATATTGGAACCATACAAAAAGAACCATACAAAAAGAAAGGCTTATTCGGCTTATTTTGACCAACAAAAAAGTCACTCCATATCAGAGTGACTTTTTTTTATTTCATATTTTATTTATCTTCTACCACTGGAATTTCATCTTCTGACCAGCCATCTAAGTTGTCATCAAACAAATATTTTTTTGTTTCGGAAACAATGACACCACTCAACAGCAACAATGCCACCAAGTTCGGGAATGCCATCAAAGCATTCAAAATATCTGCGATATTCCAAATCAAATCCAAACTTACGACAGAACCAATGAATACGACAATCGTCCATAAAACACGGAATGGCATAATCGCTTTATGGCCACACAGATATACCCAACATCTTTCCCCATAATAACTCCAGCCCAAAATGGTAGACCATGCAAATGTAATCAACCCAACGGTCAAAACAATCGGTCCAATCACAGGGATATTTCTAAATGCTACGGAAGAAAGGTCACCACCGGACAAGCCGGCTGTTGCGACAGGGTCTTTCAACATAGAAGATACCAACACAATACCTGTCAAAGCACAAACAATAACCGTATCCCAAAATACACCTGTCATCGCAATCAAACCTTGACGCACAGGATTTCTTGTGGTTGCTGCTGCATCGGCGATTGGTGCAGAACCTAGTCCGGATTCATTTGTAAACAAACCACGAGAAACACCAGCACGCATTGCAACCAGCAACGTAGAACCAATAAAACCACCGGTTGCAGCTTTTGTTGTAAACGCACTTGTCACGATAATTTTCAAAGCGTCAAGCACATATGCATGGTTTAATACCAATATAATGATACAACCCAATATGTAGAAACCAGCCATAAAAGGAACCAGTTTTTCACAAACTTTTGCGATGGATTTTACACCACCCAATATAACAAAACCGGTTGCCACAGTCAATACAATCGCTGTGATATATTTGGATACCCCAAAGTTTGTTGCCACCATGCCGGTGATTGAGTTACCTTGTGTACCGTTACCGATACCAAAACACGCAATCCCCGCAAATAGTGCAAACAAAACACCAAGCCACTTCTGTTTCAAACCTCTTTCCAAAGCATACATAGGGCCACCGTTCATCGCACCGTCAGAACCTTTGACTCTATATTTAATTGCCAAAATCGCTTCACCATATTTTGACGCAATCCCAAAACAACCTGTCAACCAAACCCAGAACACAGCACCAGGACCGCCTGTTGCAATCGCTGTTGCAACCCCTACGATATTCCCTGTACCAATGGTTGCTGCCAATGCAGTTGCCAATGCACCAAAACCGGATACATCGCCTTCTGCTTCTGTGTCAGGGGTAATAGAAAGTTTAATCCCTTTGAATGTGTATCTTTGAATACATCTTGTTCGAATGGTCAAGAAAACGTGTGTACCAAATAATGCAATCAGCATAATTGGCCCCCATACGACATCTTTGATACTGGTAATTACCTGCATAGCATTCTCCATGATAATTCCCTCCCTAAACATATGATTTTGAAAGAATAAGTTCTTTGATTTGCAAATTTTCAGCCGCGGTTCCAAAAATTCACACCAAAATACAACGAGATAGAACTTATATATAGTTTATCCATAAAGTTGACTCTGAGCAATAGACAAATGTTCTTTCTATCCTGTTATTTATTTATTTTATGCAATAATTCGAAAAAAAACCACTTTTTTTTAGTTATTTTTTCATTTTCTATGATTCCATATTTTATTGTTATATAAAAAAGTATGCGATTTTTTTGTAAAAATGCATACTTTTTGATGAGAACGATAATTTTTATTTTGTTGTAAAATTAGTTTGTTTTTTTGGTTATGGTAAAAATAACCAAAATGTTTGTAGGAACAAACCATTATTTTTTTTCTATGTTTTTCAAGATTTTATGGTTTTTTATAAATTTCCAGACCATTTTTCATTGTTGCCAATACTGCAATATCACACAACTTTTGTTGTTCTTCCTGCAAAGGGTCTTTTTCCAATATCACGAAATCTGCTTTTTTGCCTGCTTTTATACTGCCTTTGTGCTGTTCTTCCCCATATTGTTTGGCTGCTTGATAGGTCACTGCATATATGGCATCATATGGTGTGATTTTTTCAAAACCACCCAATGTGACACCCTGTTTTGTTTTTCTGTTTGTTGCACACCAAATGGTTTCCATCATATTGGGTAATATGACAGGGGCATCTTGGTGTAATGTAAAGGGAATATCATACAGCATGGCAGAATGTAGCGGACTGATTTGTGCCGCACGTTCTGCTCCCATTTGTTCGCTATGCAAATCCCCCCAGTGATACACGTGTGCCGCAAAAAAAGAAGGGGTCACTTCCAAGCGTTTCATCGTTTCCAACTGGTCTGTTCTTGCCATCTGCCCATGCACGAGTACCGGTCGTACTGCACCACCAAATTGCGCTTTTACCGCTTCATACACACGCAAATATTGGTCTATGGCAGCATCGCCGTTTCCATGCATCAATAATTGCTGTTTTTCTTTGACGGCATGAGCAACCAAATCAAACAATGTTTTATCCTCTAACAATGGAAATCCACTTGTCCCATCGTTGTATGGCTTGGTTGTCCAAGCGGTTTTACTTTGTGGAGAACCGTCCAATATGATTTTATATCCGCCAACTTTCAAATGCCTGTCATATTGATTTTTGCATTTTGGAAATGCGTCTATCAATTCCGGATTATGCAGCAAATCCATATATGCAACAACATCTAAAAACAACTTATTTTCTGCATACAGCATTTCATAAATCCCCTGCAACGGTTTCATGAACATTCCCTCTTGTATGGTGGTAATCCCATAAGAGGCATACAAGTGCTGTGCCTGTACGAATGCCTGTGTCAAGGCTTCCAAAGAGGGCATGGGTACTTTTTGTATCATTTCAATGAATGCGGCTTCTTCCAATAGTCCCGTTTCAAAATGGATTCTGCCACCGGCAGGAGATTTTGTTTCAGCGGTAATCCCTAACATCTGCAGCCCCATAGAATTCCAAACACCGGAATGACCGGAAGTATGTTGCACCACCAGTGGGTATTCTGTTGTGATTTCATCTAAAAAGGCTTTTGTGGGTAATTGTTTTTCTTTCAAATTCCCATGATTGATGCCCTTTGCCAGTATCCACTTTCCTTTTTCCAAATGACTGACATGGATAAAATCCAATATTTTTTGTTTGACTTCTGCAAAGCAAACCACTTCTGACAAATCCACCTGCAACAGACCATTTGCCACGCCTGCCAAATGACTGTGGCTGTCGATAAACGCAGGCAAGAGCGTTGTTCCTTCCAAATCTACCACTTGCTGTGCCTGTCCTTGCAAATCCTCCCGCTTACCAACTGCCAGTATGGTGTCGTTTTCTATCAAAACCGCTTCTACCTTTGGGTATTGTCTCTCCATGCTATAAATATTTCCGTTTGTATACATGATTTTCATGCCAAACACCTCCTATCTGTATTCTGTTATTATCATACTGCAATTATCCGTTTTTTCCTATAAAAAATGCACATTCCTTTCGGAATGTGCATTTTTCTTTTGCTTAGTGTCCGCAATGGTGGTCATGACTTCCACAGTTGTGGTCATGTTCTCCACAGTGTTCATGGTCATGTTCCCCATGATGAGAGCAAGCCACATCAGGATTGTATGCCAAATTGCCTGCCAAATAATCTTCTACCGCTTTTTTGGTTTCTCCGCTGACACCGCCAAACAAAGCAATGTTTTTTTCTGCCAATGCCTGTTTTGCACCACCGCCAATGCCGCCGCAAATCAATACGGATACACCGTGTACCACCAAGAAATCTGCCAACAAGCTGTGACCATTGCCGTTTGTGGATACCACTTCATCAGATATGATTTTGCCATCTTCTGTTGTGAACAACTGGAATTGTTCTGTGTGTCCAAAATGTTGGAATACATTTCCGTTTTCATATGTTACCGCAATCACTTTTTTCATGTCAATCCCCTCCAATTAAGATAATTTTTCCAAAAATTCTATCATAGGATTGAGCCAATCCCCTTCAAAATCTTCTGTTTCCCCTCTGTCACATCTTGCTGCAATTTCCGGATTGATAGGCAGTTTGCAAACAACCGGAATGTTATGTCTTGCTGCAATTTCATCAATATGGCTTTCCCCGAATATCTTATGCACACCGCCACAGTCCGGACAAGCAAAATAAGACATATTTTCCACAATACCCAAAATCGGTACGTGCATCATCTGCGCCATTTTTACGGCTTTATCCACAATCATACCCACCAATTCCTGTGGAGATGTGACAATCACAATCCCATCTAATGCAATAGACTGGAACACTGTCAAAGGTACATCACCGGTTCCGGGAGGCATATCAATAAACATATATTCTTCGTTTTGCCAAACCACATCACGCCAGAACTGTTTGACGGTTTCCGCAATCACAGGGCCACGCCAAACCACAGGGTCTGTATCATGATCCAAAAGCAAATTTACAGACATCACATCAATCCCTGTTTTTGTTTTACACGGCATCATACCCAATTCTGTACCATATGCTTTTTGTTTCATACCAAATGCTTTGGGAATAGATGGGCCTGTCACATCGGCATCTAAAATGGCTGCCTGTTTGCCTTTTCTTTGCATCAGTACTGCCAAAGCAGATGTTACCATGGATTTCCCTACGCCACCTTTCCCGCTGACAATCCCAATCACTTTTTTGATACTGCTGTGGGGGTTTGGTGCTACCAAAAAATCTGCGGGTTTGCGTTTGCTGCAATCGGAGCCGCAGCTGCCACAGTCATGAGAACAAGCTTCACTCATATTTTCCATCTCCATTCTATATCATTCATATTCTTCTGTTTCTGATTGTATTTCTTTTTTACAACACATGGTGTGGCATTTTTTCCCACACGGTTTTTCCATACCTTCACAAAGCAAATATTCTCCACCCGCAATGAAAAGCGGCTTTCCAAAAACCAAAGCTTCCGCTACTTTTTTTCTTGCGTCATTATACACGCCTTGTACGGTGGTACGGGCAACGCCCATCTGCTCTGCACATTCTTCTTGTGTATATTCCAATAAGTCAATCAAACGCAGTGTTTCGTATTCGTCCACCGTCATACAAATTTCCTCTTTGGAAACATTTTCGCCGGCAGGCACAAAACGACTGCTTTTTGGCATGGAGCATACACGCCGATACTTTCTTGGTCTTGGCATGGTATCCCTCCTTTTGTTTCTGACATATGTTGATTACGAGTTTAGTATACTCCATTTTTGACATATGTCAATATCTATTTTTGCTTTTTTTCAAAAACAAAAAATCGCTGACCATTTTATCAGCGATTTTCTGTATGTCCATAATATTTCAATATCCTGCCCAAGCCCATCACTGCCGCAAACACAATCAAATAAAACAACACTGCCCACCGCATGGAAAGCATTGCCGCAAACACCATAAACAAACTTGCACCAATCCCCAAAAGCGGCATCACAAACCGTTGAAACACCTTCAAACGTGTTTCCTTTACCATATGCATCAAAAAAATAGGGATATACATAGAATAAATCGTAATAATTGGCAATTCCGAGCTGTCAAATCCAAAGACACCAAACCAGCTTACCTCTGCCAAATTTGCCCCATAGAAATATGTCAGCCAAATTGCCGCCATAAATAACCCCATTGCCGCAGAATTGTTCGGCATATTGGTTGCCTTGTCCACAGATTGAAAAATATATGGCACAGGGCCTTCGCTTCTGCTTGCCATAGCGTAAAATGCACGTGTACAAGCCAACATCAGCCCATTTAATGCCCCCAAGCAAGAAATCACCACAAACACAAACAACAACGTCCCTCCAAAATGGGAAAATACATTGGAAAACGCAATTTTTGCTCCTGTTTCGCCCCCTGCCATCATCACTTGATTTTCTACCGCACCGGCTAAACCCACATAATACAACATATACATCAACACCACAAAAATAGAGCCAAACATCAACGCCCTTGGTAAATTCTTTTTGGCATTTTTCAGTTCCGCATTGATACTCGTTGCACAAATCCAACCTTCATATGCAAAACAAGTGCCAACCACCGCCCCAAACAATGGATTGCCTTGTACTTCCGCAACTGCCCCACTTGTAAAATTTTCCACCATGATACCACTTTTCAAACCAAAAATTGTCCCCATCACTGCCATCAAACCCAGTGGAATGAGCTTTGCAACTGTTGTTGTGATTTGAAATCTGCCTGCCAATTTCGGAGAAACAGTATTCATGGTAAAACTGCCAATCAAGTATAATCCTGCCAATGTCATTGCCTGTGGGCCTGCAATATCCCACCCCAACAATACCGCAGAATATCTTGCCGCAACCCACGCCACAACAGACGCCATCGCAGGAAAATAAATCGTTGCCATAAACCACGCAAAATAATATCCGTAACTTTTGCCTACCATCACTTCTGCATAGTCCACAACACCGCTGACTTTTTCATAATGTGTTGCCATCACCGCAAAATTATATGCACAAATCACCATCACCAAACCGCCCAAACCCCAAGACAATATTCCCAGCGGCAAATTGCCACCGGTTGCTACCAAAACTTTCTCTGCCTTAAAAAACACACCACTACCAATCACAATCCCCACGACCATAGCAATGGCGGTCAAAAGTCCATATTTCTTTTCCAATTCTTGTTGCATTTTATCTTTCCTTTCTTACATCAATACATATATGTATTATCACTGTTATGCTTTGCTCTATAAAAGTTATCACAGCATACATAAAAAAGCAACCCTTTTTTTGGAATATAAAAAAACAGATGAAATTATGTAAATTTTCATAACTTCATCTGTTTGCTGCACTCTACAGGATTCGAACCTGCGGCCTTTCGGTCCGGAGCCGAACGCTCTATCCCCTGAGCTAAGAGTGCTGATACGGCTTATATTCTATAACAAAATAAATGTTCTGTCAAATTTTCTTTTGTGCCGCCAACCATACCTTCATTTGCTTTGCATGATGTGGCTGTTGGTGCAGGTATGCACATAATGCGGAAAAGACCTCCAATATCTGCCTTTCCGCCACATACGGATTTGGAATATCCGAATATCCCAGCAGAAAATCTGTGGACACATCAAAAAAATCAGCCAACTTTATCACATCTTGTAAAGATGGCTGATTTCTTCCGCTTTCATAATTCGTAATTGCTGTACAGCCGTATTGCAATATTTTTCCCAATTCTGCCTGTGTGATACCTCTTTGCTTGCGTAGCATACGCAATCGTTCCGAAAATTGTAACATCTTCATCATTCCCCAAATACTTTTTGAATACAATATTTAATATTGTATATATATGATAGTATAAAATATTTGTAAATGTCAATTATCATTTCTTAAAAAATATAATAATATTGGTGATAATCATGCATTCTAGTGAACTGGAAGATTTTTTTTATAAAAGACTGATACAACTTCGTTATGAAAAAAATGTATCTGCAAGGGATATGAGCTTGTCTATCGGACAAAATGAGAACTACATCAACATGATTGAAAACAAGCGTAGTTTCCCTTCCATGCAGGCTTTTTTCTATATTTGTGAGTATTTTGATATCCACCCAAAAGAGTTTTTTGATGATGGTGTCGAGCACCCTGTCCAAATGCACATGGTGTATGAAAAACTCAAACAATTAGATGACAAAAAGTATGCACACATCATGCAGTTGGTGGACGACTTACTGGAACCGAAATAAACATATGTATCATGGAGGTGTTTCACATGGTATCTATCTATGATTTGGAGGACTTTTTTTACAAAAGACTCACCGCTTTACGCATGGAAAAAAATGTATCTGCAAGGGATATGAGCCTATCCATTGGGCAAAGCGAAAACTACATCAACATGATTGAAAATAAGCGTAGCTTCCCCTCCATGCAGGGTTTTTTCTATATTTGTGAATATTTTGATATCCACCCAAAAGAATTTTTTGATGATGGTGTCGAGCACCCTGTCCAAATGCATATGGTGTATGAAAAACTCAAACGATTGGACGACAAAACGTATGCACACATCATGCAGTTGGTAGATGACTTTTTATCATATCAAGAAACATAAAAAAAGACCATAAATGGTCTTTTTTTGTTTATCCCAAATGAAATACAATCCCTGCCACTGCACCAATGACAACGAATACAATGGGGTGTATGTTTTTCCATTTTTTTGATGCAAAGAATATCAGCACAAACAGCAGACATTCTTTCCAACGAAACCAATTTGCCAACTGTTGCAAGCCGCTTGTTTTGACAACTTCCATATCAAACAAAGCCATCAACATCACGCCAAAACCTGCCGCACCAATCAGCCCCACCACAACGGGACGCAATCCATAAAATGCACGCTCTACAACAGCACTGCTACGAAATTTCTCCAAAAAGCGATACACCAAAATCACAATTATCACAGACGGTGCTACCAGCCCAACCGTTGCCACGATGCCGCCCCATATGCCTGCACACTGAAATCCCGCATAGGTTGCCATATTCACACCCAAAGGCCCCGGTGTGGACTCCGAAACTGCCACCATGTTCGGAATTTGCTCCAACCGCAACCAATCATATTGATTTGCCAAATCATACAGAAAGGGTAATGTCGCCAATCCGCCGCCTACCGAAAACAACCCAATTTTGAAAAATTCCAAAAACAGTATCAACAACTCCATCATTGGTCAGCACCCCCTTTTGTTTTGGTTGCTTTCCAAGCCTGCACACCAATGCCCAGTATTGCCGCACCAATGACCAAATACACAGGAGATACATCGACAAATGCAGAAAGCACAAAAGAAAGCACTGCCAAACAGACACCAAATTTGTCCACAACCGACTTTTTCCACATATTCAGTATGGCATTCAGAATCAACACGCCCACGACCACACGAATACCGCCAAATGCATACTGCACCACAGCCAGCTGTGCAAAATTGGTCAATACTGCCGCAATGATGCCAATAATCAGCAATGACGGAAAAATACTGCCTGCTGTGGCAAAAATCGCACCCAACACGCCTTTTTGCTTATATCCAATAAACGTTGCCGTATTGACAAAAATGACCCCCGGCGTACATTGTCCGATTGCAAAATAATCCAACACTTCGTCCTCTGTTGCCCATTTGCGGCTTTCCACAACTTCTCTTTGCAACATCGGCAGCATCGCATAACCACCACCAAATGTAAACGCCCCAATTCTTCCAAATGTCAAGAATAAGTCCCATAACATTCTCATCTGTTCCACCTGATTTCTTTTTTATGCCATTATTCCGATTGATTTTCTTTCAACTTTTCCATACGGTCTGTGGTAATCAGCGTATCCATAATATCGTCTAATTCTCCATCTAATATCGCATTGATTTTGTGCAGCGTCAATCCCACACGATGGTCTGTGACACGCCCTTGCGGGAAATTATATGTGCGGATACGCTCACTTCTGTCACCCGTACCGACTTGGGAACGTCTGTCTGCGGAAATTGCCGCATCATGTGCCTGTCTTTCTTTCTCATACACACGGGCATACAGTACTTTCAACGCCTGCTCTTTGTTTTTGAGCTGTGATTTTTCATTCTGACAAGAAACCACAATCCCCGTCGGCATATGTGTCATACGCACCGCAGAATCGGTTGTATTGACACACTGCCCGCCGTTACCTGATGCACGGAACACATCGACACGCACATCATTCATATCAATATGCACATCGACTTCTTCCGCCTCCGGCAATACCGCAACGGTTACTGTGGACGTATGAATTCTGCCGCCGCTTTCTGTTGTGGGTATTCTTTGCACACGATGGACACCGCTTTCGTATTTCAAACGGGAATACGCACCTTGTCCCGTAATCATAAAGGAAACTTCTTTGTAGCCACCCAAATCACTTTCGCTTGCATTCATCAATTCCACTTTCCATTTTCTGCGTTCGGCATATCTTGCATACATACGGAACAAATCCCCTGCAAACAATGCCGCCTCGTCACCACCTGCACCGCCTCTGATTTCCACAATCACGTTTTTCTCATCATTGGGGTCTTTCGGAATGAGCAATATTGTCATTTCTTTTTGCAACACTTCCAAACGGCTTTTATTTTCTGCCAATTCTTCTTTTACCAATTCTCGGAATGCATCGTCCAATTTTTCACCCAATAATTCCAATCCTTCCGCAATGGCATCTTTTGTTTTTTTGTATTGCTGATATGTTTCCACAATCGGTGTCATATCACTGTATTCTTTCATCAACTTCTGCCATTGACTTTGGTTTGCAATGATTTCAGGGTCATTGATTTGGTCAGCCAAATGCATATGCTTTTCTTCTATTTCTGCCAATTTATCAAACATATATTATCTCCCGTTCTTTTTTCCACAAATTACTCTATCCAATCCCGCAAAATCCTGTTTGCACGCCAAACAGCCAAATCCTGCCGCCTTTAACAATGCAAACAAGTCCTCTCTTTGGTTGTATCCGATTTCAAAAAAGAACCAGCCATTCTCTTTGAGCCAGTCTTTGCCTGTCTGAATGATAGTACGGTAAAAATCCAAACCGTCTATCCCGCCATCTAGGGCGTTTGTCGGTTCAAAATCCTTGACTTCCGTCATCAGTGTTGCAATTTCTTTTTTTGGGATATACGGTGGATTGGAAACAATAAAATCAAATGTACCTTTTTCTGTGACGGGAATGTTTGCAAACAAGTCACTTTGCAAAAATGTCACACAGGTTTGATTTTTTATATTGTTTTGGTTTGCATATGCCAATGCCTTCGTGCTGATATCCACAGCTGTCATATGCATATGCCCCAATTTATCCAAACAAATGGGAATACAGCCTGTCCCTGTCCCAATATCCAATCCTTTTCGGAATTGTTCTGTATTTTGCTTTTGGAGTATGGTTTCCACCAAAACTTCCGTATCGGCTCTTGGAATGAGTACGCCCTCTCCCACAGCAAAAGGCAATCCCATAAATTCCCATTCTCCCAATATATATTGCAATGGTCTGCCATGTGCTCTTTCATTCAGAAAAGCGGCGTATTGCTCCGCCGCTTCTGTCGTCACGATTTGCTGACCTTCTGTCAACAACTGTATTTTTGTCAATCCTGTACTATACATCAAAAGCAAATCGGCATCTTTTGGTGTCTTGCCGACATTTGCAAGCTGTGTTCTGCCCATTTGCAACCATTCTGAAACTGTTTTATTCCGGTTCATCTTCCAGAACTCCTTTCATTGCTGCGATTGCTGTTTCAATCTGTTTTGCATCTGGTTCTGCGGTTGTAATTTTTTGCAAACACAAACCGGGGTAACTGATGGCAGCAACCAATTTGCTTTCCGAGTTGCCTGCCCAACGAATGACTTCATAGGAAATACCCGCAATCACAGGCACCAGCACAATTCTTGTAATCAAACGCAGCACCATACTGTCTGTACGCACAAAGAAAAACACCACCATACTGATAATCATGACAAACAGCAAAAAGCTCGTGCCACAACGTTTATGCAGTCTTGTGCAAGGCATCACATTTTCTACGGTCAATTCTTTTTCGCTTTCAAAACAGTTGATGGTTTTATGTTCCGCACCATGATACTGAAATACACGATGGATTTCTTTCATGCGGGAAATGGCAAACAAATACAACAAAAAGATAGCAATGCGTATCAGCCCTTCAATCACCCCCAACGCCCACACAGGCACAACGGTTTTGAAAAAATTGCCCAACCATACCGGCAACAGGAAAAACAATAACATACCCAAAATCAAAGACATTCCAACACTGCAATAAATCAGGATATCATTGATTTTATCACCCAATTTATCTTGTATCCATTTTTCAAACCTGCTCGATTGTGCTTCTTCTACCCAATCTTCTCCGGCAATTTCAGCCGAACGCATCAGTATTTTTGTACCCGTCACCAAAGAGTCTACAAATGCAGCAACACCTCTGAATATCGGTAATTTGAACAGTTTTGATTTTGTGGTCAAACCGCCCCACTCTTTTTTCTCTATGGTAATACCGCCTTGTGGATTTCTGACCGCCATGGCGTATATTTTTTTGCCACGCATCATCACACCTTCCACAACAGCCTGTCCACCAATGTTGGTTCTTTTCATGCGAATTCCTCCTTCCCCAGTCCCCTTTTTTTCCCAACTTGAACGAAAATTTTTTTCAAATTGCGAAAAAAAGGGTGGACACACTGCCCAACCCTTTCGCTTGTTTCAAAATTATTTTCTGCCGTATTTTTTGTTGAATTTTTCCACACGACCGCCGGCTTCCAGCAGAAGTTTTTGGCTACCTGTGTAGAAAGGGTGACATTTGGAACATACTTCGACTCTGATTTCGTCTTTTGTAGAACCTGTTACAAATTCGTTACCGCAGTTGCATTTTACTGTCACCTGTTTGTAATCGGGATGGATTCCTTCTCTCATTTTTTTCACCTCATTCTCTCGTTTCGTTGATCAATAATCCGAAATTATTTATAGACAACGTTGGTATTGTATCATATGTTGCAAAATATTGCAATATTTTTTTCCAACATTGGCATACGATTTTTATTTTTCGGAAAAAGCAAGGTGTTTTTCCAAAATGGGCAACCGTTCCACAAATTCCGCATTGTTTTCTGTGTTACGCATCAAATCATAAAATCCTTCCGTCATTTCCATACTGGTCAAATTGCTTGCCATACGTCTTAAAATATAATTACATTCCATTTCTGCATCGCTCAACAATTTGTCCTCCCGTCTTGTACCGGATTTGATAATATCCACAGCAGGGAAAATACGACGCTCTGCCAGTTTGCGGTCAAGCACCAATTCCATATTTCCTGTGCCTTTAAATTCCTCAAATACCACTTCGTCCATTTTGCTGCCGGTATCTACCAATGCCGTTGCCAAAATGGTTAAACTGCCACCATTTTCAATATTTCTGGCAGCACCGAAAAAGCGTTTTGGCATATACAATGCCGCAGGGTCAAGTCCCCCTGACAATGTTCTGCCGCTTGGCGGAATGGTCAAATTGTATGCTCTTGCCAAACGTGTGATACTATCGAGCAATATCACCAAATCTTTGTTTTGTTCCACCATACGTTTCGCACGTTCCAAAACCATTTCCGTCACACGTTTGTGATGTTCCGGCTGTTGGTCAAATGTGGAATATACAATTTCAACATTTTTCCCCTCTATGGAACGTTGAATGTCTGTCACTTCTTCCGGACGCTCATCAATGAGCAGTACAATCAAATGCACATCTTTGTGATTTTGTGTGATTGCATTTGCAATCTGTGTCAACAATATGGTTTTGCCCACCTTCGGCGGTGCAACAATCATACCTCTTTGCCCTTTGCCAATGGGCGAAATCAAATCCACAATACGACCGGACAATGCCTCTTTTGTTGTTTCCAACTGTAATCGTTCTTCCGGATAAATGGGTGTTAAGTCCTCAAAGTTCGGACGTTGTGTGGCAATATCCGGTCTGTCGCAGTTTACACTTTTGACAAACAACAATGCCCCAAATTTTTCCCCCTCTCTGGCAGGACGGATACTGCCTTTAATGGCATCTCCTGTTTTCAGACGAAATCTTCTGATTTGAGAAGGGGAAACATAGATATCTCCCGTCCCCGGCAAAAAGTTCTCCGTTCTCAAAAAACCAAAGCCGTCCGGCATGACTTCCAATATCCCTTCGCCTTGTTCTCCGTTTTCCAAAGCTTCTTGTGACATACGTTCTCTTGTTTCTGTTTTTTTCATTTCCTGTACCGATTGTTCCCCATCTTCTTTCAGCGAAAATCCATATGCTGCGATATGTTTGACAACAGATTGTTTTTGTTCTGTTTGTTGCAGCATTTGTTCAATCAATTCTCCCTTTTTCAAAGTTGAAACCGCCCCTAGCCCCATATCTTTTGCCATTTGTCTCAATTCTGCCAGTGTTTTTTTTTGCAGTTGATCTCTCTCCATATTTTTCCTTTCTCCTTTAATCTGATTGGGTTTTGCTGTTTCGCTGTTTCTATCAACTTTTTGGAACTTTTAGCACATCACCCGGTCTGATTGGGTCTCCCTCTTTCAAACCATTTGCATCTAATATCTTTTGATATTGTGCACCATTACCATACACTTTTTTCGCAATATCCCAAGGGGTTTCTCCATCTAATACCGTATAATTTTCTGTATTTGCCCCACTGGTTTGTGTTTCTTTTTTCTCTTCTGGTTTCTTTGTATCTTCTTTTTTCTCTGTTTTGTCTTGTTTGTCTGCATTTTTTGTTTTTTGTCCATCTGGATTTTGCAATCCCTGCAATTCTTCCTCTAACTGCATTTTTTCCAGTTGCACTTGTTCATAACGCTGTTTTAAGCTATCTACTTCTTTCATTTGTATTTCTGCTTCATGCAAACGGCTGCTCAATGTCACAGTTTTGAATATCAAAAATATCAACAATAACAAGCCAATGCCCGCAATGATGATAGGCACTTTGCTTTTGCCCAGATGGAATCCATCATCTTCATACTCATTTTCATACAAACTGTCCAAGTGTTCCTGTTTTTCTCTTTCTGCAAAATCCAATGTTTCATATCTGGTATGCAGGGTATCATTTTGCCACTCTGGAAACGGACTTTCTTCCGGTTGTTTTCTCCATCTTCTCATCAATGTATTTTGTGATACCATTTCTTTGTTTGTATCGTCTTGTGCATTTGTTGTTTGATTTGGGTTTCTATTTGCTTTCTTTCTTGCAGGAACCATGCTCACAAATTGTATTTCTTCAAATTCTGCTTCTTCCTGTTTTCTTTGTTCTGCTTCCTGTCTGCGTTTTTGTGCACTTTGTGTGCGACGAGATGCATATTTTGTGGGAGCACCTTCTTGTTGTGGTGCTTTTTTCATTTCATTCAATTCAGAGCCAACCTGTTGCATTCTTGCTTCTCTGACTTCTTCCACATCTTCTCTTTGCGGACGTCTGGTCTGTTGTTTGGTTTGTGGCTTATTTTTTTCTTTTGGCTCATTTTTTTCTTTGAATGGGTGGGTATCCATCAAAATATTTTGCACTTCTTGTGGCAAATCATTATATAATTCTGCATATTGTTCCGGTTGTTTTTTTTGCGTTTTTGCCGCTTTGGCACGCTTTTGTTTTTGTTCCATAATTTTTACTGACCTCCAAAGACACAATCGTCTGTTTTTTCCTCATTTTATCATACACAAACAAATTACTGCGATTTATACTTTATACATTTTACTGTTTTCCCATTACCCTGTCAACAAAAGCAGCATTTTTTCAATGATTTTTAAGGATTTCTTTCGAAATTATTTACCATAAGTTACCAAAAGACTTGCTGTTTTATTGGTATATCTCCATAAAAAACAATAGAGAGGAGAACTCTTTGCTGCCAAAAAATTCTCCTCTTTTCGTTCCATTTATTGTATAGATGTTACAGTCAGCACCCCATTTGATGCTTCCATATATTCCAATTTCACAGAATCACCCACTTGTTTTTTCAAAATATCCAAATGGTCTTTTGCTTCCACTTCAAACAGTTCCTCTCTGCCGGAGAGCATGAGATAATAATATGTGTTTCCTTCCGAAACAATATCCTGTTTCAGGGTGATAGTACCCTCTGCAAACATACCGCCACCCGACGGTGTTGTATCAATGCCATTGTTTGCCATCAAATTGCGATATACTTTTTCGCAGGCTGCGACGCTGTCCCCAATGGCAACAATATGATATTTTTCAATATTGACCATTGCATATTTTTTTACCAAACCGGCAGCATCTTTCAAAGACAGGAAATACGTCGGCTCATCTGCAATATTCAATAAAATCGGGAATGTTGCTTTATAGCCCAAGTGTTGCACTTCCCCCTCCGCAGATGCCATTGCGGAAATTTCTTTTGCACCGGAAATTTGATAGTAGTTGGTTTCTTTTGTACGGGAGTTCATCAATACAAAACCCACATTTGACTCATCACCACCAATGGAAGTCACGCCGGTATACACCCAAACGTCATCGTCCAAAGCGATGTAATTATAGCCTTCTGTGCTTTGCAAACAGCCTTTTTGCCCCAAAACGCTGTTCAACCAGCCATTTTTCAAAGTACCATAATAATTATACTGTTCCACCAACAAGTTGGCATCATATACTTTGTCCACCCACTGTGGTACATCTTTGACGTCATAATACTGATGCTCGCCTGTCACTGCATTCACCAAAATAACCCCTTTGATGTCTGTACCACCAAACAAACCGATTGTTTTTTCTTCCACAGCACAAACCCAGTAAGGTGTACCGTTGTCATCAACTTCAAAATTCTTTGTACGAATCATTTCTGTTGGATAACGAAAACGCACATAACGGTTGAGATTTCTGCCAAAATGTTCAAACGGAGAATATTTGATGCCTTCTCCCTCTTTTAATTTTACCAAATCCACATCTTGTGTGGTCATATCAATATTCATATAGGCAGGAATACCTGTATTTCTGTTTGTCAGCCATTTGACCACATCACCGTAACGCAACGGTGTCACACGCACAGGTTTTGCATTCAAATTGATTTGATTGTAATACTCACTGACTTCATATTGTGAAACCATATCCACCATACTACCCATTTCACGCTCTGCCAATCTTGCCGCAGAATCACTGTCCAATATCGGGATTTGGCTGTAATTGACTTCATGAATATCCTCTGCAAAATCGCCCGTTTGCACCGTCAACAGCTTGTTGTACGCAGATGCACGCAAAATCGGGGAGGACAACAATACCCCAACCCCATAAATCAGCAACAGCCCCACAGGGATATAAAACAGAATTTTTTTCCATTTCGATGGATATGTGACTTCATTTTCCATACGGCGACTGTGAAACAGTGTCTTTGCAATCGTCCAAAAGTTGATAACCAATGCTACAACCACCATTGCAACCAAAAACATCCAACACTCATTGCTGTGGATATTCATTGGTGGCAAATAGTAATAATACATACCCGCCCATACCAACAATGTCAATAGGGGGGCTATGATTTTCTTTTTCATATTTTCCTTACATCTCCTTTTTGCAATTCCATAACGAAAACATCATTTTTCTGTCTTTTGTCGGAATTCTCAGCATTATCCTCTTTACATATGCCTTGCAATTCATTATACTATACTATATTTCTATTGAATTGTATAGTATAAATAAGATTAAGATTTTACTGTCATCACACAAAATATGACAGCATCATGAAAAGGAAGTGATTGCAGATGAAAATAGAACGTGTTAGCGACACACAACTAAAACTCACACTGACAAAAGCCGATTTGGTGGAACGTGACATTCGTCTGGAAGACCTTATTCACCCTGGTGAAAAAACACAAAAGCTCTTTCGAGAAATTATGGAACAGGCAATGGAAGAATGCGATTTTGTAACGGAAAATGCACCGCTTATGGTAGAGGCTGTCCCTGTTGGTTTAGATGGTATTATGATTATTGTCACAAAAGTGGAGGACAAAGAAAAAGGGCAATCTGCTTTGAATTTGTTTACACAAGCAAAAGATAATCGCAGATATAAGAAAAAACCGCTTTCCGAAGAAGAAGCGGAAATCAAAGAAGATGATGATATATTGATTTACTCTTTTGCACATTTAGATGATGTGATAGACCTCTCTATCCGACTGGAACATTTCTTCCACGGCGGTTCTGCATTATACAAACACAATCACCGCTATTTTCTTGTATTGCAAGGCAATACATACACATCTGATGAAACCATAGACGATTTAGAAATCATACTGGACGAATATGGTGAAAAACACATTTCTTCTTTGCTTTCCAAATATTACTTAGCAGAACATGGAGAATGTATGATTGCAGAAAAAGCCATAAAATCCTTGGCGATGAGTTTTGGCAGAGTATAAACCATAAAAAAGGTGTCTACGGACACCTTTTTTTCATGCACTTGGCACAATACTTTGTAAAAATATATACATTGGCAATAACTTTTCCCATTCTTGTACAACAAAATCCACCAATTCCGCAGAAAACAATACATCATCAATTTCCCTTTGTGCTGTCAAACCCAGTGATTTTCTTTTGTACCAATTTTGCACAAGTTCTGTATGTGTTGTACCAATTCTTTTATAACTATCTCCATACAGTATAAATTCTTTGTGCTTTTGCACATCTTGAACCAATCGTGCAAACACCGCAGGGGCGGCATCTACTTTCTGGCGAAACGCCCGCATATACGCAGGGCTTGCCTCATAAAACCCCATACCATACTCGTACCCTTCCGGCATCAATTCAAAATAAAACACCGGTCTGATTTTCCATTGTGGTGTTGTGGTCATCTTTTCTTTCACAACCACCCATTTTCTTGCCTTATAGGGGCTTTTATCCTTTGAAAAGCGTACATCTCGGTTGATACGGGAAATTGCATAATCCATTTGCATATTGTGCTTTTTTGCAAATGTTTCAAACAATGCCTGACTACACACATCAAATGGCTCTTTCAACACACGATGGTAACGTTCTCTGTTTTCTTCCATAAATGCTCTTTCATTTCGCATACGCAATTCCCACAAAAAGTCGATTGTTTCTGCCTGAAATCCCGCAAACGCCATACAATTCACCTCTTTTATACTTGGACACACAAAAATTCTGCAATCGAAGGCAGTGCCGCAATGCAAAATATTGCCATACTCAACGGTTGCCCCATAAATATGGCGTTACTGCATACGCCACCACCGCCAAACAACTCCCATTTTGGAAACTGCATTTTCAAAGCTTTTCCAATCAAAAAAACAAAAATACCCGCAAACTGCACATCAAAAATGTTGTGCCAACGGTTTTCACAAAGCAATACCATATTTTTTGCAAATCCACAAAACCATATTTGCCGTCACAAAACCAATCACCGCTCCCACCAAAACATCTGACGGGAAATGTACCCCCAAATACAAACGGGAAATACCCATACACACCGCAAACACATATGCCGCAATTCCCCATTTTTTATGGTATGCATAAATGACAGCGGCGGCGGCAAATGATGACGAAGTATGCCCTGACGGAAAAGAATAATCTTGCAATGGCGGTATCAAAATCGGAAAATCCAACACATCATACGGACGTATTCTTGCCACCCAAGGTTTCAGTATCAGATTACACAACACAGCTGTCGTCCCCAAACATAAAAACAATCGTATTCCCAGACCAAACAGCTTTTTTCGTCGTATCCCAAAACACAACAGCAAAATCCCCAATCCAATCCATATCATGCCTTTGTTACCCAATGTAGACACAAATATCATGATTTTTGTCATGATGGGATTTTGCATATATTCTTGTATCCATACTATGATTTGTTCGTCCACAAACTGTATTCCCTGTAACATATCTGCTCCTTATTTACCAAAAAATAAATGCTCTATCCATATTTTCAAACCAATGCCAATCAATACCAAGCCACCGACAAATTCCGCTTTTGTCTGCAAAAAATTTCCCAAATATTTCCCCAGCATACCACCCAAACACGCCATCACAAACGAAATCACACCAATGATGGTTGCCGCTTGCAAAATATCCACATACAATACCGCAAACCCAATGCCTACGGCTAAGGCATCAATACTGGTTGCAACCGCCTGCAAAAACAATATGTTTGCCTTTAAGCGTCTTTCTTGTGGCACTTCGCTTTTTTCAAAACTCTCTTTTAACATATTCCCACCAATACACGCCAACAATATGAAGGCAATCCAATGGTCAAATGCCGCAATATAGGATTTGACACAACTGCCCAAAAACCAGCCAATGACAGGCATCAAAAATTGAAATCCACCAAAATAGAAACCTTGTAACAAACTTTCTTTAAAACCAAACGGCTTTGCACAAACACCATTTGATATCGCAACCGCAAAAGCGTCCATCGACAAACCCAGCGCAATCATAGCAATCACACAAAATGTCAATTTTCTTCCTCCTCACCACTTTGTATTCAGTATAAGCCTATAATGCTAACAATATACCATGCCTTTTTCAAAATCGTCAACAAAAAAAATCTCTCGACCATGCGAGAGATTTTGATGATTTTTTTATTCATGCACCGATATATACTGATAAATTTTTGCTTTATAAAATGCGTATCCTACCACAAAGAAAATGACCAATCCGGCACCGGCTTGTATCATATTTTCGGGTATCGAGGTTGCGGCAACCGCAAAACTTTTTTGCAATATGGCGCTACCAAAGAAATAACCAACGACCATCCATACAGCACCTAATATCGTGCCTGCAAAACATTTACCGGTAAAGAACTGTTTTGTTTGCGGGGACAGGTGTGCGATTTTACCAACCACAAAGCCCATAAGCCCTTTGATGAGCAGTGTAAAGGGCGCCCAATGTGCATATCCGCTTAACAAATCTGCCAAAGCAGAGCCGACACCACCGGCAATCATACCATAACGCCAGCCAAAAAATACACCAACGAGCAAAATCATGCTATCTCCCAAATGGATATATCCACTTGTTGCAGAAACCGGAATTTGTAACACCATAGTTGCTACCGTAACCAATGCTGTCATCAAACCTTGTAAACAAATTTCCTTTGTTTTCATACACATACACCCCTTATTGTTTTCTGCATTCAGCATACCATATTTTCCATATAGATACCAGAAAGTCCACACAAAAAACAAAAATTGTATGGGTACATTTTTGCGTATGTGTATCCATACAATTTCCATACACAAAAAAAGAACATTTGCATTTGCAAATGTTCTTGATATGGGAGTTACAGGGCTCGAACCTGTGACCCTCTGCTTGTAAGGCAGATGCTCTCCCAGCTGAGCTAAACTCCCATAATGCTGGAAAAGGCTTTGCGGATATGACCCGTAAGGGAGTTGAACCCTTGATTCGACCGTGAGAGGGTCGCGTCTTAACCGCTTGACCAACGGGCCGAAAAGAAATAGCGGAAGAGGGATTTGAACCCCCGACACTACGGGTATGAACCGTATGCTCTAGCCAACTGAGCTATTCCGCCCTATCTCAAATCGACTGTTTCATTATACCCAGTGTTTTTTATTTTGTCAACACTTTTTTTCATTTTTTTATTTATTGTGCACGATTGATATACAAAATCTCATTACTCTTCACCAATCCCAGTTTTTCTCTTGCAATTTGTTCGATATAAGCATCGCTGTTGTAATATTCTTTTCTTGCGGCAAAATCATTTGCTTTTTTGTTTTCTTCCGCAATTTGTTCATTGATTTCGGCAAGTTGTGCTTGTAACACTTCATATCTTTTATACTGCCAAATCACATCACTCATAACGGTAATGGCAAACACAACCAAAAAAATACGTACCCATATTTTATTCAATCTCTTTTGTTTCTTTGCCACAATGCGCAATCCTTTCCGTAAGTCATTTGTTTTTTCGCAGAAAACGAATATCACGCCGCAATCTGTCTTTTTTTATTTTTACATATACTTTACATAATTGCAAGCCTTTTTTGCCTTTTTGTCCGCAATATCCTTTCAAATACGCCACCGGTCGACGAAACGGCAACCACAACAAACGAAACGGTGTCAGCAAAATGGTGATGAGCAACACAAGCAATCTCTTGATTGCCTTCAAAACCCCCTGTCCCACAGCCATCACAAAGGGGCTAACCAATGCAAAATACAATCCCATGCCGCCAAAAATCCCCAACAACACAAAAAAACGCATCTCTCCATTGTTTTTTTGCAACAATACATGAAATACGGCAAACACCACCGCAACCCAATACAATCCATCTTCCAACTGTACAAGAAAACGGCTGTGCGGCAACATCTGCCGAAACAGCCGCAAACCATCGTATAATAGCCCCATACCGATGCCCATTGCCACACAAAGCAAAAACAATATTGTTTGCCCCTCCAATGTGACATACATATCCATTCCCCCTTTATTAGCGGAACAAACGCCCAAATAAGGAGGTTTTTCCCTGTTGTGCACCATCTGCATATGTCACCGCATCAATCTGCCCCTCTACGGCAATTTCCCCCTCCTCCAAATTCAAACGCCCGACGTGCAATCCACTGCCTTTTAACAACAACATACCACAAACAGTATCCACTGCCACACCCTCCTCGTCAAAGGAAAGCACATCTGTCACACCATGGATTTGTATGGCATTGCGGTCTGTCATTTGCACCTGATGTCCCTTTGCATTTTTTCTTTCCTCTATCAATCAAAAAACCTCCCATACTGCTTTCGTTATCAGTATATGAGAGGTTTTGCTTGATTATGTTTTTGTATTATTCCACCACACGATACATATTGGCTGCATCTTCTTTTTTTGTGGAATCTTGCAACGCCAGCACTTCCACTTTTGTGGTGTTGCTGCCGAATTGTATTTCTATGATATCGCCGCATTTGACTTCCGCCCCTGCTTTGACCACTTTTCCGTTGATACACACACGTCCTGCATCACACGCTTCATTTGCAACCGTTCTTCTTTTGATGATACGGGATACTTTCAAAAATTTATCCACACGCATGAAATCCGTCCTCCTTTTTTGTACAAAAAAACGCTTTCCCGAAACAGAGAAAGCGTTTGTAGCAAATCAAATTATTTTTTAAATACGTTGATTGCGTCTTTCAAAGCTTTGCCAGCTTTGAATCTAGGTGCTTTGGAAGCAGGAATTGGCATAGCTTCACCTGTTTGAGGGTTTCTGCCTTCACGAGCCGCTCTTTGTGCAACATCAAATGTACCAAAGCCAACCAACTGTACTTTGCCGTCTTGCATCAATTCTTCTGTTACCACTTCTTCAAAAGCCTTCAACGCTTTTTCTGCGTCTTTTTTGCTCATTTCAGCTTTTTCTGCAATCGCTGCAACTAATTCAGATTTGTTCATTCTTTTGTTCCTCCTCAATGTGTCTAGTCATTCTGCATCAGACAAAGCGTGTTTTGCTTCGTCCCAGAGTAAATCCAGTGCTTCGGGTGTCATGTCAGAAAGTTGTTTTTCTGCCGAAATCACCGCATTCTCAACATACTCAAATCTATTTATAAACTTTTTAGTGGATTTTGTCAAGGCAAACTCGGGATTTATTTTCAAAAACCTTGCTATATTCACGCTTGCAAACAAAATATCGCCAAATTCTTCCTCTGTATTGCCGTTTGGCTTTTGCATTTCTGCTTGCAGTTCTGCAATCTCCTCTTTCACCTTCTCCAAAGCCCCAAAAGCATCGGAAAAATCGAATCCGACATCTGCGGCTTTTTTCTGTACCTTTTGTGCTTGCAACAATGCAGGCATTGCCACAGGCACTTGTTTCATGGCTTGGGTTTGTGTGGTAATCTGTTTTTCCTGTTTTTTCAGCACTTCCCACTTTTGCAACACTTCCTCTTTGGTGTTTGCATTGCCTGTGCCAAACACGTGTGGGTGACGATACACCATTTTCTCACAAATGCCTTGTATGACATCGTCCAATGTAAATGCACCTGCTTCTTTGGCAATCGCCGCATGAAACACCACCTGCATCAGCACATCGCCCAATTCTTCTTTCAGGTTTTGCATATCTTTTTTGTCAATGGCGTCCACTGCCTCATATGCTTCTTCCAGCATATCTTTTCGCAAACTTTCATGTGTTTGCACTTTGTCCCAAGGACAACCGTTTTCTCCTCGCAATACATCAATGATTTCTTTCAAATCCGAAAAGGTATATTTCTTCTCCATGTCCGTTTCTCCTTTCGGGACATTTTTCGTCCCATGTTTTTTATTCAAAAATGATAAACTTTCCCGCATTGTGGTTTCCGAAAAACGGCGTTTTTTCCATATCACACGAACAAAATTTATGTTATGATTATTTTAGCAAAAAATCAAACCAAAAAAAACCCTTTTTCTAGGGCAAACAGAAAGGAAGACCAAATCATGTTTCGCATTGTGAATAAAAAAGAGCTAAACAGCATGGTAACATTGCTGGAAATCGAAGCCCCTTTTGTAGCAAAAAAAGCACAAGCTGGGCAATTTATCATATTCCGTGTAGATGAATACAGTGAGCGTGTACCACTGACCATCGCCGATTATGACAGAGAAAAAGGTACTGTCACCATCATATTCCAAAAAGTCGGCTTGTCCACAAAATTACTTGCCGCAAAAGAAGTGGGAGATAGCATTCGTGATTTTGTTGGGCCTTTGGGCATCGCCACAGAATACGACGGCATCAAAAAAGTAGCCGTTGTCGGTGGCGGTGTTGGTTGTGCGATTGCATACCCACAGGCAAAAGCATTGCACGCATTGGGTGCAGAAGTTGATGTGATTGCAGGCTTTAGAAACAAAGACATTGTCATATTGGAAGATGAAATGAAAGCTGTTTCCACCAATTATCACTTAATGACCGATGACGGTTCTCAGGGCGAAAAAGGATTTGTGACAGACAAATTGAAATCTTTGATTGAAAGCGGCAGACAATATGATGCTGTTATTGCCATTGGGCCTATCCCCATGATGAAATTTGTCAGCTTAACCACAAAACCGTATGGTATCAAAACCATTGTCAGCCTAAACCCCATCATGATTGACGGTACTGGTATGTGTGGCTGCTGTCGTGTAACCGTAGACGGCAAAATTCGCTTTGCTTGTGTAGATGGCCCTGACTTTGACGGTCATCTGGTTGATTTTGACGAATTGATGAGCCGCAACGGCATTTATAAAGAACGTGAGGCAGAATTGACACAAACACATATCTGTCGTATGGAAACAATGGCAAAAGAACTCATAAAATAAAGGAGGCAAACCATGGCAAACATGAGCTTGGAAAAAATCAAAATGCCCGAACAGGCACCTGATATACGAAACAAAAATTTTGAGGAAGTGGCAATCGGTTACACACCCGAAATGGCGATGGAGGAAGCCACACGTTGTTTGAACTGCAAACACAAACCTTGTGTCAATGGTTGTCCTGTCAATGTGCGTATTCCCGAATTTATCGAACAAGTTGCAAAAGGAGATTTTTTGGCAGCTTATAAAATTATCACTTCCACAAATGCATTGCCGGCAGTCTGCGGACGTGTCTGTCCACAAGAAAGCCAATGTGAGGAACAATGTGTCAGAGGTATCAAAGGCGAAGCAGTTGCCATCGGTAGATTGGAACGCTTTGTTGCAGACTGGTATATGGCAAACTGTGACGAAACACCCGAAAAACCTGAACCAAACGGCAAAAAAGTGGCTGTCATCGGTTCCGGTCCATCTTCTTTGGCTTGTGCAGGAGATTTGGCAAAATTGGGCTATGCGGTCACCATGTTTGAAGCATTCCACACAGCCGGCGGTGTGTTGGTATATGGTATTCCTGAATTCCGTCTGCCAAAATCCATCGTACAAAAAGAAATCGACAAACTTTCCGCATTGGGTGTGGAAATCATGACAAATATGGTCATCGGGAAAGTGCTTTCCGTTGATGAAATCATCGAGGATATGGGATTTGATGCGGTATTCATCGGTACCGGTGCAGGTCTGCCTTCCTTTATGGGTATCCCCGGTGAAGCATTGGTAGGCGTATATTCCGCAAATGAATACTTAACCCGTATCAACTTAATGAAATCCTACTTACCCGAATATGACACCCCCATTCGCAACAGCAAATCCGTTGCCATCGTCGGCGGTGGGAACGTTGCAATGGACGCCGCAAGATGTGCAAAAAGAATGGGCGCGGAACACGTGTATGTGATATATCGTCGTTCCGAAAAAGAAATGCCTGCCCGTTTGGAAGAAGTACATCACGCAAAAGAAGAAGGCATTGCATTCCATTTGTTGCGTAACCCTGTCAAAATCATTGGCAACGAAAACGGGCAAGTGTGCGGGATTGAGTGCCTGAAAATGGAATTGGGCGAACCCGATGCCAGCGGCAGAAGAAGCCCTGTGCCTGTAGAAGGTTCTAATTATGTGATTGATGTAGACACTGTGGTCATGTCCATTGGTACTTCTCCAAACCCCCTCATTCGCAGTACCACAAAAGGCTTGGAAACCAACCGCAAAGGTTGTCTGGTTGTCAACGAGGAAACCAACCAGACCACAAGAGAAGGTGTTTATGCAGGCGGTGATGCCGTAACCGGTGCTGCAACCGTTATTTTGGCAATGGGTGCAGGCAAAAAAGCCGCAGAAGGTATCCACAATTATTTGAAATAAAAATTTTGAAAAAGAGTGCTTTGCACTCTTTTTTTGTCTGAAAATGTTGTTTTTTTGCACATTGTTTTTGGTCTGTCTGCCGTTTTTCATAAAAACCAGCCTTGCAAAATGATGCGTTCACTGCTATAATTTTCAAAAAATCCATATTTTCGGAGGTTACCATATTTATGAAAATCAAAACATTAGAAATTGGTTCTATTGGTACAAACTGTTATGTTGTTTCTGATGATAACAACACTTGTGCCATTATCGACTGTGACGGCAATACACGCCCTTTGTATCAATATATCAGCGAAAACAATTTGAAACCCACACACATTTTGTTGACACATGGTCACTTTGACCATATCGGTGCTGTGGCAGAAGTGCAAGAAATGTATGGCTGTCAAGTATGTGGTGGCAAACAGGAACAACGTGTGTTCTCTGACCCTGCCATCAACTTCTCCACACAAACAGGCAATCCCATTACGGTAAATCCTGATATTTTGTTGGACGACGGTGACACTTTGCAAGTAGGCGATTTGACATTCCAGGTATTGTTCACTCCTGGACACACAGAAGGCAGTATTTGTTTCATGATTGAGGACAACCTGTTCACAGGGGATACATTGTTCCAAGGCTCTTGTGGTCGTACAGACTTTGCCACAGGGGATTGGGCAACCATATTGCAATCTTTGAAACGTCTGAGAGATTTGGACGGCGATTATACCGTATATCCCGGACATGGCCCTTCTACCACATTGGGTATCGAAAGACAGTCCAATCCTTATATGTAAATCATAACCATAGTCATAAAAGCCCTTTTCGGGGCTTTTTTGTGCGAAAGGAGGCATTTTCTGTATGCAGTATATCATGTCATTAGACCAAGGCACGACAAGCTCTCGCTGTATTTTGTTTGACAAACAAGGAAATATCATCAGTATGGCACAAAAAGAATATCGACAAATTTATCCAAAAGCAGGCTGGGTGGAACATGACCCTATGGAAATTTGGCAGTCACAGCTGGAAGTGGCACAACAGGCACTTGCTCAAAAAAACCTAACCGCTGCGGATATTTCCGCCATTGGCATCACCAATCAAAGAGAAACCACCATTTTGTGGGATAAACGCACCGGCAAACCCATTTACAATGCCATTGTGTGGCAATGTCGCCGTACTGCACCGGATTGTGATGCATTGGCAGAATATCAAGACCTATTCCAACAAAAAACAGGGCTGTTGTTAGATGCCTATTTCTCCGCAACCAAAATCCGTTGGATTTTAGACCATGTGCCAAATGCCCGCACATTGGCTGCACAGGGCAATTTGTTATTCGGTACTGTGGATACATGGTTGATTTGGCATTTAACGGGCGGACAAGTCCATGCAACCGATTATTCCAACGCCTCCCGCACCATGTTATTCAATATCCATACATTGCAATGGGACGAAGAAATATTGCAATTATTGGATATTCCTGCAAACATATTGCCAAAGGTTGTACCTTCCAGTGGCGTTTTGGGCTATACATTGCCATTCCATTTTGGCAGTCCCATTCCCATTGCAGGCGTTGCAGGTGACCAACAGGCGGCATTGTTCGGACAGGCTTGTTTTACCCCCGGTTCTGCCAAAAATACATATGGCACAGGTTGTTTTTTGTTGATGAACACCGGTGACAAACCCGTTTTATCCAAAAACGGACTTCTGACCACCATTGCGTGGGGATTCGATGGCACAATCACATACGCTTTGGAAGGCTCTGTATTTGTGGCTGGTGCTGCCATACAATGGCTGCGTGATGAATTGGAACTCATTCAAACCGCACAGGAAACAGAGGCACTGGCGTTGTCTGTACCCGATACCTGCGGCGTCTATTTTGTGCCTGCATTTGTCGGCTTGGGAGCACCGCATTGGGACGCTTACGCCCGTGGTACATTGACAGGACTGACCAGAGGGGCAAACCGTCGCCATATTGTGCGTGCCGCTTTGGAATCTATGGCATATCAAACATATGACGTTTTGCACGCCATGGAAGAAGATGCAAAAATTCCTTTGGCTGAATTGCGTGTAGATGGTGGGGCTGCCGCAAATCGGTTTCTGTTACAATTTCAGGCAGACATCACAGGCGTACCGGTATTACGCCCCACGATATTGGAAACCACCGCATTGGGTGCTTGCTATCTGGCAGGGCTTGCGGTTGGATATTGGAAGGACTTGTCAGAAATCCGCCGGAATTGGGGCGTTTCTCATGCATTTTCCCCCAATATTTCCAAAGAATGTGCAACCACACTGTTGTCCGGTTGGCAAAAAGCATTACGACAAACATTACAAAAATAACCTACCAAAATTTCAAAAAAAAATCCACCTAGATTTTTAAGGTTTTCACAATCCTAACACAATATATAGTTTTGTTATTGAAAACCAAAACTATATGTGGTAACGTATGGATAAAGCTTTTCGATTTTGGATACACAAAAACGAAAGGAATGAAAGGAGAAAAAAATCATGTATGTCATAAAAAAAGATAATACCCATGAACCTTGGAATGTACAAAAGGTGATTACAGCTGTCAATAAATCCGCATATCGTGCGTTGGTAAAATTTACACAGGAAGAATTGGACTTTATCTGTCAATTCGTAGAAAACAAAGCATTTTCATTGGGCAAGGAAGGTATCCCCATATCCGAAATGCATAACATCGTAGAAGGTGCTTTGGAACAGGTCAAACCGGAAGTTGCCAAAAGCTATCGTGACTATCGCAACTACAAACAAGACTTTGTCAAAATGTTAGATGAAGTATATAAAAAAAGTCAATCTATCATGTATATCGGCGATAAAGAAAACAGCAATACCGACAGTGCTTTGGTATCCACAAAACGCTCTTTGGTATTCAACCAGTTGAACAAAGAATTATACCAAAAATTCTTTATGACAACAGAAGAATTGCAGGCTTGTCGTGATGGGTATATTTATATCCATGATATGTCCGCAAGACGTGACACCATGAATTGCTGTCTGTTTGATGTGACAAGCGTATTGACAGGCGGTTTTGAAATGGGGAATTTATGGTACAACGAACCCAAAACATTGAATGTGGCATTTGATGTCATTGGTGATATTGTATTGTCTGCGGCAAGCCAGCAATACGGCGGCTTTACCGTACCATCTGTGGATTTGCTGTTAGAACCTTATGCAGAAAAAAGTTACAAAAAATTCTATCAGCGTTATATCGAAATGGGCTTGACACCAAAAATTGCAGATAAAGAGGCTATGGCAGATATCCTCAACGACTTTGAACAAGGCTTCCAAGGTTGGGAATACAAATTCAATACCGTTGCTTCCAGCCGTGGGGATTATCCTTTTATCACCATGACATTTGGTACGGGTACCGGAAAATTTGCAAAACTTGCTTCCATCACCATGCTCAATGTCCGCAAAAACGGTCAAGGCAAACAATCTTGCAAAAAACCCGTACTGTTCCCGAAACTGGTATTTTTGTATGATGAAAATTTGCACGGCAAAGGCAAAGAATTGGAAGATGTATTCGAGGCAGGCATTTTGTGTTCCTCCAAAACCATGTACCCTGATTGGCTTTCTTTGACCGGAGAGGGCTATGTTTCCGATATGTATAAAAAATATGGTGCAATTATCAGCCCGATGGGTTGTCGTGCGTTCTTGTCCCCTTGGTTTGAACGAGGCGGGGCAACACCTGCGGACGAAAACGACAAACCTGTATTTGTCGGACGTTTCAACATTGGTGCAGTCAGCCTGCATTTGCCTATGATTTATGCAAAAGCAAAACAAGAAGGCAAACCATTTTTTGCAGTATTGGATTATTATTTAGAACTAATTCGTCAATTACATATCCGTACTTATGCATATTTGGGTGAAATGCGTGCTTCCACAAATCCGTTGGCATATTGCGAAGGTGGTTTCTATGGCGGACATTTGGGCATTCATGACAAAATCAAACCATTGTTGAAATCCGCAACCGCTTCTTTCGGCATCACCGCATTGAATGAATTGCAAGAATTGCACAATGGCAAATCTTTGGTGGAAGACGGTGCATTTGCCATCGAAACATTGCAACATATCAACGATAAAGTGGCACAATTCAAAAACGAGGACGGATATTTATATGCCATTTACGGCACACCCGCAGAAAGCCTGTGTGGATTGCAAGTCACACAGTTCCGTAAAAAATACGGCGTCATCGAAAATGTTTCTGACAGAGCATATGTGAGCAATTCCTTCCATTGTCATGTCACAGAGGAGTTGACACCCATTCAAAAACAGGACTTGGAAAAACGTTTCTGGGATTTGTCAAACGGCGGAAAAATACAGTATGTCAAATATCCGATTGATTATAACTTAGATGCCATTCGTACATTGGTACGTCGTGCTATGGAAATGGGATTTTACGAAGGTGTCAATCTGTCACTGGCATATTGCGATGATTGCGGACACCAAGAATTGGAAATGGACGTTTGCCCAAAATGCGGCAGCCAGAATCTAACCAAAATTGACCGTATGAACGGTTATCTGTCTTATTCCCGTGTCAAAGGTGACACACGTTTGAATGAGGCAAAAATGGCTGAAATTGCAGAAAGGAAGAGTATGTAATATCATGCGTTATCATAATATTACCAAGGACGATATGCTAAACGGGGAAGGTCTGCGTGTTGTGCTTTGGGTTTCGGGTTGCTCTCACGCTTGCAAAAACTGTCATAACCCCATCACATGGGATATTGACAGCGGGATTCCGTTTGATATGGCTGCAAAACAGGAATTGTTTGCAGAACTGCAAAAAAACTATATCAGCGGCATTACACTCAGCGGCGGCGACCCCTTACACCTTGCCAATCGTGATGACATCACCGCATTGTTAAAAGAAATCAAAGCAACATTCCCCGATAAAACCATATGGCTTTACACCGGCTATCTTTGGGAAGAGGTCAGTGCATTGCCTGCCATGCAATACATTGATGTGTTGGTAGACGGACGTTTTGTTGAAGAATTGAAAGACAACAAACTGCATTGGAAAGGCAGTTTTAATCAAAGAATTATTGATGTGCAAAAATCATTGCAAAAAAGCACATTATACTTATACCCAGCAGAATAACAGAAAGGATATACACAAATGGTTTCTATCAAAATCAAATATTTATCAGAGAACATCGAAAAATTACGTTATATCGACGGCAAATCCGACTGGATTGATTTGAGAGCCGCAGAACGTGTGGAATTAAAAGCAGGAGAATTTCACCTCATTCCTTTGGGCATTGCCATGGAATTGCCGAAAGGGTATGAAGCACATATTGTGCCAAGAAGTTCCACGTTCAAAAATTTTGGTGTGATACAGACAAACCATTGTGGTATCGTAGACGAAAGTTACTGTGGGGACAATGACCAATGGTTTTTCCCTGCATTGGCAATGCGTGACACCGTCATCGAACAGAACGACCGTATTTGTCAATTTCGTATTTTTGAACATCAGCCTGCCATTTCTTTTGTGGAAAAAGAAACACTGGGCAATGATGACAGAGGCGGTATCGGTTCGACCGGAAAACAGTAAGCATCAAAAAAGAGCATTCCGAAAGAATGCTCTTTTTTCTATGCGTTTTATTGTGCTGCGCTGGGTTTTACTGCCCCTGCAAATGTATCATTGATAAATGTTTTCACGTCATCAGACTGCAATGCTTCCACCAATTTTTTCAATGCTTCGTTGTTTTCATCTTCTTTTCTGGCTGCAATGATATTTGCATATGTGGTTGCTGCCAAAGAGTCCTCTGTTTCAACTGCCAAAGCATCTGCCAATTCCAAACCGCCGGATAAAGCAAAATTCCCATTGATGACTGCAATATCCAAAGAGTCCAAAGACAATGCCAACTGTGCTGCGTCCATTTCCTGAATGACAAAATTTTTCGGATTTTCTGTAATATCCAATTTTGTTGCTGCAATGCCTGCATCTTCTTTCAGTTTTAATACCCCATTTGCTTCCAACAACAACAATGCTCTTGCTTCATTGGTGGGGTCGTTTGGTACACCAATCACTGCACCATCAGGCAAACTTGCCAAATCTGCTGTTTTGCCTGCAAAAATGCCCATGGGTTCATAATGCACTGCACCCAAAGAAACCAAGTCCATTTTATAATCTGTATTAAATGTATCTAAATAAGGTTTGTGTTGGAAAAAGTTTGCGTCCAATTCCCCTTCATCTAATGCTTTATTGGGTAAAATGTAGTCATTGAATTCCACAATATCCAATATAATGCCTTGTTGTTCCAACACGGGAATTGCCGCTTTCAAAATATCCACATGGGGTGCAGGAGATGCCCCGATTTTCAATGTGGTTGCCCCATCTGCACTTTCGCCCTGTGTTTGTTGTTCTGTTTCGTTTTGTGGTTCACTTGGCTGAGATGTGCAACCTGCCAATCCCAAAGCCACCACTGCTGTCAATGCCACTGCAAAAAACTTTTTCATAATATAATTCCTCCTTCAAACTATACATATATTGTTTTTTTTTATGTAAAATACATTACAATCGCCTATCACTTCTTTTTGCCACACGCAAACCGATTTCCTGCAACACCTGCACGATAATGACCAACAATATAATCATGACAAGCATGACATTTGTATCATTGCGGTAATATCCATAGTTGATGGCAACTGCACCCAAACCGCCGCCACCGCAGAAACCTGCAATCGCAGAATATCCCAATATGGTTGTCATACTGATGGCACTGCCCATCAATAAAGAGGGCTTTGCCTCCGGCAACAGTACTTTTGTCATAATTTCAAAGGGTGATGCCCCCATAGACTGTGCCGCCTCAATGACACCTTTATCCACTTCTTTCAAAGAAGACTCCACCAAACGTGCAATAAAGGGAGCTGCACCAATCACCAATGGCACAATGGTTGCTTTTGCTCCGATGGTTGTACCGACAACTGCTTTTGTAATCGGCAACACCGCAACCAACAACAACAAAAACGGTACAGAACGCAACACGTTCACCAAAAAACCTAAAATTTGATTACAGACAGCAGATGGAGATACCCCTTCTTTGTCTGTTGCCACCAATATCAAACCCAAAGGCAACCCAATCACATAAGCAAACAATGAAGATACCACTGTCATCAAAATGGTTTCGCCAAATGCCTGCACAACCAATTCCAACATTCCATTCTCAAACATATTCTATCTCCTCCACAATGACTTGTTTCGCTCTCAAATTTGCAATCATGCGTTCTCGCAATGCTGCATCTTCCGGTAACTGTATCAGCATTTGCCCATATACTTTGCCGTCAATGCTTCTGGTGTTTGCTGCCAATATGTTGGCAAGCCCGCCACATTCTACCATCATGCTCCCCAACAGCGGCTCGTTGGAATTGCTCTCATCAAATACAATACGATAACAATGTGGTACATAGCCTTGCAAGCCCTCTTTGTTATCCCCCTCATGGAATACCAATTCTCTGCCGGCTTCTGTTTTTGGGGCTCTGAAAATTTCTTCCACACTGCCCATTTCTGCAATATTGCCCTCACTGATGATTGCCACACGATGACAAATTTCCTGAATGACTTTCATTTCGTGTGTGATGATGACAATGGTAATGCCTAATCTTTGGTTGATGTCTTTCAGAAGTTCCAAAACGCCTTTTGTGGTATTTGGGTCTAATGCACTGGTTGCCTCATCACAAAGCAACACTTTGGGGTTGGTTGCCAATGCTCTGGCAATCGCTACTCTTTGTTTTTGTCCCCCTGACATCTGGGAGGGGTAGTGGTCTGTTCTATCTCCCAAACCCACCAACTCCAAAAGCTCTTTTGCTCTTTTTTGTGCCTCTGCTTTTTTCACACCTGCAATTTCCATCGGAAAACAAACATTTTCCAGTGCGGTACGTTGTACCAACAAATGAAACTGCTGGAAAATCATACCCATGGAACGACGTGCACTACGCAATGCCTTTTCAGACAATGCTGTCAATTCCTGCCCATCTAAATATACCTTACCCTCTGTGGGACGTTCCAACAAATTGATACATCGAACCAATGTACTTTTCCCTGCCCCACTCATACCGATAATGCCAAAAATTTCGCCCTTGGCAATCTCCAAGTCAATCCCTTTTAATACTTGCAGGCTTTCTTTTTTCTGTTGAAATACTTTTGTAATCCCCTGTAATGCAATCATGGGTTGTTGTGCCATATTACACCCTCTCCTTATCTGAAAAATACAAACAAAAAAGCTTCCGTTCCTCAGAATATGCTATATATTCTAAGGGACGAAAGCTATTACACTTCGTGTTACCACCCTAATTCATCAAAACCTCACAGTTTTGACCTCATGCAGTACGGGTATACCAATACCGATACTGTTATGCTGTCACGGGCATACCCGTCATAGCCTAAGAGAAAAAATAATCTCCTTGGTATGCAGCTCCAAGACCATCTTCGGCTTTTTCCGTGTTTCTTTCCTCTCAACAAATGGAAAGTTCTCTGTAAAACCATTCAAAGCGTACTCTTCTTTTCATTGCCTTTTTCTATATCAACTAATCACCATTATACAATGATATTTTACTTTGTCAACCAATTTTTTCAAAATCATGGTATTTCTTCTTGTTCACCTTGTGCAACAGCTGCCTCTTGTGCATTTGCTGCTTTTCGTTCTTCCTCTGTCATACCATATTGTGCAAGCGGAATATCCTGATAGATAAATGCATGAATCATATCTGCTGCTTGCTCAATATCATAGATATACACCCAACCGGAGCCGTTGACGGTTTCTCCCCTACTTTCGATATATTCATTCGGAAATGCCCCTTGTTCCAATTCCAAGCCGCCGGTCAATGCCACAGAAACCAGTTGCAGGATTTCCTCATTGCTCAAAGATGTTTCCACAAGTGGTGCCAGTTGGCGGATTAAGCCCGGAAATTCCAATGGTGACATATTTTTTCCTTTTTGGAATACCTGTTCCAGCACATTTCTTTGTCTTTGTGTACGCATATTGTCACTGTCGATTTTACGAATACGTGCATAGCTGACCGCTTGCGGGCCATTCAAATGTACCATACCGGTTTCCCGCAAAGGTGCTCCTTCCAGCAAGTATGCATTGATTTGCTGGCGTTCTTTTTCCGAAACTTCAATATCCACACCACCCACTGCATCAATGACTTCTGCCAAAGAGTCAAAGTTTGTGGTGACATAGTCTGTGATATTCAAATCAAAGTTTTCATTCAATGTCTGGATTGCCAGTTCTGCCCCGCCATAACTATATGCATGGTTGATTTTTGTTTTTCCATACCCCGGTACATTGACATATGTATCTCTTGCAATCGAAATCAATTTGACCTTATCGTCTTTGTTATTGATGGATACAATCATAATGACATCGGAAAGCCCGTTATAATCATGATTTCTGGAATCCAAGCCATATAATACAATATTGGTGATTTTTCCGCTTTCCTGTGCCAAACCTGCATTGACCGATAATTTGCTTTCATCTAATTGGATACGGTTTAATCCACCCACAAAATAAATAAAAACGCCATATAATACAAGCAAAAATGTGCATAAAATGCCCAATGTAATCATCAATGTTTGAAAATACAAAATTTTCAAACTCTTTTTTTTGCTTTTTTCCTTCTTTTGTTTTTTATGCAAAACAAACCCTCCATATTTTTGTATTTTTTTTGCAAAAAGCAAAATCTTTTCTCATTATATGCGTAAATCCGACAAAAAACAATAAAAATTATCTTAAATACCATAGAATGGGTCGTCATGGCAATAAAAAAATCATGGCAAATATGCCATGATTTTTCATTTATTCTACATTTAATCCTGCTTTTTGATATAATTCATAAAAATGATTGGTAGGGCCAACACCTTTGCCAATATCCAACGCATATGTGATTGCAACGGTGATATACGCTTTTGCAATGCGTACTGCTTCTTCTACAGTTTTTCCTTTTGCCAGATTTGCCGCAATGCAAGAGGACAATGTACAACCCGTACCATGTGTGTTTTTGGTAGGAATACGTGCAGATTGGAATGTTACAACGTTTTTGCCGTCATATAGCAAATCGGTTGCATCATCTTCCAAATGTCCACCTTTCATCAACACATTTTTTGCACCCATAGCATAAATGGCTTTTGCCGCCTGTTCCATATCTGCCAAAGTTTCAATCTTCATACCGGTAATCACTTCTGCCTCCGGTAAATTGGGTGTAACCACATACGCTAATGGAATTAAGCGGGAAATCAACGCCTCTTTTGCTTCCGGCTGCATCAAGTCAAACCCACTTTTGGAAATCATCACAGGGTCTAACACCACATTTTGTGGGTGGTATTGTTCCAATTTATCTGCAATGGCATGAATGGTCGGAATTTGTGATACCATACCGATTTTTACACCATGCACCACAATATCGGTAAATATGGCATCTATTTGTCCTTTGATGATTTCGGTATCAATATCCTGACAACCGAACACCCCTTGGGTATTTTGTACCGTAACTGCTGTAATGACACTCATACCATATGTACCCTGTGCAGAAAATGTTTTCAAATCTGCCTGTATCCCTGCACCGCCACAAGTGTCTGAGCCTGCAATGGTTAAAACGTGTTTCATTGTATATACCTCCTTCATCTGTCTGCCGGAAACAAAAATGCACAGCTTTGCGAAAAACATCGCTTTGCTGTGCTGATGTGTATTGGTTGTTTGCATTCCTATATCGGCATAACCCGTTTTAGTAAAAAGGGTATTTTTCTCAGCCTTTCGGCACCCCCAGCAAATTGATTTTTCTATGTATTCCAAGAATACCACGTCATCAGATTGGTGTCAATATTTTACGCTTTGAAGGAAATCTCCGTACTGCTCATTTTTTCTTCCAATTTAGCACCCACCATATCCAAAAGCCCCTGCAAAGGATAATACAAATCATCGTCTACGGTATAGCCTTGCATTTTCATTTCTGTATCATTGTACCATAATTTGTTTTGTGCTTTTTTTGTGATATAGCGATTGCTTTGCTGCAACAACAATTCATTGCCCAATGTGGTAAATGTGCCGCTGTTTTGCAATGTCAATGTTTTGGTGTTTGCATCATATGTTGCATGAAAACCACCATTTTCGGATAACATTGTCGCAAAATCACGTAATCTGACATAAGGTGTACCCATAATATCTATGGTTTGCCAGGTATAATTTTTATCTTGCAATGTAACGGTTTTTTGCATCAATTTCCGATTGTTTTGCAATCCCACCCAAGGCAGTTCATATGGTTTGATGGTATCGGTATAAATCCCATCTACTCCTTGTGCCAACAACTCTTTAAAATACATATATCGATTAACGGTATGTGCATATACACGCACACCTTTTGCATGGAATGTATCTGTCACCTCTTTTTTTACTCTGCTTCGTTCGATTGTCACAACCCCCACTTGATTTGTGGCACAAAACTCTGCAATTTTTGCGTAATCGGGATTGGGAATTTGATACAAGGTATATATCCATTGAGAGAATGGGTGGATTTCTTTCACCCAGCCCAACATTTCTTCACTGTATATTTGTGGTACAATCCGATTTAATACTTCTGCATTTCCTGTGTTGTTTGCAATATTTTTTAAGTCCCGAAACTGTCTTTGTACTGTTGCCTTATCTGTATTTTTGGTATCGGTAATCAAATATACATCTTTGTATTCTCCCAACAAAGCAATCAAATCTGCTGCAGTCAAAGGTGTTTGTTCATATATGATTTTCTGGTTTTTGTATGTTTGGGTATCCATGACCAAATTGCCTTGCGGTTTGATTTCCAAACGGTAATAACTTCCACCAGCATCAAAATCGTGACGCACCACCAATGTCCCATCAGAAGTGTATGTAAAATCGGCTTCCAATACTTTATATCCATTTTCCCAAGAAGAAATAAAGGCTTCTTTGGAATTGGTTTCTATTTTGCCATCATGTTCCCCCAAAGCATGGGCAACCAAAGGATTGCCCGTTGTCCAATCTGCACCTGCGGCATATGCAGGTGAGACAGGCAAAAGCAATACGCCCAACATTGCTGCCACCACACTTGCACATAATCTATTTTTTTTCATCGGTTTCCTCCAATATTTTTGTTTTTGCTCTATATGTAAAAAGGCAAGAGCTTTTGAAAGCTCCGCCCTTTTCTTCTTTTTTATTCTTCGTCTTCGTACATATCGTAGAATGCATTGGAGACTTTATCAAATTCTGCATCATCTTCGATGACATTCAATTCGATTTCGCCGTCTGCTTCTTTGTATTCATACAACAATACAGTTTCATCTTCCAATGGCAACAAAGCGATGTATTCTTTGTCTGCGAGACCTTCTACTTCAAATACACCCAATATGCCACATTCCAATTCTGTGTCATCATCCAATGTCAAAAACATGGTTTCCAAATCCATAATTTCTTCGTCGTGGTCATGTCCACAACCGCAACCGCAATCACAATGTTCGCTCATGTTGTTACCTCCTAATCAAATTCATTTGTATGTTTGTGTTACTATCATACATGATTTTCATTTGTTGCACAACATATTTTTTGGGAAAAAAATATTACGTTTTGATTGCAAACTATTTTTTATTTCTTTTTTCGCTTGTTTTTTTGGATTTTTTTGTTGTGTTGGTTTGTTTTTGGGGCTTCTTTTCCAAATCCTTTTTTGTTTTGGCACTGTCTACCAGCTTGCCTTGCACCATATCTTTTTGTGTGAAACGAATCCCCCATACCTTTTCGTATTTGTGAATCCATTTACGTTCATAAGGTGTGACAAGAGAAATGGAGCAACCGCTTTTCCCATTTCTGCCACATCTGCCCGCACGGTGCAAATATTGTGTGGCATCTTCGGGGATATCCAAATGAATGATATGTGTCACATCTGCAATATCCAATCCTCTTGCCCCAATGTCAGACGCCACCAATACAGAAATTTTGCCGTTTCTGAAATCTTCCAAAGCAGATTTACGCTCCTCTTTGCCTGCCTGCCCATAAATACCATCTGCTTTGATACCATGGTAGTTCAATTTATCCACCGTCACTTCTATGTTTTCCGGATTGTTCAAAAATATCATGGCTTTTGTTGGTTTTTCTCCTGCAAGCACTTTACGCAACATCAGGAATTTTTCTCTGTGTGTGGTCAAAATATAATGATGTGCAATGTTTTCCGGCACCAAGCCACGCTGTGCCTGTGCTTCTAATTGCATCATATCGTCTTTCATGATTTGTTTTGCTCTTTGGAGTGTTTCCCCACTGACAGAAGCAGAAAGCAACACCAGCTGTCTGTCACGCAATGTGGTTTTGATGACTGCCTGCACCACAGCAAAATTGCCATCTTCCAATAATCTGTCGCCCTCATCTAACACAATGGTTTTGACCAAATGTGCCTGTATTTTTCTGCGTTTGATTAAATCCAGCATACGCCCCGCAGAACCCACCACAATTTGTGGTTTTTCTTTCAATTTTTCCATCTGGCGTTGTATGCCGGCAGTACCGATAATCAAGGCACTGCTAATCGGAACGCCTGCATTTTTTGCAAGCAATTCTGCCTGTTTTTGTACCTGTGCTGCCAATTCGTGTGTGGGTGTCAGTATGATTGCCTGTGTGCCTCTGACATTTTGGTCTATACGCAAAAAAATTGGCAACAAATATGCCAATGTTTTGCCGGAACCCGTTTCTGAGCGTCCCACAACGTCTTTGCCTGTGCAAATGGCAGGTATCATTTTTTGCTGTATATCGGTGGGGTGTGTGATATTTTGTTTGGCAAGCCCTGCAAGCAATGCCTCAGACACCCCAAGCGTTTCAAAATTTTGTTGTGTTGTATATTCCATAGGATACAATTCCTTTCCGCTTTTGTTTTCTCAATTATATCTGCTTTTTATCAGCCTGTAAACCGTCAACCCCTTCTTTTGCTGCAAAATAATCCAAAATACCACAATAAATCCCCCATGCCACTTTGTCTTGATATTCTGTGTCATTGAGTTTTTGTTCTTCCTGTGGATTGGATAAAAAACCACATTCCACCAACGCCGCAGGAATTTCTGTGGTACGCAATATGTAATAATCCGTATTGGCTTTTGGCTGTCTTGTATTGTCGGGGTCTGTGCGTTGTTTCAAACTGTCTTGAATATATTGTGCCAATTCTTTGCCTTGTGTGCTTTGTTTGTGATAAAACACCTGTGCTCCCTTTGGCGATGAGGTCGGAAATGCATTTTGATGAATACTAATCAAAATATCCGCCTGACTGGTGTTTGTGATTTCTTTTCTTTGGTGCATATCTTCTTTTTTGCTTTGTCCCAATGCATTTTCGTCCGCTCTTGTCAAATACACATTTGCACCACCTTGTTCTAAGTATTGTTGTAATTTTTGTGTGATTGCCAAATTGAGTATCTGCTCATTTTCGCCTTGTTTTCCTGTTTTGCCTGGGTCCCAGCCGCCATGCCCCGCATCTAATACGATATTTTTTGATATCATCGGCATCATGGTCGGCACACTCTGTCTTTGTGCAGTGAAAAAACAAATCCCCAAACAAAACAATACCAAGCATATGGTCTGACATTCTTTTTTGATGGATTTCATATATACGCCTCCTTATGGTAATATATGAGGCTCTTTTGAAAAAAATACAGCCAAACATTTTTGTATTTTTATATATACAAAATACAATATCCCGTTTTTTGTTTTTCTGTCAAAGACATCTGTCTGTATAAAATGCTGTTTTTTATTTGTCTTTTTTCGCTTTTTTTTGCAAATTATTCCGAAAAACATTTTTGCTCTTGGAAATATCTGTTTTTTACTTGACGCTTCAAATTGGCGTGTTATAATCAAATGCATATTATCTTTTACAAAGACACTTGTCTTTTATTCGCCGTATATTGCGGCAATTTTATTCTTTTTAGGAGGCTGATATTTATGATGAACCAAAAACGTGTATGGAACTTTTCTGCAGGCCCTTCTATGCTTCCCTTGGAAGTATTGGAACAAGCACAACAAGAATTTGTCTGTTACGGTTCATCAGGTATGTCAGTGATGGAAATGAGCCACCGTTCCAAAACATTCACAAACATATTGGAACAAGCACAGCAGGACTTGCGGGATTTGATGCACATTCCCCAAAACTATCATGTGCTGTTTTTGCAAGGCGGCGGCTCTACACAATTTTCCATGATTCCTTTGAACCTGATGCAAAAACATGATTGTGCAGATTATGTATTGACAGGACAATGGGCAAAAAAAGCCGCCGAAGAAGCCAAACGCTATGGCACAGTACATATTGTGGCATCTTCTGCGGACACCAATTTTGACCGTATTCCTGCATTGGACGAAACCACATTTTCCAAAAATGCAGATTATTTTTATATTACATTGAACAATACCATATATGGCACACGTTATACCACATTACCCAATACCGGTGATGTACCGCTGGTTGGGGATATGTCCTCGTCCATTCTTTCCGAGGAAATCGACATCACAAAATTTGGCTTATTGTTTGCAGGGGCACAAAAAAATCTCGGCCCTGCGGGTGTGACAGTTGTGATTGTGCGGGAGGATTTGCTTGGACACGCAAAACCATATACACCTACCATGTTGGATTATGCAGTGCATACCAAAAACAACTCTTTGTACAACACACCCCCTACATACAGCATTTATTTCTTGGGCAAAGTATTGCAATGGGTGAAAGCACAGGGTGGTGTCAAAGCAATGCAGCAAAAAAACGAAGAAAAAGCTGCTTTGTTATACGACTTTTTGGACAATTCCAAACTATTCAAAGGAACTGTATTAAAAGAACACCGTTCTTTGATGAATGTTCCTTTTGTATTGCCTGATGCAGAAACAGATGTCGCTTTTTTGAAAGAAGCAGAACAACATGGCTTTGTCAATCTGAAAGGGCATCGCTCTGTGGGTGGCATGAGAGCCAGCATATACAACGCCATGCCAAAAGAAGGCGTTGCACAACTGGTTGACTTTATGCGTGATTTTGAACAGAAGCATTTATAAGGAGGAGGCTTTGCCATGTATACCATCAAACCATATAATCAAATTTCTCAGGCAGGGTTTTCCAAACTGCCTGACACAACATTTACCATAGACACAGAAACAAATGCTCCACACGGCATATTGTTGCGTAGTTATGATTTACATGATACCCCATTACCCGAAACATTATTGGGGATTGCCAGAGCAGGGGCAGGCACAAACAATATCCCTGTTGCCAAATGTACAGAAAAAGGCATACCCGTATTCAATACCCCCGGAGCAAATGCCAATGCTGTCAAAGAATTGGTATTGACTGCTTTATTGATATCCTCCCGTCGTGTGATAGAGGGTACAAACTGGGTACAAACACAATCCGAAACAGAACATTTGGATAAAGCTGTGGAAAGTGCAAAAAAACAGTTCTCCGGTCCGGAAATACAAGGCAAAACATTGGGTGTTGTCGGTTTGGGAGCAATCGGTGTATTGGTTGCAAATGCAGCTTTGGATTTGGGTATGGACGTGATTGGGTATGACCCCTATCTGACATTGGAATCTGCTTGGCATCTGTCTGCCGCTGTACGAAAATCCGATACATTGGAAGATTTATTTGCAAACAGCGATTATGTGACATTACATATTCCTTTGAATGACAAAACAAAACATACCGTTTCCAAAGGTTTGTTTGCCGTTGCAAAAAAGGGTATGCGACTGCTCAACTTTGCACGTGGGGAACTGGTAGACAATGCGGCTTTATTGGAAGCCATCGAAAACAAAATTGTTTCCCGTTATATCACCGATTTCCCAAAGGCAGAACTGCTGGGCAACCCCAATATCATTCTGACACCGCATTTGGGTGCGTCCACACCCGAGTCCGAAGAAAACTGTGCAGAAATGGCAGCGGTTGCATTGCGGGAATATCTGCTGTATGGCAATATCAAAAATTCCGTGAATTTTCCGAATTGTATTGTTCCTTATTCCGGAAAACCCCGTATTGCGGTTTCTCACTCCAACATTGTCAACATGATTGGGCAGTTGGGTTCTGTGTTGACCAAGCACCATATCAACGTAGACAAAATGGTAAACAACTCCAAGGGTGAGCTTGCATATAACATCATTGTTTGCGATGATTTACCCACAGATACCTCTGCATTGGTGGCAGATTTATATGCAATCACAAGTGTCAAAAGAGTACGTATTCTCAATCAGGAGGGATAATTGATATGGCAACTGTAAGACCTTTTGCTGGTATTCGTCCCAATCCCGCTTATGCAGAACAAATTGCTGCTTTGCCTTATGATGTCATGAACAGACAAGAGGCAAAAGAAATGGCAAAAAATCAACCTTATTCTTTTTTGCATATTGACCGTGCGGAAATTGATTTACCAGATGATGTTGATGCATACAGCGATATCGTATACCAAACAGCAAAACAAAAATTGGAAGAAATGAAACAAAACGGCAACTTTATACAGGATACTGTGCCGAATTTCTATATTTACCGTTTGACTATGGGCGAACATTGTCAAACAGGGCTTGTCGCTTGTACTTCCATTGATGAATATACAAACGGTATCATCAAAAAACACGAATTGACCAGAGCGGAAAAAGAGGCAGACCGTATTCGTCATGTAGACACATTGAACGCAAACACAGGGCCTATTTTCTTGGCATATCGCAAAAACGATATTGCAAAAGAACGATTGGCACATTGGACAGCGTCCATACCGCCTGTGTATGACTTTGTTGCAGAAGATGGTATTCGGCATACCGTTTGGTGTGTGGACGATAGCGAAACCATACGTTGTTTGACAGAAAGTTTTGCACAAGTGCCTTATTTGTATATTGCAGACGGGCATCATCGCAATGCCTCCGCTGTCAAAGTCGGGCAAAAACGCAGAGCAGAACACCCAAATGCACCTGCCGATGCGGAATTTAACTATTATTTGTCGGTATTATTCCCTGCTGACGAATTGCATATATTCGATTACAACCGTGTTGTCAAAGATTTACACGGATATACCAAAGCAGATTTTTTGTCAGCTTTGGAAAAAGATTTCATTGTGTCTTTGGCACCACAAACGCCATTTGCACCACAAAATATACATACTTTTGGTATGTATCTCGATGGCACTTGGTATTGTTTGCAAGCCAAACCGCACATTTGCAGCAATGATATTGTCAACGGTTTGGACGTGGCAATTTTACAAAATGCATTGCTCACACCTTTGCTTGGCATACAAGACCCCCGCACAGACAAACGCATTGACTTTGTGGGCGGTATTCGTGGCTTGGAAGCATTGGAACAACGTGTGGACAGCAAAGAAATGACAGTTGCCTTTTCGATGTATCCCACTTCCATGCAGGAATTGATGGCAGTTGCAGACGCAAATTTAACCATGCCACCAAAGTCCACATGGTTTGAACCCAAATTACGCAGTGGTTTATTCATTCATGATTTGGGATAATGATTTTGCCTGAACGCCTCCTTTGCATTTTCTCCCCTATGCATTGGAGGTTTTCTTTTTTTCTTTTTTGATGGTATAAAATGCTTCTTTTCGCTCATACTAAAAAGAAAAAAGGAGGCTTTCAACAATATGAATAAATTCGCTATGGGTGTATTGATGGGCAGTGCTGCCGCATTTGTCGGCATTGGGTATCTGATGCAGGACAAAAAAACATATCACAAAATGGTACGCAAAGGCAAAAAATTGGCTTCTCGTGCTGAAGAAGTGATGGACGATATCATGGAGTAAACCGAAAAAGACTATCCGTATATGGATAGTCTTTTCCGATTTTTTTGAGAGAGGAGTTATATCTATGTCAATCTAACACTTGTTTTTGAATAATCCAATAAGCACCATTTGTGGTAGGACTCACTTTTGCCTCCGCCAGAATGGTGGATAAATCCCATTTCATTTTGGAATTTTGTTCACTTTCGGGGTCTGCCAAAGACACTTTATTTTTGTTGTCAATATCATACAGCAACAGAAAATGTCCACTGCCCGTAAAATGTCCTTCCCCCATCAATGCAATCACAGGATACCCTGCCTGCAATGCCGTTTTCACCTCTGCACCATCATTGGTTGTGGTGGTTTCGATGCCATACGCTGCAAGCCCTTGGGCAATCAATGTATGATAACTGCCAAAGCCTTGGCTGCAATATCCGTTTTGGTATGCCCAATCTGCCATTTGTTTGGGATTGATTTTGTTATCTCCCAATGTACTGACCACCATGGCAAGCACAGTCGGGCCACAGCCTGTATCTTCAATATAATCACTTTCTCCATATAATTCTTTGCCCCATGCGGGGTCGTTCTGATTGTAATATGTAGGCCAGCCAAATTGTGGAGCATTGACATACCACATTTTCGGCACAATATCAAACCTTGCCAAAAGCTTTGATGGTATCACAACCATACTCACCAAAAGGAGTATGGTATACAACCATTTCCTTTTTCCGCCTTTTCTGCGACGCTTGCCAAATACCAGCACTGCTGTTTGCAACACAAACAAAAGAAAGCAAAGACCAACTGCAATACGATACAATGTCATCAATATTTGCTGGATATGCATATTTCTGCCTCCATTCCGTTTATGATAGGAGTATATCATATATTTTTAACAGAACCTTTGCGAAAAATCGTCAATTCTATTAAGAAATTTCCAAATTTTTTCCTATTCTGTGATAAAAAAACCGCATACGACTATCCGTACACGGTTTTCTGCAATTTTTATGCTTGCAACAAAGCAATCCCCGCTTTGATACGGCGAATACTTTCTTCTTTACCCAAAATATCTGCCAATTCCATAGCACCGCCGGGAGAAGTCGGCTCTCCGGACAACGCTGTTCTGACAGGCCATAACAACTGTCCGTTTTTGATGCCCAATGTGGGTACCAATGCCATCAATGTATCGTGAATACTGTCTGTGTTCCAAGCCTCCAAGTTTTCCAATACAGGTAACGCCGCTTCCAAAGAGGATAATGCGATTTCATCATTTGTTTTCATTTTTTTATGGGTATACAACTCTGTGCTATACTCTGGCAATGCTTTGAAAAATTGTACCATTGCAGGGATATCGTTCAATGTTTCCAAACGTTTTTGCAACAATGCCGCAATTTTTTTCAAATCTAAGTTTGTATCCCCCAATGCTTCTTTCAATTTCGGCTCTGCCAAAGCATAATATTTGTCAAAATCCATGGCCTTCAAATATTCGCTGTTCATCCATGTCAATTTTTTGATATCAAAAATAGACGGGGATTTGCTCAATCCTGCCATATCAAATTTTTGTTCCAATTCCTGCAATGTAAAAATTTCTGTATTGTCGGAAGGACTCCACCCCAACAATGCAATATAGTTGACGATGGCTTCCACCACATAGCCTTCATTGACCAAATCTTCAAAAGACTTATCCCCATGACGTTTGGACAATTTGTGGTGTGCATCACGCATCACCGCAGGCAAATGTACATATACGGGCGGCTCCCAACCAAATGCCTCATATAAGAGGTTATATTTGGGTGTGGAAGAAAGGTACTCACTGCCACGCACCACGTGTGTAATTTTCATCAAATGGTCGTCCACAACATTTGCAAAGTTATATGTGGGGAAACCATCTGCTTTCATCAAAATCTGGTCGTCCAATTCTGCATTTTCTACGGTAATATCTCCATAGACCACATCGGAAAATGTGGTTGTGCCTTCTGTGGGCATTTTTTGGCGAATGACAAAAGGTTCTCCTGCATCTAATTTTGCCTGCACTTCTTGCTTGGATAAGTGCAAACAATGTCTGTCATATTTTGCAAACGCTGCACCTTCTGCATTGCTTTCTTTCAAGCTTTCCAAACGTTCTTTGGTACAGAAACAATAATATGCTTCTCCTTTTTCCACCAATTCTTTTGCATAATCCATATACATACCCATACGTTCGCTTTGTACATAAGGGCCATATGCCCCACCAATATCAGGGCCTTCATCGTGATGTAAGCCTGTCATACGCATGGTATTGTAAATCACGTCCACCGCACCTTCCACCAAACGCTCTTGGTCTGTGTCCTCAATACGCAATATAAATTTACCACCTTGTGACTTTGCAATCAAATATTCATATAAAGCAGTTCTCAAATTGCCAATATGCATATAACCCGTAGGACTGGGTGCAAATCTAGTTCTGATTTCCATAAAAATATCTTCCTTTCTTCTCAAACAGAAACAAGCAACTGTTTCCTATTGTTTTCCTACTGTATAGTTTAATCAGAAAACTGCATACTGTAAAGTATTCCTTTCCAAAAAAACACAAAAATGTTTGTTTCTTATATGGCTTTATGCTATACTTGTGCAAACAACCAAACAAAAAAGGAGTGATTTTTCGTATGATTTTAGATAAACAAACGCTGAAAAAATTGCGTTGGTTGATTGTATTTGCATTATTGGCTTTTGTTGTTTTGTGGCGTTTTGATAAAGTGGTTTCTCTGATTTCTTCTATTGGCGGCATATTGGCACCTTTTATATTGGGGGCTGCGATTGCATTCATATTGAGTGTACCCATGGGCTTTTTGGAACGCACATTTTATAAACTATGCAAAAAAGAACTTTCTGCACAAAAACGGGCAAAATTTGAAAAACGGTTGCGTCCATTCAGTTTGATTTTGACATTGCTTTTGGTATCTGTGATACTTGCCCTTGCAATACTGGTTGTATTCCCTGAATTGGGGCGTACCATATCCACATTGGGGAAAACCATACAAGTAAAATTGCCTACACTGCTGTCCGAATTGGAAAGACTTTTAAGTGACAACAAAGAAATTGCCTATTGGCTCAACAACATCAATTTCAACTGGGAAGAAATCATGCAAAAAATACTGACAATATTCCAAAACGGTGCAGATTTTGTGTTAGGCTCTACATTCTCCATTGCACAAGGGATATTCAGCGGGATTACCACATTTGTCATCGGATTGGTATTTGCTTGTTATATTCTGATACAAAAAGAAAAACTGCAAGAACAATGCCGTAAAGTATTATATGCTTATTTGAAACCGGCACACGCAAAACGCACTTTGGAAGTTGCCGCATTGACACACCATACATTTTCCAAGTTTTTGACCGGACAGTGTATGGAAGCTGTGATATTGGGCAGTATGTTCTTTGTGTCCATGAGTATATTCAAATTCCCGTATGCATTGTTGGTGGGCGTATTGATTTCAGTCACCGCTTTAATCCCGATATTCGGGGCGTTGATTGGTTGTGTGGTTGCCACATTTTTGATACTGGTCGTCAATCCACCGCAAGCCATTGGCTTTATCATATTATTCTTTGTGTTGCAACAAGTAGAGGGGAATTTCATTTATCCGCACGTTGTGGGCGGTTCTGTTGGTCTGCCCTCGATATGGGTACTGGTCGCTGTCACATTGGGCGGCAGTCTTATGGGTATCATCGGTATGTTGATATTCATTCCCCTGTTATCCGTACTTTATACATTGCTCAGAGAAGATGTCTATAAACGTCTGGCAGAAAAAGAGCATTCTTCTACGTAACAAACATGACGGCTTTTGACAAAAAGTCGTCATTTTTTGTATACAAATACATTTGCCCTTGTTATACATACAGTTTTATGATACCATAAAAACAAACTCATTACATCTACATACAGGAGGTGTTTGTTATGATGCGACAAAGAGAAGAATTGTTAAAAACTTGGTTAGATATGTGGCTGGGGCAGGAATTGCTACCTTTGGAGGCTGTATTCACACAAGATGTGGAATATTTTGAATTCCAAGGCAGACGTTATTGTGGTATTGCACAAATCCGTCGTTGGTTCACAGAATGGAACAGTCAAAACCATGTGACCAAATGGCAAGTTTGTCGTATGATACACGACCAATATATCACCATGATGGAATTTTCATTCCAAAGTGCCAATACCGCCGGCGAAATCAACGAATTTCAAGGCATTTATTTGGCAGAATGGGATAGCAACAACCGCATACAGAAATTGCAAGAATTTTATTGCAAATTGCCTTATGAAACACCTTATGCATAAATTGTATCAAAAAAGAGGAACCACTATGGTTCCTCTTTTTTGATATGTATTGCTTTATGGTTCGCTCAGATATGCTACGATTGCTCGGTAATAGGCTTCTGCTGCCTTTTGACAACCCGCTTTTGTGCCAAACTTTTCTACATCTTCTGCATTTGTCACAAAACATTGTTCGACCAATACAGCAGCACAGGATACATTTTTGAGTATCCCAAATGTGTCATAGTTTTCATAGACTGTTGTATCTGCGGCATCTATTATCAATTTTTGTGCAGAACCATCTACATAATATCCAAATCGGATACCCTGCTCCCCTCGCAGGTCACTGCCTGCCGCTGCCATTTCTTTTGACAACAATGCCGCAAATGCCATACTTTTTTCATGATTTTTCATACCCGGCACAGCAGGATAACATTCAAACCCATGTGCTTGTTTACTTTCGGCATGATTGGCGTGTACAGACAATATCAAATCGGGTTTGATTTTTGCAAATTTATGGTTGCGGTCATCAATGGATTTTGTTTCGCCATCTTTGCGGGAACGCACCACTCGAAACCGTCCATCTTCTTTCAGCAAATCTGCCAAGGCGGAAACCGTTTCTTCCGTCAAATCCACTTCTTTGATGATACCTTCTGCCCCGATGTCATCGCCGCCATGTCCTGCGTCCAAAGCAACCGTATAGGGCTTTCCATAACGATAATATACATAAAATCCACAGTATCCCACCGTAAACAGCAATACAAACACGACCAAACGATGGAGCAAGCCTTTTTTTCTGCGTCTGCGTCTTTTATGTTTGCCCTGTTGGGGTGGTCTGGTTTGTGGCGGCTGTCTGCGACGTTTTTCGGGCGGTTCAAACTCTCGCCAATTTCGTCCTTTCATGGTATACAAACCGTTTCATTTTCTTTTGTGATTACTGCTACGGTATTTCCATATGCTTTTGTTTGCAACGCCTGACAGACACCAAAATTCTTCCAAAAATGAATGGGCATCAATGTACCTGCTCCCACCGTTTCCATAAAATAATCTGCCGCCCAACAGAGTTTATCTTCCAATCTTGGGTCAACAGGCACAAATGCCACATCAATCTGCTCCCCTTTGAGCAAATCAATTTCTTTGCGATAGCTGTTTGCAATATCTGCATTGAATGTATCGCTTTCTCCGTTCCAGTGCCACCAATTCAAATCCCCCGCATGATATATGGTTTTGCCTTCTGTTTTCACCAAAAATGCAACTCCCTCATCATTGGATTGCAGTGTTTGTATTGCAACATCTTGTACGGTTTTTTTCTGATGGGCAGACATGGTTGTACTGTGTGCCACTTTGCCCAGTGCCACATCATCAGAGACAACATAGTGTGCAACGTCTTTCCATGCCAAAATACGGCTGTCATAATGGTCTGCGTGTGCATGAGAGACAAAAATAAAAATATCTTTTTGTTTTTTTGCCAAGTCTTGCAAAACGTCGTATCTGCCGCCCTCTGTATAATAATCAAACAATAAAATATGTTGTTGCAATTCTACCATCACACCACTGTGATGCAAATATGTGATATTCATTTTACACCCTCCTGTTCCACATTTCGCATTGCCCCTGTATGCGGGTTCATGACAAATCCAAACACTTCCACATCTTTATGTATCAATGGGTGATTGCGGATACTATCTACTGTATTTTGCACAGAGTCGCAAATATCGCCAAAACCCATCAACCACTCCTCTAAATTTTTATGGTTTGCGTCCACATGGTCAATGACATCTTGTGTGATACCTTTTTCCAGCATTTTATGTATCATTTTTTTTGCATTTAAGGCACGTCCACCGCAATCATCATGCCCAATGACCAATATGGTGTCAACGTCCAATTCATACACTGCCACCAAAAGCGAAAAAATCACACTGTCATAAGGGTGCATAATCTGCCCACCTGCATTTTTAATCAGTTTCACATCTCCGTTTTTGATGCCCAATGCGGCAGGCAACAATTCCGTCATACGGGTATCCATACAAGACAATATGGCAATCTTTCTATCGGGATATTTTGTTGTGGTATATCTTTGGTACATTTCATGTTCCACAAATACTTTGTTATATGCTAACATCTTCTTGATGCTTTCTGTCATTTTCGTACCTCCTCATCTTTTTGTTTTTGCTTTGTTTGGTGTTTTAACACAGCAAATATCAACAAAAACCATACAACCAACAACACCAAAGCCAGAGGCAGTACCAAATGCAACAATGTTTGTGCAGGTATGATTTTTGACAGCAAAAACAAGCCCACAGCAACGGCAACAAAATAAACACCTGTTACCATCTGCATGATTTTCTTTTGTTCATTCATGGCAAACGTCCCTTTCTTTTCCTTATCTTTCCATTATAATCATTCCACGCACAGAACGCAAATGGACGTATCAAAAAAATCCGATATTTTTTTTACAAAAACATCGGATTTTCATACATCTGTTTATTTTGATTTTTTATATCTCATAATATTATTCCAACTCTTCGGAAAATGCATAGCATCGAGCAAAGTATCTTTTGTCAAAACTGTGGAGTCTTTTGTGCACTTTTTTACAATTTGATAAAATGCCCTTTTGAACAGAATAAAATCTGCATGAGATAACAAGTATCGAAAAGCAATCATGATTGCAAACATATCCGATTTACCCTTTTGATATTGATTACCCTTTTTTGCAATCTTCATTTTTTTATGTAATACAGTATCCGGAATTTCATTTCTGCAAGAAAACAAAAACAGTCGTTCATTGTGTGCACAAACATTACGAAACTGTGTCAAAACCTTTAAGTATTGTGTCAATTCCCTTTCATTTACATCTATAAAATGATTTTTGCTGATTTTTGTTTTTAGATTGGACTGCAACAAACTATACATTGTTGAAACCTGTCCAAATGTCAGCGTATTCATGAGAACCCACAACGGGACATTATCATAGGTTTTCCTCTGATATATTATGTAATGATGATTTTCGTTTATTTTTGCTTCATTTTTCAATATTGCTATGAGCTTGTCAATTTTTTTTTGATTTTTGCTTGTATTTTGATAATTTTTTGTTGACAGATATGCACATTCATTCGCACAGTATTGTTCTGAAAAATAATATGAAATCAAAGAACGCATTTTTTGTTCAATCACACAAATATATTGAAAAACCAAGCCCCTCAACTCTTTATCAAAATAATATAATGATAAAATGTCGTTAAATGTTGTTCCTTGGATATATTTTCGTGTTGTTTTGTCATAAAAAATATCTTTATACCCACTAATCAATGCATAATAGCTAATATTTGTTAAAGCTTCTTTGGCAAAATTTTCGTCATGAATAAACAACCCTTTTTCTTCATGTAATTTCTTAATTTGTGCGTCATAGTCCAAAAAAGATTTTATTTGTTTCGTTTTCATACTTCAGAACCCCAAAAAACAAAAAGGAGAACCCGCAGGCTCTCCTTCCGGTCGCAGGCATCTCGAGTTTCTGCAACCTGATCACTGTGTATAGTTTATCATATAAACATGGTCATGTCAATCTGTGTCAAACATACCCCTTGTTTATACG
>JAHHTU010000012.1 GCA_020024455.1 Anaerotignum sp. | reverse complement strand
AATTTTTATTTTTCTGCCCACTATATCATGCCATATCTACGCATATGATGCTCTAATCTTTTGCTGCTTTCTGTCTTTATCTTTTCCTCAATATTCTGACGTACTTTTTCATTGTCAATCATTTGTGGCAATGACACAGTTTTTAATGCCTTGATGTGTTTTCTGTTTTGACTGACACGCTGAAATGGAATATAGTTTGTCCCACCCTCTTGTCGGTTGCCTGTTGGCAGTAACATCTTAGGTTTTTGCCTATATTCTTTCTTTGTTTCTTACTTATTTTTTTGTTTTGCCCCAAGTTTTTTTCTGTCCTTGTATGATTTCAAATTCCCTTTGTTCGCCATTATTCTATATGACAGTAAATGCTACCACTCATTTTGTCGTTCTTGTTCCAACCGCTCCAACTCCGCATAGTTCCAATCCCGTTGTGTGTAATTGATAAAGCGGTTTTGCTTTTGCGATGTGTTTGCGGTTGTGTCTGTTTTTTCTTTGCGTTCCCATGTCCTTACAGCCGCTTTCCAATCTTTCATGCTGTTTTTACCGACTTTCCAGCCATTTGCTGTGTAATAATCCAGAAAGCGTTCTGCGTCCACGTGATTTTGCCGTTCCAAACAATAGGCTTGTACCTCCTGCAATGTTGGCGGTGTAAATGCTTTCTTTTGGGGTTGGGTGGTTGTGGGCTGTGGTGTGGTATCACCACAACAACTATCTATACTATCCTTATCTAACCTATCCTTACCTAACCTAACCTGTGCTTCCAAATCGGATACATTTTGGATACATAATGTATCCAATGTATACTCTTTGTTTTTTTCTTCCAACAATAAAGCCTTTTCTTCTGTATAAATGGTTGGCTTATAACGGTCATTTTGTATGTAGTTATGAATTTTCCAATGTTTGATAACCACAACACCACTTTCAAACGGTATCAAGAAACTTTTTGCTACCAACATCTTCAAGTCATCATCAGATGCCCCTGTCATTCTCATAATTTTTTTGGGACTGTTCACAAATCCATCATCATCTGCACGCATACTCAAATCGTAATATAACAATCTGCTACTGGTCGGCATATCAATGAACATATCACTGTCAATGATGGACTTTGCAAACATTCTGCGTTCTGCCATAGTATCACTCCTTATCGCTTTTTTTCTGCTCGTTATCTAAAACAAAGCCCAACATATTCTGCCTCCTTTGTGCTTGTCCACTTTGGAAAAGGGCAGACTGCCCTTTATTCCGTTGCTTTTTGTTTGCTTTCCGCTTCTTCTTTCGCCGCTTGTTCTGCTTGTTTTCGCAATGACTCCATTTTTGCCCGATACAATACATCGGTAATCTGTTGCCGTATGCGAATATCTTCCTCCGGCGTTCTTGGACAACGAATGACGGTTACTTTGTATTCTTTTGGTTTTCTTGTTCTCATACTGTATTCCCCCTTTTGATTCAGTGTATGTGTGACACGGTATGTCCTAATACACAAGCTTAAAAGTTCTAAAATCTCATTTCGTCTCTAATTTGGGTATTCCAACTTCGTGGTGAATAGCCTCCTTATGCACTCCGTTCACGCTTGTTCTCCTTTGCCGCTTTTTCGGATTTTAAAGAGCACATACCAGCCGCCACAAGTTCACGAATCATGTCTGATTGTGTTTGGTCGTAGAACACCTCTTTTTTGAAAATGTTTAGCTGTTCTTCCATCTCTGGATTTACCACAAATGTCATTCTTTTTAATTTAGTAGCCATGCAAAACACCTCCTTTTAATATAGTCTGAACTTCTGCACCATGCCGCATGCCTGTATTGTAGTCCATAGGTTCTGAACCCGTCGAGCCCCTTTTGAAAAAATCTCCTTGACAGAACGTATGAACTTATGCATAATATGAACTGTAAGGAGGTGCTTCATAATGCCAACAGAAAAGCCACGATATACAATCATTGTTGATGAAGAAATGCTAAAACAAATTGATGATTTCCGTTTTGAAAACCGCTATCCAAGCCGTTCTGCCGCCACGTTGGAATTGATAAGGCTCGGTATGGAACAGATTAAAAAAGAGCAAGCAGAGGCAAAAAAGGTGCAAAAAAATAAGTCCTCCAACGATGAGACTGAATGAGCAATCTTCTCATGAAGTATGAAAACAAAAAATTCAAGCTTAGAAAAAGCTGAACAAGCAGATATAAAAACATTACGTTCTGTACAAAAAACAAACTAAGTTTTGTCACACCTCGCATGAGGCGTGTGAGTAGAAATAGAACAAAAGTGAAAATTGTAAATAAAAGGTATAAAAATTTACTGCAAAAAAGTTGACTGTTTATAAAAATGGTAATATTATTATAGTGCAATATTTTATTATACAATGTGAATTCAACTCTTGGCAGTAATCCTCCCACCATAAGGGATGTGAAGAACCCAAGAGTTTTTTTTTAGGAGTGATATTATGGAAAAAACTGCAATTTTAGTAGATGGTGCATTTTATATAAAACGTGCAAAAATATTATTTGGCGAAAAATCTCCACAAGAGCGTGCATATGAACTATATACATACTGTTTACGCCATTTGAAAGACCAATCTTCTCATGAAATAAAAAATTTATATAGAATTTTCTTTTATGACTGTCCTCCTGCCAAAAAAACAATCTACAATCCTGTTACTCAAAAAAGTGAAAATTTAGAAAAAACACCACAATATAAATGGGCAAATGAATTTCACAAAGAACTAGTGACGAAAAGAAAAACTGCCCTACGTATGGGAGAACTTTTAGAAAGCACAGCTGGGTATGTACTAAAACCAGACACTACAAAAAAATTGATGCGAAAAGAAATTTCCGTAGATGACTTAACAATTTCTGATTTTTCTTTGGATATTGCCCAAAAGGGTGTTGATATGCGTATTGGTTTAGATATTGCTTCACTTGCCCAAAAAAGATTGGTAGATCAAATTATTTTAATTGCTGGAGATAGCGATTTTGTACCTGCTGCAAAATATGCCCGTCGAGAAGGTATTGATTTCATTCTTGATCCTATGTGGCATACAATCAAAGGCAGCCGAAATGAACATATTGACGGACTACGTTCTTGCATTGGAAAGTTTCCTCAAAATTTCTCTGATCCATTATGTAATATAAAGAAATCTGAATATAAAAAATCCCCTCACCTGCGTCAACATGAGGCGTATGCGTAGAATATGCATAGAAAAAAGGAGGCATTTGATGGACTTCAACAAAATAGACACTTTGACTGCCCAGCTTCGTTCCATGCGTCCCTTAAACCAAGCTGAGTTACATCGACTGCATGAGGAATTCATGATAGAAAACACATACAACTCCAATGCCATCGAAGGCAACACATTAACATTGCAAGAAACCGCTTTGATATTACAAAATGGCATCACCATAGCAGAAAAGCCATTGCGTGAACATTTGGAAGTCATCGGACACAAAGACGCATTTTTCTATGTGATAGAACTGGCTGACCGCAAAGAGCCACTGACAGAAAAAAGCATCAAAGATATTCATGCACTGGTGCTGATGAATGACGCTGCAAATCGTGGTGTATATCGTCGTCTGCCTGTTCGCATCATAGGTGCCACACATACACCACCACAGCCCTATCTGGTGCCTGTGGAAATGGAACGGTTGATGGTACAGTATGAAGAAATGAAACAACAAAAGCATATTCTGGAAGCAATCGGAATGCTGCATTTACAATTTGAAGGCATTCACCCCTTCATTGACGGCAACGGCAGAACCGGACGCTTGCTCTTAAATTTGGAGTTGATAAAAGCGGGTATGTTGCCCATCAATATCAAATTTACAGACCGCCGTAAGTACTACGCTTGTTTTGAAGAATATTATCAAACAGGCAATCCAGAAACAATGATACAGATGATTGCAACATATGAACAAGAGGCGTTGGAACATAGAATTGCCATATTACGTATGTAACTGCTATCGTATCTGTTTACCATGCTTATTTCAGGTACGATATGATGATGCAAAAAATATAAAAATTATCGGTCATACCATTGTCGCTACCATTCATCTGAAATAATCAGATATTTTGCGTTGCTCTACATCGTTTATGTCACATCTTGCATGAGGTGTGTGAGTAGAAAATTGATAACAAGCATAAAATATACGGAAGTCACGCCTCGCATGAGGCGTGTGAGTAGAAATTACCAAGAAAGGAGATTTTCCATGATTGCCATATATGCCAGACAATCCATTGAAAAAAAGGACAGCGTCAGCTTGGAAACGCAAATCGCATATGCCAAAAAAGAAATTCTCTCCGAGGATTACAAAATCTATCAAGACGCAGGCTATTCGGGAAAGAACGTCAACCGTCCCGCTTTTTCCGAAATGATGCAAGACATCGAGTGTGGCAATATCGAAAAAGTGGTTGTCTACCGTTTAGACCGTATCAGCCGCTCGATTGTGGACTTTGCGGACTTCATAGACATTTTGGAGAGCAAAAACATCGGCTTTGTGTCAGCGACAGAAAAATTCGACACTTCCACGCCCATGGGCAGAGCCATGCTGTATATCGTTGTGGTGTTTGCACAACTGGAACGGGAAACCATCGCCGAACGTGTCAAAGACAATTATTATGCCCGTGTCAAAAAAGGGGCATGGGGCGGTGGGCCTGCGGCATATGGGTTCGACCTTGTCCGCACCACCATAGACGGCAAAAAAGCCACCATATACCAACCAAACGAACACATTGCCATTGTACAGCAAATATTTGAAATCTATGCAAAACCGTTTACCAGCCTTGCCGATGTCCAAAAGATACTCATACAGCAAGGCAGTCTGTCCGCAGGCGGTGTGCATTTTGACAACACCAAACTATCGAGTATCCTCAAAAATCCTGCCTATGTCAAAGCGGATATTGCCATTTACAACTATTATCAGACAAAAGGAGTCATATTTGCCAATGATGCGGAATCCTTTGATGGGGAACATGGTTGTGTGTTGGTGGGCAAGAGAGATGCAAGCGAACGCAAATACAAAGACGTATCCAACCATTTGCTTGCCATCACCCACCACAAAGGCATCATTGACAGCACCACATTTTTATACTGCCAGCAAAAACTTGCCAAAAACAAACAAATCAAAAACCAATACAAAGGACAATATTCTTGGCTGACAGGATTGGTCAAATGCGGGCATTGCGGGTATGCGTTTTCTGTCCGCTTTGCCAATACCAAAGAGGGACGTACGCCTTATTTTGTCTGTTCCGGAAAATATCTGCATCAGTGTTGTGATGTCAAACAGACGCATCGTGTCAAAGAAGTGGAGGACTTTGTGCAAGCCAAATTGATACAGGAGGCAGAACACTATCACCTCAGACGGGAACAGAAACAAAACACTATCATGAAAGAACAACAGCAAAAAATTGCCGATATTGACGCAAAAATCGAAAATCTTATTCATACACTGGAAAACGCCAGTCAAATATCCGCAGAATATATCAACCGCCGCATCGAAACACTGCACCAAGAAAAACAACTGCTCTTACACCAATTTGCAGAAGCATTGACAACATACAATTCCATGGAAATGATACCATTCTCTGCCAAAGACTGGGTAACTGCCGATATCTGCACCAAGCGGGATATTGCCCGCAATATGCTCGAAAAAGTGGTGCTTTCCAAAGAAGGTATCTTCCTACATATCAAATAACAACCGCCAAAATACAACTCTCTTACAACGATTTTCAGATACATTGTCTATGACAAAACATATACTCAATTTCCATATGCAATCACAACTGCCAAAAAGAGAAAAACACGATGCTATTTTTTTATGGTTTTCTCTTTTCTTTTTGTTGCAGGTATGGATAGTTTAGACTGGAAAGAAAAAGGAGTGGAAGCAGAAATCAACCAAGTCTTAAACCATAAACATTTGGGCAACGGCTCGATACTTCTTTTTCACAACGATGCCAAATACACCCCCCAAGCATTGGACACCATACTCAAAGGCTTAAAACAAAAAGGCTTTGAAGTTGTACCGGTTTCCGAGCTGATACATAAACAGAATTTCACCATGGACCACGAGGGCAGACAAATCCCCACCACAGAAACACCGCCTACCGTATAGTGGGCAACTTAGACATCATCAGCAAAAAGGCTTTGCTGTGTACCTGTTTCCAAGCCGATATGCAACAAAAATGCCCCCTACAAATTGTAGAGGGCAATTTCTTTTTGACTTACAAAATATCAATATGTTCTCCATTCAAGGCTTTATTCATGCTACGCACCGCACAGAATTTCCCACACATGGAGCAAGTGTCGTCATGTTCGGGAGAACGGTCATCACGGATTCCTTTTGCAGTTTCAGGGTCTAACGCACAAGCCCATTGTGCTTCCCAATCCAATGCTCTGCGGGCATCGCCCATTTTATCATCAATATCTCTTGCACCACGCACGCCTTTTGCGATATCTGCGGCGTGTGCAGCAATTTTACTTGCGATAATCCCCTGTTTGACATCGTCCAAATTAGGCAAAGCCAAGTGTTCCGCAGGTGTCACGTAGCACAAGAATGCAGCACCATGCATAGCGGCAATCGCACCACCAATAGCACCTGTGATATGGTCATATCCGGGGGCAATATCTGTCACCAAAGGCCCTAACACATAAAAAGGTGCACCCATACAAATGGTCTGTTGTACGGTCATATTGGCAGCAATTTGGTCCATCGGCACATGACCTGGGCCTTCTACAATGACTTGCACATCTTTTTCCCATGCACGTTTTGTCAATTCACCCAAGCGTACCAATTCTTCAATCTGGCACACATCGGTTGCGTCAGCCAAACAACCCGGACGACAAGCGTCACCCAAAGAAACAGTTACGTCATATTCTCGGCAAATGTCCAAAATCTCATCATAATATTCATAAAATGGGTTTTCTTCCCCTGTCATACACATCCATGCAAACACCAAAGAGCCACCACGGGAAACAATATTCATTTTACGTTTATGTTTGCGGATTTGGTCTATGGTTTTTCTGGTAATCCCACAATGCAGTGTCACAAAATCCACGCCATCTTGTGCGTGCAGACGTACCACGTCGATAAAATCTTTTGCAGTCAATGTATCCAAATCTCTTTGGTAATGAATGACACTGTCATACACAGGCACAGTCCCAATCATGGCAGAACATTCTTTCACCAATTTCTGACGGAATGGTTGTGTATCGCCATGGCTGGACAAATCCATGATTGCCTCTGCCCCCATATTGACTGCGGAAAGCACTTTTTGCATTTCGATATCATAATCTTTGCAATCTCTGGAAACACCCAGATTGACATTGATTTTGGTACGCAGCATAGAGCCGACACCTTCGGGGTCTAATGCGGTATGGTTTTTATTTGCGGGAATAACCACTTTGCCCGCTGCCACCAGAGGCATCAATTCTTCCACGGTCATATGTTCTTTTTTTGCCACAATTTCCATTTGTGGTGTAACGATATTTTTTCTTGCAGCATCCATTTGTGTTGTATAATTTTTCATACTCTATTTCTCCTTTTTTTGTATTCCTGCATTTGCAACTGCTGTTGTCTGCCGTATCAAAACGACGGAAATTGTTGTTGTTTCCTGTAACGACATCGGCTGTATTTTTTGGTAAAAACACCATGCAGCATTATTGTGTTCCCATCTGCATGAATACCGACGCCTGCACAAAAACCATGTTTTGTGATAGATAATGCTTTGTCCATCAAAATTTCTCCTTTATTTATGTAGCATTATTTTTTATTTTGCGATAAAAAGTGGTGTCCCCAATTTACCGCATTGCATTGTTTTCCAAACAAAAACCATGCAAAACCGAATACTGCAATCACTCCTTTCCGAAAAAAACCAAAAAAAGAGGAGTACATCTGCCTGCGATGCCTCCACAAAAAAATCATCATATAACGACTTCCTACGGCGGCATGATCCGCATCAGGTGTAAGGGTCGAAGGTACAACCTTCCTCTCAGTTTGTGATACAAACTCCCCTGCTACTTGGTTATGTTCAGTATACGTCTATGTATTTTTGATGTCAACACGATTCAAAAAAAAATACAAATTTTGGTTTGTTTTGTGCAAAATACACAATCTCTTTTAGAACTATCTCACAAAAAAACAGATGATATCATATTGTACCGATACATTAAATTCGAATCGTACCGATACAATATACATTCTTTTGGCACAACCTATATTTGTTTTTTCCTTTTGTTGTTAAAATGATGATAACGACAAAAAAGAAATGAGGGTAGGTATATGAAAAACGAATACACTGTCAAAGACATCACCAAAACGGCAATGATGGCAACCATCACATTTATCGGTATTTATATGATTAAAATTCCATCGTTGCATGGATATGCACATTTGGGAGATTGCATGATTTTTCTGAGTGTGTTGCTGTTGGGGAGCAAAAAAGGTGCATTGGCAGGCGGTATCGGTGCAGCATTGTCGGACTTTGTGGGCGGATATATCCACTGGATTGTCCCCACATTTTTTATCAAGTATATCATGGCAATGATTATGGGAATGTTTATCGAAAAACTCATGCCACACGCAAAGTATAACTGGCTCATCGGTGCGATTGTGGGTGGTATTGTACAAATGATTTTATACACATTGGTCAAAATTCCGCTTTATGGCATGGGTTACGCCATCGGTGGCATTGTGGGGCTGACATCGCAAACCGTCACAGGCATTGTACTGACAACCGTTTTCGTGGTGGTATTTCAAAAAGCACATCTATTCCAAAACCGAAAGGAGCTATCCAAATGATACAGCACAAAACAAAAAATTTCAAAAAAATAGATGCCCACGCACACGTTGGGGCTTTTGGCGGCTGGGCAAACGTTTCCATCACCGCAGAGCAGTTGGTGGAACAAATGGACGCATTCTGTATTGAAAAAACGCTGCTTTGTGCAGAGCCAAACACATTGACATACGATGCCATGCAAAAATACCCCGACCGCTTTGTCGGCATATTTTTTGCAAATCCCTTTCATGGCGAGCATGGCGAGCAAGGCATTGCACAATTATATGATTCTGTACAAAACAAAGGCTTTCGTGGCATAAAGGCACACCCCTTGGCACACGCCTATGTTGCAGATGATGCCATCATGGACCCCATCATGGAAGCGGCAAAAGACCTGCAAATTCCTGTATTTATGCATTGCGGACACCCACCATTTTCATTGCCTTGGAGCATTGCGTTATTGGCAGAACGCCACCCCGATGTCAAATTGGTGATGATACATATGGGACACGGACATGGCGTTTATATTGATGCCTCATTGAAAATGGCAAAACGCTATCCAAATTTATATTTGGAAATGAGCGGTATGCCCATGCCCAGCAAAATTTTACAAGCCTATCGGGAAATCGGTGCAGAGCGCATCATGTTCGGCACAGACGCACCGTTTCACCCTGCCGCCGTGGAAGAAATGAAAGTTTTGACCAGCGGCTTGACAGACACAGAAATGGAAGATGTATTTTATCACAACTGTGCCAAATTGATGGGATTCTCTTAATGTTTTGTCTGCACACTTTCCCAAAACCGCCATAAAAATATTATGCATCATATGGCGTATCTTTTGTGGCTATGGTACGGAAAAATCACTTGCAGAGGTATGCAACCACATGGACAAGACAATGTATTCTGAAAATCGTTTGGATTTTGGAAGATATGCAGAAATTGCACTGCCATGCATACGAACCGAATACAAAAAGCATATCCACAAGTCATGCAGGGATATAAAATGCAAGCCAATATATTCCCATATTTTGATGCCATTTCATTTTTATATGCCATATTTGGACAAATCTAATTTTTTGAATCATGTTTTCCACAAAAACAGAGAGCCATGCCATGCTCTCTGTTTTTGTATTGATGCAGATACAAAACATTTCCGTTTTCCTTTTTTGATATAAATTTATTTGTATAAACTATCAACTATTTCTCCTAATATTTGTATTTTTCTATATATAAATGACAAGTTTTTCAAAAACTGTTGCTTATCCCTATACATGATATGCAAAAAAGAGTATAATAAAAAAAATATCGAAAACCATCATTTGATGGCGATTATATTCGATATAAAGATATTGTTAAAATTGTTAAGAAGGTATTGGAAGTAAGGAAGGGATTTTATGATGAAAACAAAACACGTCATATCCAAAAAAGTATGTATGGCTATGATGGCAAGCATGATGGCAGTGCAACCTGTTTCTTTGTTGTCCGTGCAGGCAGCGGATACACCTGCTGCCCAAAACGGTACACTTGACATTGATATGAATTTATCTTTGCCAACCAAAGACCAGAAATTCTCTGTCACACTGGAAGGTGCAAAACAGCAAACAGGCGAAATGAATCTCAATGCTGATGGTACAGAAGCAACATTTTCATTCAAAGATGTTGCACCTGCAACATACACATTGACCATCAAATCGGAAGGTTATGCAACTTACACACAGCAAGTTACGATTACCGCAGGCACAACCACCCGTATTGCATTGAGCAACAGCCAGCAAGTCAATGATGGCTTACAAAATACAGACAAAAAACACGGTGTCATGGCAGTGGGCGACATCAACCAAGACGGCAAAATCGACAAAACCGATGCACAAGCAATGATGACTGCCATCGACGCAGGCAAAACCGACACAACATATGACCTGAACAACGACAACAAAGTCAATGTTGTGGATTTGACTTACATTACCATGAACTATGGGGAAAATGTTGTGGCAACACCACTTTCCACCATTTCCAAACAAAACATTATCGTAGAGCAACCCGATGCAAGCAAAGTGACTGTCACAGGGGATTTATCCGATTTGACCGCCAACACAAACAACCATGTGCAATTTGCACCAAAAAGCGGCGACATTTCCGAACAAAACCCCATCGAACTTTCTTTGGAAATCAAAGGCGAAGGCAAAAATACGCCACAAGCAGACGGGATTGTCATTACACCCCCTCTCGGAAGCGACAACTTGATTGATGCAGGTACGATTTTGGTGGAAACCGCAACAGGCGAAACCATCGAAGCAACCATCATTTCAAACGATGACTACCAACTGCAACGTGCCGCCCGCAGTGCAGCAACCGCAACCATAGAAAGCGATGGCAGTGTCGTTGTCAATTTGGGTGAACAAATCGCCATCAAAAAAGTGACCATCAAAATTACAGGTGCCAGCACAAACTTGGTGGATATTGCACAGGTGGAATTTGTAAACGGCATGGAAAACCGTATTCCAAATCCGGATTTGAATATTCCAACCGGCTTGGAAGTCACAGAAACAACAGCAGGTATGAACCCCTCTTTTACCGTAACTTGGAAAGCACAGCAAAACGTAACCGGTTACGAAGTGATGGTCAGTGCAAACGGCAAACAAACCGTAACCGCAACCACAAACACCTCTTTGAAAATCACAGACTTGCATGGAAAACTCCAGTCTTATGTACCATATACGGTGCGTGTACGTTCCACAAACGGTAATTGGAAAAGCCCATATTCCGAAAGCAAATTGGTTACCATCAAACCCGATACTGCACCACCCGCACCCGAAAATGTCAATGCACAAGGCAACGTGCAATCCATTTTGGTCAGCTGGAAAGCCATGCAGGATACCCAAACATACAGCGTATTTTACAAAGAACAAAACTCCGGTGATTACAAAGAAATTCCAAATATCAAAACAAACAGTTACACCATCACCGAATTGACCCCCGGTGTCAAATATCAGGTGTATGTGGTTGGGCATAACGAAATCGGTGATAGCCCCGCTTCTGCTGTGCAGGTGGCAACACCATTTTCCGCAACTGCAACCAAAATGCCAAAATACGGCTTGATTAACACATCAAACGGTACCGGCAACAAAACAAACCATGTGGTATCTGTTAGCACTGTGTCTGCAACACAGGTTATCGGCGGAGAATTTGCAGCTGTTGATGACAACCCTGCCACATACACCAGAGTAGAAGATTGGGACACAGGTTATTACTACACCAATTTTGCAAACCCTATGGTAACATTGGACAAAGAATATAAAATCCAAACCGTTCGTTTCACAAAACACGATAGTCAGACAAACGGTTTTGATATGGGTGATGCTGCACTACGTTATTTTGATAAATCACGCAATGCTTATGTGAAAATGAACGGCTATTTGACACTGCGTAAAGACAGTGCAGACAAACCTTACTACGAATTGAACTTACAACAGCCCATCACTTCCAATCAATTCCAGCTTTGTTTGGTGACACCAAATAATGCCAGAAATATCACAATCGCAGATATGAATTTCTATTATTTTGATGAATTGGAACAGGATATCAACAATTTGTATGCAGACAATTTGCATTTGACATTGAAAGATACCGTTACCATAGACGCCATTACTGCATTGGAAGAACGTGTCAACACCGTTGACAATATCAGTGGCGAATATCACCCCAACCGTGAAGGCTTGTTAAAAGAACTGGAAAATGCAAAAGCATTGCTCAACCAACAGGGCTTGGGAGAAACCATTGCCGTAGATACCACAGTGACACCAAATGCAGACAAACATCTGGAATTCGGTTATGCCATCAGCGAATATCAACCTTTGGGCAAATCTGCAAAAGCAGGTGAAACCATTATCGTTTATGTGGGCAGTGACAAAGACAAAGAAGGGGCAAATGCACCTTTGACACTGATTGCCACACAAAATCATGCAGAAGCAGGCAAATGGCTGGCTTCCAGACCATTGAAAGTGGGCAGAAACGAAATCACCATTCCCGACATCACATCACAGGAATACGAAAAAGGCGGTTCTTTGTATGTTGCTTACAACGGCAATGCAGACTCCAATACCAAATATTCCATTCGTATCAGTGGCGGTGAAGATATTCCGATGTTGCACGTTGCAGGCAAAGACGGCGAAGCACGCAAACAAGCCATCACAGAATATGTGGCAAAATTGGAAGAACACGTGAAAAAATTGGAAGAAAACCATAATGCACAACATACAGGCAGTCCTTATGATGCAAAAAGCTGTATCTTGAACTATACAGACATTGTGATGGACAACATGATGTATTCTGTTCCTGCAACACAGGTTTTGAAAGGTTTGGGAGAAAGCAACCGTGTCGAAAATCTGACACAAGCCATTGCCGCCATGGAACAGGAAATGGATTTGTTCTACCAGCATAAAGGTATGCACAAAACCGCAACAGACCAAAACCGTTATCCAAAACAAAGATTGAACATTCGTTATCATCAAATGTTTGCAGGTGCATTTATGTATGCAGGCGGCAAACATATCGGTATCGAATATGACAGCGTACCCGGTTTGTTCGGTATCCGTCCAATCGAAACAGACGAAAACGGCAAACGTCTTTCCGGTCAGTTGACAGGTTGGGGCATTGCACACGAAATCGGCCATGTCATCAACAACAAGCATTATGCAACCGCAGAAATCACAAATAACTATTATGCGATTTTGTCAACCGACAACCCTCGTTCCGACTACGACAAAGTCTATGACATGGTAACCGGTAGCGGCGATGATGCAGGTTTGCAGATGTCTATGTACTGGCAGTTGCATATGTTCTATGACAAATACGACAACTACAAAACATTTGACAATCCAAAAGACCAAATGGATAACCTGTTCTTTGCACGTGTGGACGCTTACGCCCGTAATCCAAAACTGGCACCCGGCAGCACACCTTTGACATTGACAAACAGTAAATCCGACAACTTAATCCGTTTGGCAAGTGCGGCAGCACAGAAAAACCTGTTGCCATTCTTTGAGGCATGGGGCTTGACATATAATGCAGAAACTGCGGCATATGCAAAACAATTCCCGAAAGAAACACATAAAATCCAGTATATGAGTCCTGATGCACACGCATACAAACTGGCAAACGATGCAGGCATGGCAGATGGTACAACCGTTTCTGCAAATACCGCATACGCAGAAGGCGAAAACACCGTTACACTGACATTGGATAACACAGACAAATCCGATGCTATGCTGGGTTATGAAATCATCAGAAACGGCAAACCCGTTGCTTTTGTCACCGCAGACAAAACTTCTTATGTGGACACCATCACAACAGGAAACAACCGTACTTACACATATGAAGTCATTGGATATGACAAATTGTTGCACACAACCGACAAACAAACATTAGATGCCATCAAAGTCAAACATAATGGTGCCATCGACCGCAAAGGCTGGACAATCACCACAAACATGACTTCCGCAGATGATGAAGTCATCACACCAAACGATGACAACGGATATTGCGAAACCACCAGAAATTCCGCAATCACCCGCATCATCAACGGCAAAGGCGAAGTATACAGAGGGACTGCCCCCGGCACAGGCAATGCAGAATTTGTCATAGACCTTGGCAAAACAGAACAAGTGACTGCTTTGGAATACGACGGTGCAGCAGCAGATTTCACCGTTTCTGTCAGCGAGGACGGCGAACGCTGGGAAACTGCGAAACAAGGTCGATTTACAGGTGGCAAACAAACCATCTACTTTGACCAAGCAGGCAAAGAAAATTATATGTACATCTATGATGCCGCTTTTGTGAAAGTGACATTTGATGCCGCACCTGACAGCATTTCCAATGTCAATATCCTTGGCCCTACCAGCGATAACGTGGAATTGTTGACAGATGGTATCGGCACACTGAAAAACAACTTCCAGTACGGCAAAAATCCCACCGATGTCATTCCGGAAGGCTCTGCGGTATTTACCGGTACATACAAAGGCAATCCTGCATACAATGTGGTATTGTTGAAAGATGCAAACGGTGACATTGTAGAGGGTTCTCAAATCATTCTGGCTGAAAATCCACAAGATGGTCAGTTGGGTGAAGTTTCCGAGGGTACTTGGATTTATTGGATTGAACCAAAAGATTTGGCTAAAATGCCAAAAGGCAGTATCAAAGCGGAATTGTATCGTGTGGATAACGCACAAACAAACGAAAATGCCCGTTTGGTCAGCGATACCTTATATGTGGATATACCGGATACATTGCCTGAATTGGAATTGACAGGCGGCGAAGTACCGGAAGAAACTGTGGAAATGATGGAACTGGTACCTGCAACCCCTATCGAACAAGATGTCATTGAGGCATTGCCATTGGTGCCTGCAACACCAAACGAAGGGGAAACAGAACCAAACACAGACGAAGATACAGAAACACCCGATACAGATAAAGATGCAAACACAGAAAACGATACAGAACAGGGTGACGAACAGCAAGAACAACCACAAGAAACCGCACCACAACAGAGTGACAAACCGCAGCAAGATGCTGAAAACAACGGTGACACTACTACACAAACACCCGAAACGCAACAAAACAACGATGCAGAACAACCTGCACCACAAGAGCAGACAGAAGAAACAGAAGAACAGACAGAACAAAGCGAACAGGCAGAAACGCCTGCCGATGCACCCGAAACACAGGCAGTGGCATTCAAAAAACAAAGTCATTTTGCCGCTCGCAGCCGTGCATTGCACAGCATCGCTGTCAATGGCAGTGTGATGCGTCAAGGCACTGTGACAGCAGATGCAAACGGCAAACCGTATTTCTCTTTTGAAACCGGTGCAGAAAACAGCACAAAAGCGACCATGTCTTTGCATTTGGGAGATGCCCAAACAGACAAAACCATCGCTTTGCAAACAGCATTCACTGTTTCCGATGCAAGTGTTACAAATGTTGTGATGAACTGGTCTGAAAGCATTGCACAACGTGCGTTGTTGAAAGAATGCAGATATGACAAAAACACAAAAACCGTGACGATATATGTAACTGCAAAAGAAGATTTGTTGGATAGTGGTGTGATGACATTGGGTGAAATCAGCATGAAATCCAAAAATGGCAATCAAAAAGCAACATTGACACTCAAACCCAACAGCACAGTTACTGTAAACGATGCATTTGTGGGTACAGATGTTGTGGATATTACAGGCAGTGTACAACTGCAAACACAAAGAGAAGGAGGTTCTTCTCACGGCGGTAGCGGTTCTTCCAGCAGCAGCGGTTCTTCCAGCAGCAAACCAAATACAGACAAAACAGAAAAAGAAGAACAAAAACAAGAACAACAAACACCATCTGCTACCGATGTTGCAACCATATTTGGTGATGTTTCCAAAGATGCTTGGTATTACAATGCCGTACAACGTGCTTATGAAAAATCTTGGTTTAAAGGCACATCTGCAAACACATTTACACCAAACGGCACTATGACAAGAGGTATGTTTGTGACCGTTTTGGGACGTTTTGCAGGTGCAAACGGTACACCAAACACAAAATTTACAGACGTTTTTGCAGACAAATATTATGCAGGATATGTTGCTTGGGCAGCAGAACAAGGCATTGTCAGCGGTGTTTCCGCAAACAAATTTGCACCCGAAACCTCTGTGACACGGGAACAGTTGGCAGTGATGGTATACGGCTATCTGCGTGCCACAGGCGTGGAATTGGATACCACAAATGCAAAACAGACATTTACCGATGACAAACAAATCAGTACATGGGCAAATGAAGCAGTATATGCAATGCAACAAAGCGGTTTGATGTCCGGTATGCCGAATGGTTCTTTCCAACCAAAAGGCACAGCAACACGTGCAGAAGTTGCAACCTTGATGATGCAGTTGGAAAACAAAATTCAAAAATAATCTGTCCATGACGGATAAGTTCTTATCGTTGCGTTAGAATGATACACCATTCTTTGGCACACATAAAAATAGCAGTATGGTAAATACCATACTGCTATTTCTTTTTGGAAAACTATGGCAGAATGTCGGTTTGTTGTGCAGGTATGATGGTGTCAAATGTACGCCCTGCACGCTTTATGGCTGAGAGCATACCCGCACAATGGTGTCGGTTCAAATTAGGGATAGGCAATGTTTGCATGGTCTATGTCATCAACAAACGAGGGTTTATCCCTTTTCCTTACCTCCCTTTCTTTTCTGATACTATCATATGGCTTACAAAAATAAAGTATGAATTTTACAAAAGTCCAATAAAATAATATTGACAATATGCAATATATGGTATATCATGTGGATATAGCAAACACAACCAACCACACTTAGGAGGTGCTTATCATGTATCGGTATACATTCCAATTATCCCCAGCCAGACAAAAATCAGAGCTGATTTTCACACAGCATCAGACAATCCTGCAAGAGGCACTCGATGCCATCAACAGCGGTATCTCTTTCCAGAGAGACGGAAAACATCTGGATATGCTCCATATCAAGGACAAAGAACTCATACTCTGCTTGACATCACAAGAGGCATTGCCCAATCCTGCCCGCAGTTTGAGTGCGTTAACAAGGTATCTCACAACCAATTACCCTGCTATCTTTTCGCCGTATATTTACAATAAAACACTATGCAATATGTATCTGCTTTCGCAAGAAGAAACATCTGTGCCACAAGCGGATTTTACACTCTCCAATGAGGAAATTTTGAAAGAAATGGTTGACCTGCTTTATACCTATCCAAACACCAAAGAAGTGAAATCTGCAAAAAATGAAATCATTTCGATTTTACAACCATTTGTTGCAAAAAAATAAAAACGGAGGGATTGTCATGAAACACTTAGCCGTCACACTTGTGAGAGGGATTGCCAAGAAACACTTATCCGTCACATTCGTCATTGGGGCAGCTGCCACAGGAAAAAGCCACTTTATCCGAGAGAACTTTTCCGACACAAACCTCACATATTTGAATATCCATGATTTTCAGCAACAGGCGTGCCAAGAGGCAGGGATTGACCGCCGATATCTGACACCCGCATTGTACAGATGCCTGCACAAAGCCAATCAAGATTTACTCACACATATGATTGTATGCCTGCAAGCAGGGCAAAGTTTGGTTGTAGAGCATACATTGTACAAAGCAAAGCGTCGTATCGCTTACATAGATGCCATACGAAACGCAGTCGATGCAGAAGTCCAGGTTCATTTTTTTGTTCTGTCGCCAAGCGATGCAAAATGGAAGTATTTTGTCACAAAGCGAGATTTGCAAAGCGATTTCCAATCCATCAAACAAAGTGCAAAAGAAATGGAATTTCCCAATCCAGCCGAAGGCATAGACCATATTTTTCAAGTTGTCGATGACAAAATCAATCTCAGAATGGATACACCCACGCCCGAACTCATATCATTGGCTCGCCAAGAACTCGAAGCCGAAGCAAACCGTATCCGCACAGAGGACGAGAAAAAAGCCAAACACCAAGCTCTGTTAAAACGTATGGAAACAGAACCGTTTTGGCATTACTGCGAGGTCTGCGGAAAGAAGGTGTTTTGTACTGCACAGCAGGCATTTCATGCAGGCTGGGATTATCCGCCAAAAATGGGCAAATTCGGCTTATTGGGAGCAAGAACATGTGGGGATTGTCAGTTGAAAGACACCTTATACTGGAAGGTATTGCAACAGGAAATTCCCTTGGTCATCAAAAGCCTGTTAACACCAAACGAGTTGATAACTTGGAACAGAATCAAAGCAGAACCGGAGAGTTTGTTGGAAGAAGATGGCACGTTTTGAGCAAATGCTCCCGCTCCTTACAGGATAAGCATGACGCATACAAACAGACTTCTTTTCCTTTTTTTCTACGCTATTTCAAACAAAAAAAGAGCAGATACCTGCTCTTTTTTGTTTTGCATCATGCGGACAAATCATACCATGCGGTTTGTACTTGCAATGCAATATTTGTATTTTTTTCATTGTTTGCGGTATGCAGGCATACAAATACCCCCGATACCCATTTTGGATAGTATGCAAAATTTTGTATGATACCATCTCCACCCAATACGTTTTTTTCACATAATCTCAAAACAAACTCAACTGATTGGTTTCCGGAATCCCTTGCAATACGCCGTTTTCTTTCAACAAATCAATCAACGAACGCCCCAAAGAAGTCCGTTCTTTCAATTCTTCAATGGTGCGGAATGCTCCGCCGTTTTCTCTGCCGTCGACAATGCTTTGTGCCGCATTTGTGCCAAGCCCCTGCAACGAATTGAATGGTGGAATTAAACCTTCCTCTGTGACAATAAACTTTTTGGCATCGGAGCGGTACAAATCCATAGGCAAAAATTGGAATCCTCTTGCATAAAATTCTACAATCAATTCCAAAACCGTCAATTTGCCTTTATCTTTTGCCGTTGCCTCCATACCCTTTGCATGGATTTCACGCATGGCTGCCTTTGCCACGTCCATACCCTTACACATACAGCTGTAATCAAAATCATCACTGGCACGCACCGTAAAATATGCCGCATAATACGCTTCTGGGTAATTGACTTTGAAATATGCAATACGAAACGCCATCATCACATATGCCGCTGCGTGTGCCTTCGGGAACATATACTTGATTTTTTGGCAGGACTCGATATACCAGTCGGGGACATCTGCCGCTTTCATATCCACGATATCCTCTTCTGTCAAGCCTTTGCCTTTTCTGACTTTTTCCATGATTTTGAATGATTTTTTCTTATCCACGCCTTTGTTAATCAAGTAAATCATGATACTGTCACGTGTGGAAATGCTTTCTTTGAGCGTAATCGTACCGTTTTCGATGAGTGTTTGTGCATTGCCCAGCCAAACGTCCGTACCATGGGACAAACCCGAAATACGCAACAAATCCGCAAATGTTTTTGGTTTGGTATCCAACAACATACCCCGCACAAACTTCGTACCAAATTCGGGAATACCCAATGTACCTGTTTCGCAACCGATTTCCTCCGCCGTCACACCCAATGCTTTGGGGGACTCGAACAAAGACATGGTTTCGGGGTCGCCTAAGGGAACGGTCTGCGGATTGACACCCGTCAAATCATACAACATACGAATGACGGTCGGGTCGTCGTGTCCGAGCAAATCCAATTTTAACAAACGCCCACTGATGGAATGGTAATCAAAATGTGTGGTCGTGATATTGGAATTGACATCATTTGCAGGTCGCTGTATGGGACAAAATTCATAAATGTTATGGTCGCTGGGTACGACCATCAAACCGCCCGGGTGTTGCCCTGTGGTACGTTTAATCCCCGTACAGCCATTCATCAATCTTGTAATTTCTGCATTATGGGGTGTGATTTCCCGTTCATCGAAATATTTTTTGACAAATCCATATGCTGTTTTTTCTGCCAATGTGCCAATCGTACCTGCTTTGAACACATGACCTGTGCCGAACAATTCTTCTGTATATGCGTGTGCCGTTTGCTGATATTCCCCCGAAAAGTTCAAGTCAATATCCGGCTCTTTATCCCCTTCAAAGCCCAAAAATGTTTGGAATGGGATATCATGCCCATCTTTATGCAAATCCGCACCGCACACAGGGCATTTTCTATCGGGCATATCACAACCGCTTGCCTCCTCCATGGCGTAAGAACGCACCAAATCCGATTCAAAGTCCGAATACTTACACTCTGGGCAAACATAATGCGGCGGTAACGAGTTTACTTCCGTAATCCCTGCCATATTGGCAGCAAACGAAGAACCGACAGAACCACGAGAACCCACCAAATACCCATCTTCCACCGATTTCCAAACCAATTTTTGTGCAATGATATACAGCACGGCATAGCCGTTGCTGATGATGGAATTCAGCTCTGTTTCCAATCGGTCTTGCACCAAAGGCGGCAACGGGTCGCCATATATGGAGTGTGCCTTATCCATTGTGATTTGCCGCAACTGCTCATCTGCCCCCTCTATTTTGGGCGGAAATGTTTCATCGGGAATGGGCTTGATTTTTTCGATACGGTCGGCAATCAGATTGGTGTTTGTGATGACCACCTCTTTTGCCTTTTCCTCACCCAAATAGGCAAACTCTGCCAACATTTCCTCTGTGGTGCGATAATACAGGGGCGGTTGTTTGTCTGCATCGGCAAAGCCTTCTGCTGCCATGATGATTTTTCGATATACCGCATCGTCGGGGTCTATAAAATGCACGTCACACGTTGCCACAACAGGTTTTTGATATGCTTCACCAAGTGCAACGATTTTTCTGTTCATCTCTTTCAAATCTTCCATGGAATGCATATTGTCCACCCTTGGGGAGGCAATCATAAAGGCGTTGTTTTCCAGCGGTTGGATTTCCAAATAATCATAAAAATGCACCAATTCGGCAATCCGTTGTTTCGGCTGAGCGTCCAACAATGCCCGATACAATTCCCCTGCCTCGCAGGCACTGCCCACAAGCAAACCTTCCCGAAACTGCATCAATTTACTTTTTGGAATACGTGGTCTGCGGAAAAAATAATCAATGTGTGACATGGAAACCAATTCATACAGGTTACGCAACCCGACCGCATTTTGTACCAATATGATGGCATGGTTTGCACGCAATTTTTTGTAATTGACGGTACGGCTTGCCAGAATATTGATTTCGTCCAAAGTTTTGACATCTTTTTGCTCCAACATTTCCAAAAATTTCAAAAACACCTCGGCAGTTGCCTCTGCATCGTTGACCGCTCTGTGGTGTCCCTCCAACACAACGCCCAAATGCTCACACACAATATGCAATTTGTGTTTTGTCAATGCAGGCAGTAATGCTCTGGACAATTCCAATGTGTCTACCACTGTATGCCCCAATTCTCCCATACCTGCACGCTCTGCCGCCACACGGATAAAGCCCATATCAAAATTGGCATTGTGTGCCACCAAAACGCTGTCTTTGCAAAATGCCAAAAATTGCGGCAATACCTCTGCAATGGTGGGGGCATCTTTGACCATATCGTCTGTAATGCCCGTCAAATCCGTAATCTCCTTGGATATGGGGCGTTGCGGATTGACAAATGTACTGAAACGCTCTGCAATCTGCCCTTGTGCCACTTTCACAGCACCGATTTCCGTGATGGTTTCTTTTTCTTTGGAAAGCCCTGTGGTTTCAATATCAAACACCACATACGTATCCTGCAAACGCTGCCCTTTGGGGGAAAGCACCGCATTGCCCAAATCATCAATCAAATATGCCTCCACGCCATAAATGACTTTCAAATCGGATTTGCCCACAGCATTCATGGCATCGGGAAACGCCTGCACCACACCATGGTCTGTGATGGCAATGGCTTTATGCCCCCAGTCTATGGCACGTTTGATATATGTTTTCACAGACGTGACGCCGTCCATACTGCTCATTTGTGTATGCAAATGCAATTCCACACGTTTTTGTTCCGCATTGTCCATACGGGGCGGTGGTGCTTGTGCCGTCATGATATTTTTTGCCATGATGTTGATTTCTTTTGCATATTTATCAAACTGCACATCGCCCTGCACTTTCAAATAAGCATCTTGTTTGATTTTGTCTTGCAATTCGTTGTCAAACACCGCTTTTTTGACAAAAAACTTGACTGTGGTGGAATCGGTTTTATCCGTAATATCAAAAGAAACAATATATTTTTCGCCTTTGATTTCTCTTTTTTCCACATTGAACACAAAGCCTTGCAATATGACAAATTCCCCTGCAATTTTGGTATCCAAAATCGGCAAGGGTGTGCCTGAAAATTCTTTGCCAAACAATATGCCTTTTGCAACACTTTCTGTGACGGTTTTTGCTTCCACACTCGTTTTTTCTTCTTCTGCCTGTTGGGTAGCGGTTGCAATTTGTCTGAGCAATTCCTCTGTTTTGGTTTCTTTTTTTTGTTGGAACTGTGCCTGCTCTTCCAAATCGGGTTGCACATTCTTAAACTGCACCACAAGCGGCAAGCCCACACTTTCCTGCACCAAACTTGCCACCGCATCATCGAGCTTTTTTTGTGCCAAATAATACGCCATATTGTGTTTGACCAATATCTGCAATTTTCCGTCTGTATACTGCCAATCGGCATCTTTCATGATACCCGTGCAAATTTTGCCTGCACTTGCAATTTTTTTGCAAATCGTTTCCCAGAAATCAGCCAATATTTCTTTTGGTTGCTTGTCTGCAAAACGATATTTTGGGAAAATATGCACTTCTTGTATGGCAGGTATTTGTTGCAACAACTCCGTTTGCAGATTTTGCAGGATATGGGGTTGCAAAATATGGTCTGCTTCCAATTCAATGACTACCGAGCGTTCTTTTTGGTGAATGAGCAACGACCGCACCATGGTTTCTTCCAATCCGTCCAACAAAGAGGCAGAAAGTGGGATATTTTCAAATACAACGGCAAATTTCTTTGCTGTCATGTCATGCCCCTCCTTTTGGTTACATTTTTTCGATTTCTTCCATCAATGCATCTACCAGCCGGCTTTCTTCGACTTTGCGTATCCATTCGCCTTTTTTGAACAATATGCCTACGCCGTTTCCGCCTGCGATACCGATGTCTGCCTCTTTGGCTTCGCCCGGCCCATTGACCACACAGCCCATCACTGCCACTTTGATGTCTTTTTGTTTTTTGGCACAGCGTTGTTCCACTTCGTTTGCAATGGAAATCAAGTCGATTTGCGTTCTGCCGCAAGTGGGACAGGAAATCATCTCAATCCCAAATTTCCGCAATCCCAAACTTTTCAATATTTCTTTTGCGGCTTTGATTTCTTCCACAGGGTCGCCTGTCAAAGACACACGCAAGGTATCCCCGATACCCATTGCCAATATCGCACCGATACCAACTGCCGATTTCACCGTACCGCTATACAATGTCCCTGCCTCTGTGATGCCCACATGAATGGGATAGGGAATTTGTTCTGCCAAAATGCGATATGCCTCTATGGAAAACGGCACATCTGAGGCTTTGATGGAAACGACAATCTCATGAAAATCATATTTTTCCAATATCCGCACATGACGCAATGCACTTTCCACCAAGCCCTGTGGTGTCACGCCGCCGTATTTTTCCACCAAATCTTTTTCCAAAGAGCCGCTGTTGACACCGATACGAATGGGGATTTTCTTTTCTTTTGCTTTTTCCACCACTTGTTTGATGCGGCTTTCTTCGCCGATGTTGCCGGGGTTGATACGCACTTTGTCAATGCCCAAATCCATAACTTTCAGTGCCAAACGATAGTCAAAATGAATGTCTGCAACCAAGGGAATATGGATTTGTTTGCGAATTTCACCCACAGCCTCTGCCGCCTGCATATCCGGCACTGCCACACGCACCAACTCACAGCCCGCTTGTTCGAGTGCATGGATTTGTGCCACCGTTGCCGCCACATCTCTGGTATCTGTATTGCACATGGACTGTATGACAACGGGATTGCCGCCGCCCATTTGCAAATTGCCGATTTGTATTATTTTTGTTTCTGTTCTTTTCATGATTTCACTTCTTTCTATGGAATAAAAACGCCATGGTATCTTCCACAGCGTTTGGTATGGTTCTGTTGTTATCTTTTTGCCACTTCATACGTAAAGTCGTTATCTCTGCCTTCAAATGTAAATGCATCTGCAATGCCTTCTGTGGCAATGACGCTGCCGTCATCGGTCACAAACACGACTTCAAAATCATCGCTTTTTTTCCACAAATCCAGTGCTTTGTCCAATCCCATAACAAACAATGCCGTAGACAAACCATCTGCCTTTGTGCCGTTTTCGGAAACAACGGTGACAGAAATCAGACCGTTTTCTGCGGGGTATCCGTTATGCGGGTCAATGATATGGTGGTATGTTTTGCCGTCTTGCTCAAAAAACCGCTGATAGCCGCCGGAAGTGACCACAAATTTGTCTTTGACTTCCAACAAACCGACATAATCCTGATTGTCCAACGGATTTTCCACTGCAATTTTCCAAGCGGAGCCGTCCGGTTTTGCACCGACTGCCCCCACATTGCCGCCCAATGAAAAAATAGCGGAGGATACACCTTTTTCCCGCAACAAATCGGCAACCTGCTGGGAAGTATACCCTTTTGCAATGCCGCCCAAATCAACTGCCATACCTTCTTTTTGCAAATATGCCGTTTTGTTTTGCGTATCCATTTGCACCGCATCGGCATCAACCAAAGGCAACAGGGCATCAATTTCTTGTTGTGACGGCACATGGTGTGTTTCCTCTGTAAAGCCCCATGCTTTCACAACAGGGGATATGGTCATATCATAACTGCCTTCTGTCAGCAGACGCATTTCGTCCGCCTGTTCCAACAAACCAAGCGTTTCTGCCGAAACCGCAACAGGTGCTTTGCCTGCATTTTGGTTCAATTTGGCAATATCGCTGTCCTCCAATGTGACAGAAAACAAACGCTCCAATCTGCGGATTTCCTGCTCGGTATCTATCAAAATCTGCTCGCCATTGGCATCAAAGACTTGAAATGTCATGATGGTGTCCATGGCAAATGTGGTTGCCTCGTGTTTTTCGGCAGTGGCATTTGTGCCACAACCACCCAAAAACAAGGCACTGCACAACAGTAAACTCATGATTTTGTTACACTTCATTCCTTTATAATCTCCTAATTATTATTTCTTGCATACTTCGTCCAAAAACTTGCCGTTTTCATAAAACAATTCGCCGTCTGCATAAATTTTGCCCGCTTTTGTCATATCGTTTATCATATCCCAATGAATGGCAGAAGTATTGTGTCCGCCCGCCTCTTGGAACGCCTCACCGATTGCCATATGCATAGAACCGCCGATTTTTTCATCAAACAGTATGTTTTTGGTGTGCCGCTGTATGCCGTAATTGGTACCGATTGCCACCTCCCCAAAATAACGGGAACCTGCATCGGTATCTATATAAGAAAGCAAATCCGCATATTGTTCGGGATTTTTGCATACCGCCTCTATGATGCGTCCTTGCTCGACTTTCAAATGCACCTGTTCGAATTCATGTCCGTTGATGATGGCAGGATATGAAAATGTAATGTAGCCGTTGATACCGTCCTCCACAGGGGAAGTGAATATCTCACCATCGGGGAAGTTTTCTTTCCCGCAACAGTTTATCCATGTTCTGCCTGCAATATTGACACGAATGTCCGTATCCACAGAAAGGATATGCAATTCTTTTTTTGTGTTCAGATATTCCACCCATTTTTGTTGTTCCTGTGCAATTTCTTTCCATTTTGCAACAGGATTTTCTTCATACAAATATCCTGCGGCATACACAAAATCCTCATATTCTTCCAAACTCATGCCTGCCTGCTGTGCATCGCCGTTTGTGGGAAATTGTGTGCCGCACCAACGCAAAGCACCGCTTGCGGTACGGTCGGCATACAGTTTGCGGTTTTCTTTATTTGCCAATCTTCTTTGTTTCATGTTTTCTGCAGGTACGGACTGCATGGTTTTGACATTTTCGCTCCCCCATGCACTAATCCAAACATCGGACGCTGCACAAGCACCAAATCTTTGGTTGGGTTGTGCGTATTGTTGTTGCGTGCCATGACAAAGCAAATCTTTGTCAATATCGGGTACGTCAATATAATATTCGATATATGCACCCTTTTGGATTGCCGCTTTTGCCACCGCTTTCAAAAAAGGAATTGCACAATCTTCACCGGAAATTGCCACTTTGTCCCCTGCTTTGACTTCTGTTGCATAATTGACCAACACATCTGCCAATTTTTTCAAACGCTCATCTCTCATATCCCGCACCTCATTGAATGACACATTGACACATTTTCATGGTGGTTAATGCAGCGGCATGGCTTTCGGGTGTCACACCGGCACAACAACTGCTGTCTATGATGATTTTTGTTTCGGGCAATCTTGTTTTCAAAAGCAATGCATTTGCAACCACACAAATATCTGTGCAAAGCCCCACCAATTCAATTTCCACTTCTTCCTGTCCGATGGTTTCAAAATAGAGCATATCTGCCAACTGTGCAGAGCCGAAATTGGGTTTGTTTACCACAACCGCACCGTCCAATGCCTGTGCAATTTTTTCGGGAAACTGCCAGCCCTCTGTCTGTTCCACACAATGCACCACAGGCAAAAATGCCCCTTCCTGTGTTTGCAGATAATCGGCTTGGTGGGTGTCTCTGGTGGCGTAAACGCAATCTTTGGGATAAGATTTGATTTTTTGCACCACATTGTCCACAATGGCTTGTGCCTCTTTGCTGCCTAACGCCCCATCTATAAAATCATTTTGCATATCTATCACAACCAATAATTTTTTCATGTGTCAAAACTCCTTTCTGTTGGTTTCATTTTATCACGCCCAACCACCGCTTTCAACCTTTCTCCATAATATTTTCATACAATGGTTTTGATTTTTTTTGCTTTGCTTGACACACAGCAATTCTTGGTTATAATACAATATAGAACTTTTATCGTCATAAAAAAATTGCTAATATGTTTATCATATCATATGCGTCATTTGTTTGGAAAAAATTGTAATATGAAAGGGAAACAACATTATGTTATGGAAAGAAAAGCCTTTCTCATCTAGCCATATTATCATGGCAGGATTTGGTGGTATGATATTGTTGGGCACATTTTTATTGATGTTGCCCATATCTTCCCAAGATGGGACAACGACCGGTTTTTTAGATGCGTTATTCACTGCCACATCAGCCACTTGTGTAACAGGTTTGATTGTATTTGATACCGCAACCCATTGGAGTATGTTTGGACAATTTTTGATTTTGTTATTGATACAAGTTGGTGGTATGGGTGTTGTCACGATTGCCATTGCCATCGTCATTTGTACCGGCAGACGCATTGGCTTAAAACATCGTTGTTTGATACAGGAATCCATTTCTGCCCCGCACGTTGGTGGGATTGTCCGTTTGACAGGCTTTATATTTCGTACCACATTTTTGATTGAAGCCATTGGTGCGGTATTGCTTTCTTTTGTATTTTGTCCAAAATTTGGCTTTTTGAAAGGTATTTGGTACGGGATATTCCATTCGATTTCTGCCTTTTGCAATGCAGGGTTTGACTTGATGGGTGTGGAAGCACCGTTTTCTTCTTTGCTTGGGTATTACGACAATATACTGGTGAATGCTGTCATCACCAGCCTGATTATCGTAGGCGGGATTGGATTCTTTGTCTGGGACGATATCCGTATCCATACATGGCATTTTCGGGAATATCGTCTGCATACAAAATTGGTTTTGATTACAACGGTTATTTTATTGATTTTGCCGTTTTTGTTGTTCTTCTATTTTGAATTTGGCAAAGACACTTGGGGATTTTCTTCCACAAAAGAGCGTGTGCTTGCGTCATGGTTTCATGCTGTTTCTCCCCGTACTGCGGGCTTTAACACCATCAATTTGACCGTATTGAGCGAACCTGCCATTTTCTTTACCATTGTATTGATGATTATTGGCGGTTCTTCCGGTTCGACGGCAGGCGGTATCAAAACCACCACAATCGCAACATTGTTTTTATGTATTCGTGCCGTATTTGCCAATCGCACCAATATACAATGTTTTGGCAGAAGATTTCCCGTTGAAATATTACGGCGTGCAGTTACCATATTTACATTATATCTGATATCCTTTTTGACAGGTGGTGTCATCATCTGTGCCATAGAGGATATCCCGCTTTTGACTGCATTGTTTGAAACGGCATCAGCAATCGCCACTGTGGGCTTGTCGTTGGGGATTACCCCGCATTTATCAAACATTTCTCATGTTGTATTGATATTGCTGATGTTTTTTGGTCGTATTGGTGGCTTGACACTCATTTATCTGGTGTCCAACACACACGCTCCGGAAGTTTCCCAACACCCGCAGGAAAGTATTACCATTGGCTGACATTTTAGGAGGAAATTATGAAATCCATATTACTCATCGGTTTAGGACGTTTTGGCAAACACATTGCTTATAAATTGCATAGTATGCATTATGAAGTGTTGGCAATCGACACAAACGAGGAACGTGTCAATGAAGTACTGCCTTATGTGACAAACGCACAAATCGGCGATGGCACAAACGAACATTTTATTGCATCTTTGGGTGTGCGTAATTTTGACTTATGCATTGTTGCCATTGGTGACGAATTTTTAAGCACATTGGAAGCCACTTCTTTATTGAAAGAAAACGGGGCAAAATTTGTGGTTGCACGTGCCAGCCGTGACGCACACGTCAAATTTTTATTGCGAAACGGTGCTGACGATGTGGTGTATCCCGAAAAACAAATGGCATCTTGGACAGCCGTACGCTACACATCACAACACGTATTTGATTACATCGAATTGAGCAAAAACTGTGCCGTATATGAAGCACATCTGCCATCGACTTGGGTGGGCAAAACCATACTGGAATTGAATGTCAGACAGCAATTTCATATCAATATCCTTGCCATCAAACATATGGACGATTGGGAACCGTTGCCCAAACCCACGCACATATTCCAACATGGCGAAACCCTTTTGATTATGGGCGACCACAAAAACATGGAAAAAATATTAGGCAAGTAATAAAAAAACAACCGAAATGATTTTCGGTTGTTTTTTGTTTTATTTTACAATACCATGCTCCAATAAAAATGCCACCCATGGTTCATAGCAGGCACCTTTCAGATGGGCATTGTCAAATGTATATTCTTTGGACAAATTGCCTTTGCCATCGGAATAGATTTCATTCACATCAATATAAAAAATATTGCGATTATCTGCCAATGTCGCTATATTCTTATTTCTGACTTGAATATTGGGATTGTTGATATACGCATCTGCTTGGGAGCGTTCTTCTGTCACATACATAATCCCCTGTATGAATATCACAGCATTCGGTTGCAAGCTCTGTATGCGTTCCACAGCCGCTTGATATGCCTGTAAAAATCGCTCCTGTGTACCGGTACCCAATTCATTGATACCCACCATCAAATAGATTTTGCCGAATTGTTTTTGTTGGAGTGCCTGCTCCACTGTACCGATACTGCCATCTGCCAATTTTGCCACAGGCTTATCAAACAAAGAGAATATGGTCATGCCGACTTCTGCATAATAGGTTGCATTGTCCAATCCGGAATAATCATGCAATCCCACCATACGAGAGTCCCCAATAAATACCGCATCGTCAAAATAACTCTTATCCACCGTTTCAAATTGGCGTGGCGGCTCTTCTTTTGCATTTGCAGATTCCGTATGCACGGTAAAATGAAATGTTGGGACATCTTCCGGTGTACCATGACGCAAATCTTCTATTTTTTGGCAAACATACACAATCCCCGGCTTGACTTGCCCATCTTTGGCAGCGGTTTCTTGTATACGCAGTACCTGCCCATAGGCTTCCACACAAAGCAAAGAGGCAAGCAATGGCAAAATAATCGGATATTTGCTTTTTTTCATTTCTTATCACCTCAAAAACGAAAATACATAAACGGATTTTGTGCACTCATTGCCGATTCATACACAGCAAGCCAGAAAATCACAAGCAACAGCAACACACAAATCCCCTTTTTACAGTTTGTCCGTAACCAGCGTTCTCCATACGGAAACGCAAAAAATATACCCGCAATCAAAAACGGTGCATACATACTGCCGTATTTGATGTAATCCCCTGCGGCAACCTGTACGCCTGCCTGCCCAAACAAACGCAGGAAACACTGCACAATATCCGACATATTGTGCAAAGAGAAAAACACCCATGAAAACGGAATCAGCACCAACACATATGCGTGTCCCAACAGCGGAATGCCTTCCAATATTTTGCGTAAGCCGATTTTTTCCAGCATAATCCAAAATAATAAAAACATACCCCACAACACAAAATTCCAGTGCATACCATGCCACAATGCCGTCAACACCCACACCACAGCCAAATTGCACAACGTCCGTTTCAAGCCTTTTTTACTACCGCCCAAAGGGATATAAATATAATCCCGAAACCAACTGCCCAATGTCATATGCCATCTGCGATAAAATTCAGACACACTCTTGGAAAGATAAGGACTGTCAAAGTTTTCCGGCAATGTATACCCCAACATTTTTGCAATACCAATCGCCATCAGAGAATACCCCTGAAAGTCAAAATAAAGCTGTAAACTGTATCCGATGATACCCAACCAAGCCAACTGTGTGGACACACTGGCAAAGCCGATGGTCTGCACCTGATACCACAATCCACCCAACTGATTTGCAAGCAATATTTTGTATCCCAAGCCAATGATGAAGCAAACAATGCCACTTTCCAAATTTGCCAAAACCGTACTTTGCTTTTCCCCCAAAAGCTGTATGGTGCGTGTTTCCATATCGCTCATTCTTGCGATTGGCCCTGACAACAGTTTCGGAAAAAACAACAGATAAGACATCATATCCAAAACGCCTTTTCCCGACACCTGTTTGCGGTAACAATCGAACAACAGGGATAATGCCGTAAACACAAAAAAACTAATCCCCGGCATCAAATGTTTTGACAGTTTGTTCAAAACCAAAATCCCCACAAACACCGATACCCATATCACCAGTTGCGGTTTGCCCCATTTCCGCACACAAAATGCACCCCAAATTGCCAACAATGTCAAAATCAACAGCAGTGGCAACCATTTTATGTAAGAAATTCCGTAAAAGAAAATACTGCCAAGTATCAAAACCGTTTTTTTTCCATAATATGGACGCACTATAACATATATGCATAAAAAAACAGGTAAAAACCATATCATAAACGGAATTGTTCCAAAATCCAAAATGATACCTCCTTACATTTTATTTTGTTCTATCAAAAAAATTCGACACCTGTCCCATAAACAGATATCGAACCCTTCCCTTCCCGTAATGCTTTTTTATTATACGGCACATTCTGCATAGATACAAGATAAAGTGTCAGATTATGTCTTTTTTTCTGTTTTATACAAAATGACTTTATTTTCAAATCAAAACACTGTTCTTTTTATATAGAAATATTGGAAAATAGCGGTATATTTTGTTTGATACCTTGTATATTTTACAATATTTGTATTTTTATAAAATACAACAAAAAAGCAGTGGCACAGATATCTGCTCCACTGCTTTTGATATGATATGGTTTTATATCAAATCCATTATTTGTCACGCAACTGTGCTTGCAATTCTTTTGCCAAACCGTCCAAAATGGCTTGCATTGCCTCTGTCACATCTGCCTCTGCCAATGTACGCTCTGCACTGCGGAAAGAGATGGAATATGCCACAGATTTATATCCGCTTTCAATCTGTTCACCTTGGTATACGTCAAACAGTTTCACTTCTTCCAGATATGCACCGCCATTTTTGCGGATTTCATCTGCAATCTGTTTGACGGTAATATCTTCTTTTACCAACATGGCAATATCTCTTGTGATGGCAGGGAATTTCGGCAACGGTTGATATACATTGACAAGGCTTGCATTTGCAATCAATGTTTCCATATAGAACACTGCCAAATATGCTTTTGTGCCAATGCCGTAATTTTTTGCCACCGTAGGGTGTATTTCCCCCAAATATCCTGCCATTTTGCCGTCTACGGTCACTTTTGCGGTTCTACCGGGGTGCATGAACGGCAATGTGGTTTCTGTGGTATATTCCACTTTTTCGCTCATACCCAGCACACGCATCATATGCTCTGCAATCCCTTTCAAATCATAGAAATCCATATCGCCATACATACCGATGGTCAATGTGGGGATTTCGTCTGGTAATTCTGTCACAGGCAATGCTTTTGGCAAATAAATTTTTGCCACTTCAAACAAGCCTGCACTTTCGTTTCTTCTGTTGTAATTGGTTGCCAAAGCATTCAAAATGCCGTTGCATGGTACGGTACGCATCACGCTGAAATCTTCGCCCAAAGGATTGGAAATAGTCACTGTCTGACGCAGGGTATCGTCTGCGGGAATGAGCAGTTTGTCAAACACTTTGGGGCTTTCAAAGCTATATGTCATCGCTTCGCAAAGACCTTCTGCAATCATGGTGTTTTTCACCAATGCGGTAATGTTTTGTGCATATGTCTTTTTGCCTACGGTTGGCGTACCGGTTGCCAATGTTGGCTCGATTTTGTCGTAGCCGTAGAAACGGGCAATTTCTTCTGCCAAATCTGCCTGTGCTTCCAAGTCGGGGCGGAATGTGGGCACAGTCACCACATGGTTAACAGGGTCTACCTGCAATCCAATTCTTTCAAAAATTTCCTGCATTTCCTGTTCGGAAATATCAGTACCCAAGAACTTGTTAATCCATGCAGGAGCATAGGACAATGTCCAACTTTCTCTTTTGTTCGGATAGCAGTCCACCACACCTTTGACCACTTCACCGATGCCCAATTCTTCCACAAGCTGTGCAGCTCTGTTGACTGCCTCCAAAGCCAGATTAGGGTCTAATCCTTTTTCAAATTTACTGGACGCATCGGTACGCAAACCGATTTTTTTGGCTGTGATACGCACGTTTGGCCCATCGAAGTTTGCAGACTCAAACAAAATGGCTTCTGCCTGTTCGGAAATTTTGGAATTTTCGCCACCCATCACACCGGCAACGGCAACGGCTTTTTCTGTATCGGCAATCACCAGCATGGAGCTGTCCAATGTACGTTCCACACCGTCCAATGTTGTAATTTTTTCGCCTTCTTTTGCGTTACGGACAATGATGTTTCTGTCTTTGATGGTTTCGATGTCGAATGCGTGCATGGGTTGTCCCATTTCCAGCATCACATAATTTGTGATATCCACAATATTGTTGACCGGACGGATACCTGCCGCACGCAATCTTTTTCTCATCCAACGAGGAGAAGGGGCAATTTTGACATTTTTTACGGCTCTTGCCACATAACGTGGGCAGAGGTCTGTATTTTCGATGGATACGGAAACCAAATCCGCAATGTTGCCGCCCGCACGTTCCTCTACCTCAATTTCGGGATAGTGCAATTCTGTTTTGTATGTTGCCGCCGCTTCTCTGGCAATGCCCAATATGCTGAAACAGTCGGGACGGTTGGAAGTGATTTCAAATTCCACAACATCTTCTTTCAAATCCAACACTTCTGTGATGTCCATGCCCAAAGCAACGGGTTCTGGGAAAATATAAATGCCGTTCTCGGGTGCTTCGGGGAAATCGTTTCTGTCACAGCCCAATTCTTCCACAGAGCAAAGCATACCCTCGGAAACCACACCTCTCAATTTGCCTGTGTGAATCTCTTTGCCGCCTGCAATCACAGAGTTATCCAAAGCAACGGGTACATAATCCCCCACTTTGACATTTTTTGCCCCTGTGACGATAGTCAAATCTTTGCCGCTGCCCACATCAATTTGGCAAACCACCAATTTATCTGCATCGGGGTGTTTTTCAATGGCTTTGATATGCCCTGTCACAATATTTTTCAATTCTGCCCCCATAGAGGTCACACTTTCTACCTTAGAGCCTGTCAATGTGATATCTTCCACAAATTCGTGCATGGGTACAGTGATATCCACATAGGCTTTCAATCCGGACATTGGTATATTCATAACGGATATTCTCCTTTCTTTATCTCAATCAACATTAAAATTGTTTCAAGAATTTCATATCATTTTCAAACAGCAAACGCAGGTCTGTGATGCCGTATCTTTGCATTGCCACACGTTCCAATCCCATACCGAATGCAAAACCGCTGTATTCCTCGGGGTCGATGCCGCTCATCTGCAACACTTTGGGGTGTACCATGCCACAGCCCAGCAGTTCAATATATCCCTCGCCTTTACACACACGACAGCCTTCCCCACCGCAGGCAAAACAGGTTACGTCCATTTCCGCACTGGGTTCTGTGAACGGGAAATGGTGGGGGCGGAAACGTACTTTTGTATCTTCGCCGAACAATTCTTTTGCAAATACTGCCAAAGCACCTTTCAAGTCACCCATAGTCACGTTTTTGTCAACTACCAAACCTTCCAACTGGTGGAACACAGGAGAATGGGTTGCGTCCACTTCGTCGGAACGGTATACCGCACCGGGGCAAACAATACGGATAGGCAGTTTGCCTTTTTCCATGGTACGCACTTGCACAGGAGAAGTTTGTGTTCTGAGCAAAATATCCGCATTGATGTAGAAGGTATCCTGTTCATCTTTTGCGGGGTGGTTTGCAGGGATATTCAATGCCTCAAAGTTGTAGTAATCTTTTTCCACTTCCGGGCCTTCCACCACTTCATAGCCCATACCCATGAAAATATCACAAATTTCATCAATGACAATGCTCATTGGGTGTTTATGCCCTTCCGCTTTTGGTCTGCCGGGCATGGTTACGTCAATTTTTTCTTCCTGCAACTGTTTTGCCAACGCTTTGGTATGCAGGCTTTTTTTGGCTTCTTCCAATGCCTGTTCCAAGTCCTCACGGACTTCGTTAGCCAACTGCCCAATGATGGGGCGTTCTTCTTTTGACAATTTCCCCATTTCTTTCAAAATGGCAGTCAATTCGCCTTTTTTACCCAAATATTTTACTTTCAAATCATCAATTTCTTTGATTTGTGTTGCTGCTTGAAATGCTGCCATCGCTTGGTCATGAATGGCTTTCAATTTTTCTTTCATGCTGTTTCCTCTCCTTTTTCGATTTCATAACAAAAAAAATAGCCCTTCTTCCCAAAATCGGGACGAAAGACTTCCGTGGTACCACCCAAATTCCTGCAAACACAGGCACTCTGATGCGTAACGTGCATGAAACGGATTTCCCTACTGCAAAACGGTTCAGAAAATCGGCTCAGATGAGAACTTCAACAAATTGCATACACCAAAAACGCTTTCAGCCGATGACGTTTTCTCTCTGCGGCAGTCTGTTTGTTTACTTTGCATCTTCAAAGCCTTTTTGCTTGAATAGCTACATTGTACCATAATACAAACAAAAGTCAAGCACATTCTGCATTTATTTTTCTTGCTCTTTTTTGTTTTGTCTGCTATAATATCCACTTACAGGTTTTTACTCAGAATCACCATACAATCCATAAAACATATGGATTGCAGTATCGTATAGCACAACAAAACAGAAAGGAATATCTGATATATGGAACATCTGAAATTTGAAGATATGCAATTATCGCCCGAAATTTGTCAGGCGGTTTTGGATATGGGCTTTGAAGAAGCCACACCCATTCAGGCACAAGCCATTCCGCTTGTCAAAGCAGGCAAAGACATCATTGGACAATCGCAAACCGGTACCGGCAAAACAGCCGCATTCGGTATCCCTTGTTTGGAAAAAATCAATCCGGACGACCGCCGTTTGCAGGCACTCATTCTCTGCCCCACCAGAGAGCTTGCCATTCAGGTCAGCGAAGAATTCCGCAAATTATTGAAATACAAAGAAAATGTGCGTGTCGTACCCATTTACGGGGGACAACCCATCGACCGCCAGATTTTGGCACTCAAAAAAGGGGCACAAATCGTCATCGGTACGCCCGGTCGTGTGATGGACCATATGCGTCGTCGCACATTGAAAATGGAAACCGTGCAAATGATGATTTTGGACGAAGCGGACGAAATGCTGGATATGGGCTTTCGGGAAGATATCGAAACCATATTGGTCAAAATCCCCGAAAACCATCAGACATTATTGTTCTCCGCAACATTATCTCCCGAAATTTTGGACATTACAAAACGTTTCCTGAAAGAACCCGAATTTGTCAAAATCGTCAGAAAAGAATTGACTGTCCCAAACATCGAACAATACTATTTTGATGTCAAAGAAAAAACAAAACTCGAAGGTTTGACTCGTATCATTGATGTATATATGCCAAACTTGGCAATGGTGTTCTGCAACACCAAAAAAAGAGTGGACGATTTGGTGGAATTGTTGCAGGGACGTGGCTATTTTGCAGAGGGCTTGCATGGTGACCTGAAACAGGCACAAAGAGATAAAGTCATGCAAAAATTCCGTAACGGTACGATTGAAATTTTGGTTGCAACCGATGTTGCTGCAAGAGGGATTGACGTAGACGATGTGGATATCGTATTCAACTACGATGTACCACAGGACGAAGAATATTATGTGCACCGTATCGGCAGAACCGGACGTGCAGGCAGAACCGGCAAAGCATTTACATTCTGTGTCGGCAAAGATATTTACAAACTGCGTGATATCATGCGTTACACCAAAACAAAAATCGTACAGCAAAAACTGCCCACACTCAGCGATGTGGAAGAAATGAAAACAAATATCTTCTTGGATAAAATCAAAGACACCATACAGGAAGGACATTTGACAAAATATATCAATCTGGTGGAAACATTGATTGAAGACGATTACACCGCCATGGACATTGCCGCAGCGTTGTTAAAACAACATCTTGCCGATGTGCGTACCGATGACCTGGACATCATGGACGACATCAACTGCGACGGCACACAACTATACGGTGGCAACGGCGACAAAATGGTGCGTATGTTCATCAATGCAGGTAAGAAAAACAAAATCCGTACCAAAGACATTGTCGGAGCGATTGCCAACGAAGCAGGTGTCCCCGGCAAAGCATTGGGTGCGATTGATTTGTTCGATAATTACACATTTGTCGATGTACCCGCAGAATATGTCAAAGATATTTTGTATAGCATGAAACATTGCAAAATCAAAAACAAACGTGTGCATATCGAAATTGCCAAAAAAGAAAACAAAAAGAAAAATTAAACAAAACAGAGCAGTATCCCTGTGATATTGCTCTTTTTTTGTTTGTAAAAGTAAAATTTATATTTATTTAAGTAATATATACTTGACTTTTTATCCAATATATATTAAAATCAAAAACAAGGAAAGGAGATTTTGATTATGCCAAAAAATCTTGCCATCAAAATTGCACGAGCCGAAAAAGATATGACACAAAAACAACTTGCACAAGCAGTGGGGGTATCCCGCCAAACCATCAATGCCATCGAAAAAGGAGAATACAATCCCACCATCAAATTATGTCGTAAAATATGCTGGGCATTGGAAAAAAGATTAGACGATTTATTTTGGGAGGACGAACATGATGAAGAAGAAGAATAATCTCGATGAAATGCAAGAATTGAAACTACTCAAAATCGAACACAGAGGCTGTTGGCTTGCCTATTGGGGGCTGTTGGCAACCATCATACTGCAAATGCTTTTGGGACATAACAGTTTTCAAAATTTGATGGGGGAATATCTTGTTTTTTTTGCACTGTGTATCTACTTGGTGATAGATTGTATCCGAAACGGTATTTGGGACCGCAGACTAAAACCAAATTTCAAAACAAATTTCCTGCTTAGTGGATTTGCAGGTACTGTATCCGGATTGATTTACTTTATCATCAGTTATCGCAATTACCATAATCTGTTTGGTTCTATTGCTACTTTTTTGTTTATGCTACTGTTTGTTAGCATCTCTTGTTTGGTTCTGCTGACACTGACTGCAAAAATGTATCAAACGCATAAAAATAAAATGGAACAAGACGCAGATACAGACGAAAATGCTTAATCTGCTCTTGCAAAAAACCACGTCACATGGACGTGGTTTTTGTTATAGTTCCTGATATTCGTTCCATACATCTGTATCAATGGCTTTGATGGAAAACACCTTTTTCTCGCTGACACCAAATTGATATTCTATCATCAAATCTGCTAGCTTTTTGCCATCAACCAAAATGATATGCTGTTTTTTGGCATATTCGATTGCCTGTTTTGAAAATTTTGCCGTGGTGACAAACAAGCCTTTGCCATTTTTGCCTGCAATCGCCCCCACAAAGGCTTGTATCTGCGGACGACTAACCGTACTTTCCAAATCCCATTTTTTTGCCTGTATATAAATCAGATTAAAACCCAATTTATCCTCCATAATGACACCATCAATGCCTTCGTCATTGCTTGCCTTTGTGGTGCTTCCTGCCTCCGGAAACGTGCCATATCCCATTTTCAATAACAAGTCAATGACCATTTTTTCAAAAGCAATCGCTGACAAATCCATCACTTCTCTCAGCAAATCATCTGCCAACTGTATATGCATTTTTTGATATGCCTGTTCCAAGGCATCTTCCGGCGTTTCTTCCGATAACACAGCAGGTACTGTATTTTGCTTTTGCTCTTTGCGCACAAACGCCTGAAAGCTTTTATACTTTAATAAATATGTATTATCAATTTCAATCATTGGATTTTGTAAAACGTTCAAACCTTCTTTTGTTATGGAAACCATACCTCTTTTGGGACTTTCCACCAAGCCCGCTTTTTTCAAATAGGTAGCAGTCCAATTCACACGGTCTGCAAAAACATTTTTTCCACTTTGCAACACTTCCGCAAGGTCTGTTTTTTGTAATTGTAATGTACCTGCAATATCTGCTCTGATTTCTTTCATGCTATGTATCTGTTCATCTGCCAAGCACGATAAAAACACACGATACATTTCATGATATTTCGGAATTGACATGGTATCCCTCCAAAAAACGTATTTTTATTCCATTTTATATCAAAAGAACCATATTGACCAGCCAAACATAAAAAAACACCCTGTTTTCATCAAACAGAGTGTTTCATTGTTCTTTTAATCATACATTTTGATATACGCATCACGTTCTGCCCCAACAGAAACATACTGGATACGGCAACCGACAGCCTGTTCCAAATAGGCAATATACTCCAATGCCTGTGTTGGCAAATCTTCTTTTTTGCGACAATGGCTGATATCGCACTGCCACCCCTCCAAATACTCGATGACAGGTTTTGCCTGTTCCAATACGGTTGGATATGGAAATGCATCTATCTGTTTGCCGTCCAATTCGTATTTTGTGCAAACAGGGATTTGTTCCATATAAGACAATACGTCCATTTTGGTCAACGCCAATGCAGAACAACCCTGCACACGCACACCATAACGAGATGCCACCACATCAAACGGCCCTACACGACGTGGGCGACCGGTTGCCGCACCATATTCTCCGCCGGCTTCTCGCAATGCTTCCGCTTCTGCCCCAAAACTTTCACAGGTAAAAGGCCCTTCGCCCACACAACTGGAATATGCTTTCATAATCCCAATGACTTCGTTTAACTGCAAATTTGGCACACCTGCACCAATGGGGGCATATGCCGCAATGGTCGGAGAAGAAGAAGTAAAGGGGTAAATCCCAAAATCAACATCTCTTAATGCCCCAAGCTGTGCCTCGAACATAATTTTTTTGCCTGCTTGTGCCGCTTGGTTTAGATACAAGCCTGTATCCACGATATATGGTTGAAATTCCTGTGCGTATTTGTCCAACCATGCCAACATTTCCTCATAAGATACTGCTGTTGCATGGTATACGTTTGCAATCAGCATATTTTTATAGGATAACAGGTTTTTCAGGCTTTTGCGATACACAGCGGGATAAAGCAAATCCCCCATACGGATTGCTTTTTTCATATATTTGTCGCCATACACAGGGGAAATCCCACGTCTGGTAGAGCCATATTTGGCATCACCCAAGCGGTCCTCCTCCAAACAATCCAGCAAACGATGGTATGGCATACAAATGACTGCTTTATCGCTGATTTTCAGATTTTGCGGTGTGATTTTGACACCTGCATCTTGCAAACGCTTGATTTCGCCATGCAAATGTTCCAAATCAATCACCATACCGTTGCCCATCACATTGACCACATCTTCCCGCAATATGCCCGATGGCAACAAATTCAATACAAATTTTCCTAAATGATTGATGACGGTATGCCCTGCATTGTTGCCCCCTTGGTAACGGCAAACCACATCATATTCCTGAGAAAGCAAGTCCACCATACGCCCTTTGCCTTCATCTCCCCAGTTAATTCCCACAATCGAAGTCAGCATATTGCAAAATCCTCCTTATATATAAATAAAATTGATTTACTATTCAAAAGCAATCAGATTATAATATATCTAACCTTTGTTGTCAAATACATATTTTATGCAAAAATATCAAATAATATTGTTTATCTCACTTGATTTTGATTTTTTAATTGCATATTTATATAAAACTTGCATTTTTGGCATTTTCTTTGTGCTATTGTAATTTTTGATAGCAAACATCAATATCCATTATCATTTCCCAACCACTTTTTTGCGATACAAAAAAACCAAGTACAACGTCTGTACTTGGTTTTGGTGTGTTATTTTTGTTTGGGATATACCATATTGGCTTCTGTGAGCTGTTCCAATACCTCTGTCAAAAATTTCTGACATTCGATTTTTGTAATTTCCAGATTGTGGTCTAAGTAATTGCCGCACATTTCCGCTTTTGCCGCAGGAATTTCACCGTTGAATGTTGCGATATATTGATAGCAGTCTTTCATGATGTCTGCAATATCGGCAGATGTCAAATCGCCTTTGAAAATGGCATACATACCGGTGCGACAGCCCATAGGCCCGATATAAATGGTTTTTTCTGCCCATGTTTCATTCGCACGGAAAAATGTTGCCATCAAATGCTCTAAGGTATGCATGACAGCCGTATCCATCACCATTTCACGATTGGGTTCTTTCATGCGAATATCAAATGTTGTCAAAACACCGTCACCTACGGTGTCCTGTCTGGATACATAAATCCCTCTCAACAACACAGTATGGTCAATCCCAAAACTTGTTACGTCCATATTCTCGTCCTCACTTTCATTATCGTTCTGTATGGTTTATTGTATCGGAAACGCCAAAAAAAGGCAAGTATTTTGTCATACTATCCCATACTGTGTTATACTATCCTTACAGAAGGGAGGCATTGATGATGTATATCAAAAAAATAGGCGTGATTTGTTTGGTCTTGGTTCTGATTTGCTTTTTTATTTCTTTTGCCCCACGAAACTATACCATTGACAAAACATTGTCTTGCTCTGATGCAAAAACAAATGCACTATCTGTGGTACACATTTCGGGTGTATACCATCAATTCTTCTGGAAAGATGATATATTTGACGGTAGTATCACACTAGATGGCACAGAGATTGCAACAGGCACACTCCACTTTCAAAATGATTTCTCTGCGATACTGTTTGATGATGCCGGAAATCCAAAGTGGCTGATATCACAGTTCAAACAATTTTCTTATATTTCCGTGGTTGACAACACACGCAATATGCATAGCACATGGGACCCCAGATGGCAAACCGCATTGGAAAAACAGGAACGTTTTCAAAAATGTTTGGATAGGATATTCCCAGATGCATAAAACAAAAATGCCACGCATATTGATAGGATAGTTGCATTTTTCATACTGTATTTTTTACGTTTTTCTGTATATTTTTACGTTTTTATTAAGATTATATGATGACCATATTTCACTACTTGACAAATGTATTGGCGTCATAGTATTATCCATTTTAACGAAGAGGATTACCCCTGTTTTATATGGCGAATATCATTTTTATTGGAGGTAAAAAACATGAAAAAAATTATATTGGTATTATTGACCACGCTTTGTTTATTTGCAATTTTGCCCGCTTGCGGTTCTTCCAAAGACAACGGCACAGGCGAAGCAACATTCACAGGTGTGATTGACGAAAAGAAAGATTTCATGATTGTTGTAAATTCCGAAGATGGCAAAAACGCTTACATCTTCAACTTAGACGGTATCACCTGCGAACCAAACGAAGGCGATAAAGTAACTGTTACATACACCGGTGGCGAATTGGACGATATTGATGCAACATTGGTGGCAACAAAAATCGAAAAGGTACAATAATTTTATCATAAACGCATCGTTTCAGCACATGGGGCAATCTTAGTCATATAAAAATCAAGCATACTATTGCTGAAAATCCTATGTATCAAATGGTTTTCTATTTGGTAAATAGGATTTTTTTGATTCCATACCTCTGTTTTCCAGATATACCAAAATCATTTTTGCAGCCTGTTCTTTGCCACAAGATGTATTCAAACAGAAATCATCACATTGATGAGCAAATAACATGGGAAACATAACACAATGATTTGAAAATAATCCAAAGCCATGTTCAATGTCTGCTCCGATGCCCCAAACACCAGCATCAACAGCTTTTGCAATAACAAGCAAATCACCATCAAAATCACACTAATCAAAAACATACTGGTAAGTCCCGTCCAAATACACTTGTGTGTACTTTCATGGTCCTCTCTGCCCGCACAAATGCTCAAAAATGCCGCTGCTCCATCCCCCACACACCATGCACACGCATTGGCAATACAAATAATCCCTGTGGCAGCATTGCCCAAATACCCAAGACTGCTGTTTCCAATAAAAATCTGGTCTACAATGTTATAGAATGCACTCACCAATAGCCCCAGCACACAAGGCACAGAAAAGCGTAATCATAACTTTGATATCTTTTCTGTACCCAATATTTTGTTTTCTGCCATTCCCTCTCCTCCTTACACATAAAAAAACCGTAATCGTTTGCCATGTCCATCGAAAATCTCTTTGACTTATAGCAAAACGATTCCGGTAGTTTGTAGATACATTCACCCAATTATGAACTTATATAAGCTTAGAAAATTTCGTTATTTTATCATACGTGATATGAGAATACAAGTAGTTTTTTCATCATTTTATGACATGGATTGATAAAAACAGCACTTTATGATAGAATAAAATTATCCATATTATCCATAAAATAGAAAGGTTGTACGAATATGAAACATGAACAGACTGCATCACAAAATAAAAAAAACATTAACATCATACATAGTCTGCGTCCTGCATATTATGATGATTTCCAATGTTTGGCACAAGATTGTAAATTTACCTGTTGTGCAGGTTGGAAAATTACAATGAATCGAAAAGATTACTTAAAAGTGCATGACCAACATGGTTCTGAACTTTTGAACCAACAACTCAAACAAGCACTTCGTAAAATCAAAAAAACGCCTACAGAAAATATGTATGCTGAACTACGTTGTAATGCAAATGGATTCTGTCCTATGTTGACAGAAGACCATCTTTGTCGGTTGCAAATGGAATGTGGCTATCAAGCTTTACCAGATGTATGTCAATCGTTTCCACGAAATAAAAATTACTCTTCCTCCGGTTTTATGGAACAATCGCTTTCCATTGCCTGTGAAGCCGTATTGGAACTTTTGTGGAACTTACCGGAAGGCATTGACTTCAGCGTAGAGGAATTACCGAAACAAGATTGCAGAAACGGAGAATTAAGTATGGATTCCCCTAATCTTTATTTTCATGAAATCCGCTCTTTATGCATTGATATATTACAAGATAGACGCTTTCCGATAGCACAACGTATATTTCTGATGGGATTTTTCTTTCAAAAGTTTCCTACAGAAACGCAAAATATCCCAAAATGGTATACAGAAACGCAGGCAATACTTACACAACCCAATATTGTTGAAATAGCTGCTAGTTTTATCAATGAAAAAGAAGATTTTTCAGCTACATTTCTTTTACAGAATATAAAAACAATGATGTCTTATGATATGTCTATATCCGATAAAGCATTAAACGATTATCGTGCAAAACTTTTAACTGACTTTTTGCTGAAAATACAAAAAACAAACACACCGTCAAATTCTTCCGACGATGTGCATACAGAACATAAAAAAGAGTTGACAGATACACCGGATTCTCAAAACACTTTCTATAATATTTCCACGAATATTGTATTATATCATCAATCCAAGGAAAATTTTCATCATATATTTGGTGATATGGAATATTTCTTTGAGAATTTGGCAGTTGCTATTTTCTTTGATAGACGATTGCCGAATTTAGATACAAAGGAAGCATTATGGAAAAATTATGTAAATTTCTGCAACGTATACAGCTTACTTCGTTTTATAGCCATTACCAGTTGCAGAGAAATCGTGCCAAATCAAAAAGACTTATTGTTCGAAGGTATATTATTTATCGCTAGAGGTTTATTACATAGTCCTGACACACAAACATCATTAAACGATTTATTCTTTCACAATGAAAGCTCTTCTTTGGCACATATGGCAGTTTTGTTAAGCCAATAAACACAAAAAGCACAGAATATCCATTCTGTGCTTTTTATCTTTATTTTAGTATTTATCAAAATTTTGGTATGTATCGAAATCATCTGATTTTGCCTGATATATCGGTTGCATATTCGGAACATATGCAGGTGTAGAGGCACCATATTCAGAGTCTCCGCTGATTTTAAACTGACCAACCAAAGCATTCAACATATTTGCCTGACCGGAAAGTTGTTCACTGGCAGCAGCACTTTCTTCACTTGTTGCCGAGTTGGTCTGTACAACACAAGAAATCTGTTCCACACCGATGGTGACTTGTTTGATACTGCTTGCCTGCTCTTCTGATGCCACTGCAATCTGATTGATGGTAGAAATCACATTTTCAATTTTTTCTGCCAAGCCATTGAATGCTTCGCTTGTTTTGCGTGCAATGGTTTCCCCTTGGCTGACAGATGAAATAGCATCTTCAATCAATGTTGTAATTTCTTTTGCAGACTCAGAAGATTTTTGTGCCAGATTTCTGACTTCATCTGCCACCACCGCAAAGCCTTTGCCTGCACTGCCTGCTCTTGCGGCTTCCACAGCGGCATTCAATGACAAAATATTTGTCTGGAATGTAATATCATCAATGACTTTAATCACTTTTTCGATATTTTCAGCAGAACTGGAAATTTTACTCATTGCAGACAACATTTCCTCCATATCCCGCAATGTTGCCTGTGCCACTTCACCGGACAATGCCGCAAGTTCATTTGCTTTTTTGGAATTGGTTGCATTGACATTAACATTATTGGAAATTTCTGTGATAGATGCAGACAATTCTTCCAAACTGCTTGCCTGTTCGGTTGCACCTTGTGCCAATGCCTGTGCCCCAGAGGATACTTGTTCGGAACCTGCATTGATTTGTGTTGCAGAGCCTTTGATTTCTTGGAAAAATTCATTCATTTTTTGCAGCAATGCTGTTGCTGCATCTTCAATTTGTTTCATTTCACCGGGGAAATTCATTTCCGGCAATGTGGTAAAATCACCATCTGCAATTTGTTCCAATGCTTGTGCGGTGCTGTGAATGATACGTTTCAATTCCATGAAACTTGCTTGTATATCTTGGCAGGTTTTACCAAATTCATCTTTGCTTTCGTAACAAATCTCAATACTGAAATCCCCGTTTGCCAATGCAGTGGTTGCATCTTCAATTTCACGCAACGGTACCAAAACGGCTTTTGACAATTTTGAAATCATAATCAAACTAATCAACAATGTTGCAACAATGAAAACCGCAACAACAGTAACAATCGCATGGTATACTTTTGTAATGCGTCCAATTTGGTTGTTTGTCAACTCTGTTTGTTCATTACTGATTTGTAACAAAATATCGCCTTGTTCGCTTAAAATGGGATAAAAATTATTCATAAATATTTTTTTTGCTTCTATTTTGGATTCTGGTGTGTTTTGGTGCATCAAAGACACAAATTGGTCACGATATTGTTGTTGACGAGCCAATGTATCTTCCAAAGCATCAATTTTGCTTTTTTCCACACGATAATTCTGTTTATATCTTTCTATAATTTGTTTGTTTTTTTCCAATTCTTCCAATGCTTCTTCGATATATTGGTTCATGGTTGTTTCATTTTCTTCTTCCAATGCCAACAAATGCAGTCTTGTTTCAGACATCATGTTTCGTCTTAATTCCCAAACATATTCTGTATTGGTCAAACTTTTGTTTACAATGGCATCGGCTTCTCCTTTGATTTGTGTTAAGCCGGATATTGATAAAATAGAAATCACTATTGTCAACAAAAGGATACTACCAAAAGCCAACCATAATTTGTACTTTACTTTTAAGTTTTTCATAACAATCTGCTCTTCCTCTCTCTTCTTTATGTTTTGTGAATGATTTTATCAATACAAACCCTATCACACAAATTTGATATGTGTATGATATGGTTGTATGTTCGTGATTTTGATACTCTTTGTTTTTAGATAGCATAACAACACACATACGCCATCGCATGGTGTGTCTTGTTTTGTGCCGTTTTCATATATATTGAAAAAAAAATAGAATTGCATACATCATCAAATAGAAAATACAAAAGAATTCGGATTTCTTTGGTATCTAAAATAAATGTTGTTTTATGTGTTTTTTTGAATGGTACGAAAAATCATTTTATTTTAGATAGCAACTGGTTTATTTATGATATTTTGCATTTTTTGGTTTATATTTTACAACAAATAAAGCACATTTTGCCAAAATAATTTTCCATATTTTTTATATCATAACATATATTGTCATAAAAAGTCAATATACAACCCTATACAGTGAACTTTTTTCATCATTTTCCTGTCAAATTTATGCACAAAAATGCACCATCGAAATTGCCCCACACATACTTTGCATGGACTAAGATATACATATCATCGAAACAAAAAATAGTCTATATCTATATTTATTTAGATTTAGACTATTGATACACCTTCTTATCGCAATTTTCAAGTCAGCAATTCTATATGTTTATTATAGTGGTTTCGCAACAATGCTTTTGTTTTTTTGATATCACCCGACTCCAATGTTGCCAAAATTTCCCGATGTTCTGCAATATTGCGTTCTCTGTTTGAAATCTGGTCATACGTGATGGATAATGTCAATATCGTCATCATCACGTCAAATGTACGCTCCAACATGGGGTTATCCGCCGCCAAAATAAAAGAGCGTTCAAACGCCAATGATGCACAAACATAGTCATTGCTGACTGCCGTATCATATAACAGTTGTTGTTTTTCAAATGCCTCCCGTAACATGGATAGGAGCAATGGTATCTTTTCATTGTCGCAACAAATGCGAAATGCCCCCAACAAGTGAATCAGCACGACTGTACAGAGGTCATCTATATTTTTTTGATTTAATTCTGTCACATGGTATTTTTTATTGGATTTCACCGTAATCAGCCATTCTGTTTCCAACTGGGAAAGTGCCTCCCGAATGGGTGTATTGCTCACACCGAACTCCTGCGTCAGATGGACAATGTTAATGGGTTCACCCAATGCATATTCGCCCGACAAAATTCTTTTTTTGATTATTTCATAAACCTGTTCTTTCATGGACACACGTTTGATTGTCATACGATACCCTCCTATCCTCCATAAAAAAGAACAAACCGAAAAACCCTTGTATATGCAAAAGATTTCTCCGGTTTGTTGCCTTTTTATATGATATAGCGTTTTATGTTTGCACGTCTTCTCTCAAAAAACTTCTCAGAACCAATGCAATGACCGCAAGTATAATAATCATCAAAAAAGTACTGTTGTATGCACCACCTGATTTTTCAATCAACGCACTGGAAATCATGGGCCCGATGATTGCTGCCGGAATCAAGGAAAAGTTCGCAATACTGAAATTGACCGCAAAATTCTTTTCCCCAAAGCGATGGAGTATGACGGCTGATGACAATGTCGGTGTGCCACCATATCCAAGCCCGCTGCATACCAGCCCCAACAAAATAAACGCTACCATTTCAAACATTGCCCCGCACGTTAAAAAAACACCTGCCAACACCACAAAAAAGTTGTTCAACCATATGGATTTTTTCTCTCTGTATCTGTCAAAAAACGCACCATGCAAGACACGCCCAATGCCGTTAAACAGAGAAACCATCAATCCCATCACTGCCGGTATACCAAATGCTGTCGCAATCGAAGCGGCACTATTGATGACCAACAAGCTGGCAGAGTTTAACAATACCGTCCATATGACAAATATCCAAAATGTTTTTTGTTTTATCATTTCACTTGCTGTATATCCTGCAACATCTGCAATCTCTTTTGCTTTTGTATTCTGTATTTGTGTCATGGGTGGGCGTATCCAGCAAGCACCGACCAACAACACAACGGCAATGCTGATGCCCAATATACGAAATGTCGTAAAAATGCCGATTTTTGCAATCATCATATTGACAATACCGCCCAGCACAATGCCGCCCAAGCCAAACCCCAACAGCATCATGCCAGATGCCAAACCGGCTCTGTCGACAAAATGCTTGTTTATGGTACTGATAATGATATTGTATCCCATGCCGACACCACTGCCACCCAAAACACCATAAAGCAGATATAACAAATATAAACTGCTTTTGGCATTTTCCGTATCCAAAAAAGAAACGCCCACAAAGCCGACCAACAGCAATATTGCCGCCGTCCACAAAATGTTTCTCGGCTGTATCTTTTTGGACAGATTGCCTGCCGCAAATGCACCCAAACAGAAAAAAATCATGGAAATGGTAAATGTCATGGAAATTTGTGACACTGTCCAAGTTTCATAAATCGTTTGGAATGGTGTACGAAAAATGGACCAAGCATAAATCAAGCCCAAAAACAACAGCATAAACGTTCCAACAAAGAGAAGCACCCAGCGATTTGTGCTTTTTCCCATTTTTTGCCTCCTAACGTTTGTTTGACTTTCTCCAAATCTTTTGTGCCTCGGCAGCACGAATCAAATCATCTTGAAAATCAGGGTGTGCAATGGAAATAATGGCTTCTGCTCTTTGCCATGTGGTCAAACCGGAAAGATGTGCAACACCATATTCTGTCACCATGGTAGGTGCTTGTGTTCTGGGTGTTGTAATCACATCGCCCTCTGTAAATCTTGGCAGAATACGGGAATGGACTTCTCCTTTTTTATCTTTGTATGTGGAGGACATTGCCAAAAATGCCTGTCCATGTTCTGCCATATATGCCCCTGTCACAAAATCCAGTTGTCCGCCTGTGCCGCTGATTTGTCTGACACCGGAGGTTTCGGAGCAAACCTGCCCATACAAGTCCATTGCAATACAACCATTGATGGATACAAAATGGTCTAATTGACGAATGATTTCGGGATTGTTTACATATCGCATGGGTGCAGACAATATATCAATGTTGTGGTCAAGGAATTGGTACAATTCCGTAGAACCGTTACAAATGGAAAATACACCTTTGCCTCTGTTTAACAATTTCTTTTTGTTTGTGATTTTCCCAGCCTGATACAGTTTCAAATAGCCGTCGCTCATCAATTCCGTATGCATACCGATGTCTTTCAAATCGGATTCTGCAATCAAGCCGCCCAATGCGTTTGGCATACCGCCGATACCGATTTGCAATGTAATGCCGTCATACAGATGCGGGAAGATTTGTTGTGCAATTTTTTTATCCAATTCCGAAGGTTCTCCGCTGGGTGCAATACAAAGGTCTTTGTCGCTTTCCACCACATAGTCCACTTCCGAAATATGGATATGGTCACATTCCATACCATACACCACAGGCATTTTGGGATTGACTTCCAAAATGATGTGGTCTGCTGCGTCCAGCATTTCCTGCATACAGCAGTTTGTCAGCCCATAACTGAAATAGCCATACTTGTCCATGGGAGACACTGTCACCATTGCCACGTTCACCGGTGCAAATTTTCTTTGATAATAAGAACCGCAGTTTCTAAAAATCATCGGTGCATAAAACGCTCTGCCACCATCGACATATTTTCTGTCCAAACCGGAACAATGCCACAAATTATAGGTAAATGCTTTTCCTTCGGGGTCTTGTTCCACGATTTGGATTGGTTTCATACTGATGGCATTTCTGACATTGACATCATGCAATTCATCTTTTCTTTTTGCCAGTGCTGCGTCCAACAGCTCTGGGAAAGAACAACATTGGCTGTAATCCACCCAATCCCCGTCTTTGACAATTTTTACCGCCTGTTCGGCAGATACCAGTTTCTTTTTGTATTCTTCATATACATTCATCTATTCCACATCCATTTCTGACAGATTTTTGTATGCATGGGTATCGACCGTGCCAGCCGACACCCACGACCACATATGGTTTTATACCAAATTCATGCCCACTTGTATGGCTTTTAGGTTATCTTCCACAAAAGCAGGTTTTACATTTTCACGGATAATACGTTCCCAATCTATATTATCCAATTTCATGGCTTTGATGATTGTGCCAAGCAAAATGATGTTCATCACCTTGCCATTGCCCAATTTCATGGCTTCTGCCGTTGCATTGACAACCGTTACATCTTTGCAGGCTTTTTTGATTTCGTCTATGATTTCTGTGGAATATTCCGCTTTGCCCATAATGACAGGCATGGGCATCATTTCATGGTCATTGATTACCATTTTTCCATCTGCTTTCAGATATTCCAACCAACGCAATGCCTCCATTTTTTCAAACGAAACAATCATATCCGCAGAGCCTTTTTCAATCACAGGTGACCAAACTTTTTCCCCATACCGTACCTGAGAGGATACACTGCCGCCTCTTTGGCTCATACCGTGAATTTCGCTCATTTTTACGTCATATCCTTCTTCCATCAAGCCCAATGTCAACAGTTTTGACGCAAGAATGGTACCTTGCCCACCAACACCAACCAATAATACACTCTTTGTCATCGTTCTCTCCACCTTTCCCATCGTATTGCTTCGGATAAATTACGCCTCAAACACTTCTGCAAAAATCGGCAATGCTTTTTCAATCATTTCTTTTGATACGCAATAGCAAAGACGGAAATACCCTTTGACACCGAAGTCATCGGAAGGAACAACCAACAAATTTTTCTGTTTGCATTTTTCTGAGAATGCTTTTGCATCGCCGCCCGGTGCTTTTGCAAACAGATAGAATGCACCGTCCGGATTTGCACATTCATACCCGATTTTTTTCAATCCTTGATATAACAATTTTCGGTTTGTGTCATAGGCTTCCAAATCCGGTTTTTCATATGCACAACGGGCAACCACACGCTGTATCAATGTTGGCGGACATACGTGGCCAAGCACTCTGGACGCCCCTGCAATGGTTGCAAAAACGGCTTTTGCATCTGTCATGTTTTTCGGTACATAAATGTATCCGATACGTTCCCCCGGCAAAGACAGGGACTTTGAATAGGAATAGCACACAATGGTATCTTGATAAATGGAAGGTACCCAAGGCACTTCTACCCCGTCATACACCAATTCCCGATACGGTTCATCGGAAATCAGATAAATGGGTTTGCCAAATTCCTGACTTTTTCTGGTCAAAATATCTGCCACTTTTTGCAATGTTTCTTTGCTGAACACAACACCCGAGGGGTTATTGGGCGAATTGATAATCACTGCCTGTGTATTTGGATTTATCATGCGTTCCAATGTTTGCAAATCAATTTGAAATTGTTCCGTATCCGCAGGCACATACACAAATTTACTGCCTGTGCTTTCTATGAATGGGCGATATTCGGGGAAAAACGGTGCAATCCCCAAAATTTCCGTATTTGCATCAATATGTAATGCACTGCACACAGCAATCAACGCAGGTGCTGCCCCACAAGTGAAATACAAATCACTGCCATGTATTTCTGTGCCTGTACGTTCTGCCAATTCTTTTGCGACTGCATCTCTGGCATCTGCAAAACCGGGGGCACTGCTGTATCCATGCACCAGCAGGCTGTCTTCATGCTGTATGATGTCCACAGCTGCCGCATTGACTGCCACAGGTGCGGGAATACTGGGATTTCCCAGTGAAAAATCATACACATTTTCTTTGCCCACAACTGCTGCCTGTTGCAAACCATATTCAAACAACTCACGAATACAGGAGCTTGCCGTACCTAAACCATACCGATATTGGTTATACATATCTTTGACCTCCATTCTGTTTGTTATGTTCCGCTTGCTATCTTTTTGTTTATACCAAGTGCATACCCACTTGTATTGCTTTCAGGTTATCTTCCACAAAAGCAGGTTTTACATTTTCCTGCACAATTTTGTTCCAGTCGATATTTTCCAATCCCATGGCTTTGATAATGGTGCCAAGCAAAATGATGTTCATGACTTTCCCATTGCCCAGTTTCATGGCTTCTTGCGTTGCGTTGACAACGGTGACATCTTGGCATGATTTTTGAATTTCGTCGATGATTGCGGGAGAATATTCCGCTTTTCCCATGATGACGGGAATGGGCATCATTTCATGGCTGTTTACCACGATTTTTCCGTCTTTTTTCAGATATTCCAGCCAACGCAATGCCTCCATTTTTTCAAAAGAAACAATCATATCCGCAGAGCCTTTTTCGATAACGGGTGACCAAACCTTTTCCCCGTATCTGACTTGTGAGGATACACTGCCCCCTCTTTGGCTCATACCATGTATTTCGCTCATTTTCACGTCATAGCCTTCTTGCATCAAGCCCAATGTCAGGAGCTTGGAGGCAAGGATAGTCCCTTGCCCGCCTACGCCAACCAACAGAATATTTTTTGTTTTTGTGCCTTTTTCCATTGCTTAGCACTCCCTTCCGATTGCTTTGGTTGGACATACTTGTTCACAAACGCCGCAACCTACGCACTGCAAAGCGTCAATGCCTGCTTTTTTGGTTTCTCTGTCGATAAACAATGCAGGGCAACCGGTTTTCAAGCACATTTTACAACCGATACATTTTTCTGTATCCACAACGTCTTTTGTTTTGAATGCTTCGGGGAAGCGTGCCTTGTCATCTTCGCTGAATTTTTTCAATACGCAAGGCCATTTTGTGATGATAACGGAAGGGCCGTCTAATGTCAAAGCCCAATCCAACGTTTCTCTGACGGTTTGCAGGTTATTGGGGTCAATGGTTCTGATATTGGTTGCACCCAATGCTCTACATACGGTTTCAATATCAATCGCTGTTGCAGAAGTACCATCTGCGTGTTTGCCGGAGCCGGGATTTTCTTGGTGTCCGGTCATACCGGTAATTCTGTTATCCAAAATCACGCTGACGGTTTTGGAATTGTTATACAAACATTCTGTCAGAGAGTTGATACCGGTATGGAAGAATGTGGAGTCCCCCATGACACCAACCACTCTGGTATGTTCGCCTTTTTGTTCAAATGCTTTTGCCGCACCATGTCCTGTGGAGAATGCCGCACCCATACATACACAGCTGTCCAATGCGTTGTAAGGTTCTGCAAAGCCCAATGTATAACAGCCGATATCGCCGGTTACCATGACATTTTTTCTCTTACCCAATTCATAGAAGAAACCACGGTGTGGACAGCCTGCACAAAGAGCGGGTGGTCTTGGCACAACTTTTGCTTTATCATATGCAAGACTTTCGAATGCATCTCCGTACACACTCTTTCTGATGACATCTGGTGTCAATTCGTCATATGCAGGGAATGTGTTTTTGCCTTTGACGGCAAAGCCCAAGCGTTCCACTTCATGTTCCAGCAAGGGGTCATTTTCTTCGATAACATAAATGGTATCCAAACCTTTACAGAATTCTGTCATTTTTTTGGTAGGCAACGGATATGTAAAACCAAGTTTCAAATAATTGACTTCATCGCCGAATACTTCTTTTGCAAAACAGTAACACATACCGGAAGTGATAACGCCGATTTTACTGCCGTTATCTTCGATAAAGTTCATGGGTGTTTCTTCTGAAAATGCTTTTAATTTTTGCAATCTTTCTTCCAATACCGCTCTACGCAGTTTTGCGTGTGCAGGCACCATGACATATTTTTTGGCATCTTTTTCATACGGTTTGACAGGTGGTTGTGCCATTCTTTCGCCACATTCCACCAAACCTTTGGAGTGACAAGCTCTTGTTGTCATTCTCATCAAAATCGGTGTGTCAAAGCGTTCGGAAAGCTCAAATGCTTCTTTCATAAACGCTTTTGCTTCCGCACTGTTAGAAGGTTCCATCATGGGCATCATTGCCGCTCTTGCATAGTTTCTGTTATCCTGCTCATTTTGAGAAGAATGTTGTCCCGGTTCGTCAGCGGTAATCACAACCATACCACCGGTTACACCGGTATACACAAATGTGAACAAAGGGTCAGCCGCAACGTTCAAACCAACGTGTTTCATTGCCGCCAAACTTCTTACCCCTGCAATCGATGCACCAATGGCTGCCTCCATTGCAACTTTTTCATTGGGAGCCCATTCTGAATAAACTTCTTGATAACCGGACATATTTTCCACAATTTCCGTAGATGGTGTACCCGGATATGCGGACGCTACCAGAACACCTGCTTCCCATGCACCACGTACCAGAGCTTCATTACCTGTCATTAGCTTTTTCATAACTTTCCTCCTCATCTTTTTTCTACCCTTTATACTGATAAATACGATTTAGAAATCACTTTGCCTATCATTTACCACACAATACCATCTGTCACAAATCATGCTTTTTTCATCGGAATGAATTTCCCAATGATACCGCCAATGATTGCCGGTACAATCCAAGCACATTGATATGCTGCAAACGGCAACACTTTTGTATATGTAATCGGCACACCAAAGCCTGCCAACACATCAGATAGACTGATGATAAATGCAAATACTGTTGCACAACGAATGATATTGTCGTTTTTGATATGGTTTCCAAAGAACATCAACACAGTCATTGTGATAAAGCAAGGGAATATCACAGACAAAATCGGTGCTGCAACGCTGATGATAACGGAAATCCCTGCATTGGAAATGACAAAAGAGAATATAGACATTGCAATAACGGTTACTTTATATTTACATTTGCCGTTTGTCAGTTTTTCCAATGTTCCCGCAAAACCGGAGGTCAAACCAATGGCAGTCGTCAAACAAGCAAACAATACAATCACTGCCAACATGATAACGCCCCATGTACCCATCAATCTTTGCGTCAGTGCAACCACCAACGCAGCTTGGTTGTATTCTTCAAATCCGCCGGAAGATACCGTTGCACCCAAATATGTCAGACCACCGTATACGATAAATAACAACAGCCCTGCGATGATTGCCGCTTTGCTGAGCAAACGTGCCTGCATATCTACCGTTGTATAACCTTTTTCTGTGGTTGCCCCCATGATTGCCACAATTACCAATCCGATGCCCAGAGGGTCCATGGTTTGGTATCCGTTGACAATCCCCTCTTTGATGGTTTCCACCTGTGATGTCAACGCAATCGGCCCAATGGGGTCCACGATACCCAATACCAATAATACCAAAATACAAAGTACCAATATGGGTGTCAAATAATTCCCGACAATATCCACAACCTTAGATGGTCGCACCGTCAAAAAACAAACGATTGCAAAGAATATGAAACTAAATACCCAAATACTCAAATTGGGAAACATTTGTGACCAACCCATCTCAAACGTGGTTGCTGCCGTTCTTGGTACTGCAAGACAGGGTGCCAAACAAGTTGCAATGATGATAGCAACTATGGTTGCCGCTTTTTTCCCCAATCTGCTTGGGACACCTGTCATGGAAAAATCTTTGCTTTGAATGGTTGCAAAAATTGCCAGCATGGAAACCCCAACGTCTACAATAAAGAAAAAGAAGAAACCCAGAAACCACTCACTGCCTGTAATTCTTCCCAAATATGGCGGAAATATTAAGTTTCCGGCACCAAAGAATATTGCAAACATTGTCAAGCCGACCGCCATGATATCCTTGCCATTAATCTTGTTCATTACACATTCTCCCTTCTACTCGCAATGTATTGATTTTTGCTTTTGGCAGTATTTCTGTTTTGTATACTGCCAAATTCCGTAAACTTTTTGCTCCTCCTTTCGTTATGAGATATTGGTGTAAGTTGCTTTTGATGAAGATATTCGATACAACTTATATGGTTCAAAAAAATAATGCCAAATGGAAATCCGTTCTTAAACTATGCACAGTGCATTTTATAGAATTGTATAGTATTCTGTAAATTTTGTCAATATTATTGTATGAAATCACATACTTTTTTCTGATATATTTGATTTTTGTATCAAAATCCGATAAATATTGTATACACCATTCTGTTTTTTTGACACAGCAGAGATTCTCATCAAAATCCATCGTCTCTTTTATGTTTATGCAAGTCTGTTTTCAACAGTATACTTTTTCATAAAAAAAACTGTCATATTTTCTCATATTTATATACGAAAAAACAATGACAGTATTTGTATACCATCAAATCGTGGTATCGTTTGCTTTTGTTTGTTCTCCTTCGTTGGGTTCCTCCCATGCCAACGAGGCTGCTTCCTGTGCAAAAAAAGCCACAGAAAGCACTGCCTGATGCCAATTCAACCCAATTTGCGGGGCTTTTTGATATGCTTTTCCACAGTTTTGTATCATTTGCAATATTTCTTCCAACATCTCTTTCGTCAAATAACTGCCTCTCCAATGAAATGTCAATCGTTTTTGTTTTTTTGCCGCTTGCAGGATACGCTGTTGCAGTTTGTCCGTTTTTGTAAAGGACAGCTTCTTTTCCAAATAATAAAAATGGTTGCCGTCTGTGCAGGCAGGCACAGCAGCCATCACGGGTTCATGGTCACGAAATATACGGCTGTCATCTAAATTGAAATAATCATATCGGACTTCTTTTTTGGATAAAGAAAGGTCAAATGTGACATCTAAATGATACCAAGTATCTCCTATTTTGACTACATTCCATACATGGCGATATTTGATGCCTTTTTGTGGATTTGCCTCGGACAATGCGATGATACAGGGAATTCCCACTGCGTCCAACAACAGTTTTGCCGCCTTTGCAATCCCCTCGCACACCCCTACGCCATGCCCCAAAGCACCAATGATTTCATGAGAGTATGGTTTTTTCAGTTTGTCATATCGCACATGGTCACACAGGAAATCATGTATCCATTTTTCTTGTTCCCATGGCGTTTTACCGGTATTTTGTTTTGTCAGCTTTTCCACTCTTGCAGACATTGCTTTTTGTTGTTCTGCCAATTTCTTTCCTGTAAACAAATATTCCGGAATCACCTGCATATGCAAAGCATTTTGATATTTGCGGCAACGAAACGAGGACACCCAAAACAAAGACGGGTTATCCAAACGCATTTTCAAAAAAATATCATATAACGCTTTGACTTCCATATAGGGTACCAAAATGGTTTCTTCCGCTTTCATCATGCCGATTTTCATTGCCTGATATACTATTTTTTGTTGTTTATGCATTTGTGTGTAATAATATGGTTCCATCAAAAATCCTTTCTGTTTGTGTCATTTTCTGTTTATGTATCTCATTTTATACGTTATCTTTCCAAAAAAGCAACCTTTTTGATTGTTTTTTATAAAATTGCACTTATTTTTTGTTTGGTTCTAGTCCTTTTTTCTATTTCATGCTAAAATACATGATATACAAAAAAAATTTATGGAGGCGATGATTATGCAAGTGCAAAAAGGGAACTGGAAAGCGTTGTTGCCCATTCTCGTTTTTTTGCTGATGTACTTAGGGCTTGGACTACTGTTTGAATATGGATTGAAAATTCCAATGGGATTTTATAACATTCCCATTGTGGTTTCCTTTTTGGTTGCGCTGTTGGTTGCCTGTGTGCAAAACAGAGCTGTCAAATTCAATCAAAAGCTGGATATTATGGCAAGAGGATTGGCTGACAAAAACATTGTCACAATGATTTTAATTTTTATGACTGCCGGTGTTTTTGTGGGCGTTGTGGGTAGAAGCAGTGCCGAAAGCGTTGCCTATTTTCTGCTTTCCGTCATTCCTGCACAGTATGCAGTTTTGGTGTTATTTGTGGTGAGCTGTTTTGTTTCTTTGGCGATGGGTACTTCTGTTGGTACAATTACCCTCATCACACCGATTGCCATTGCGATTGCAAAAAGCTCCGGATTTGCCGCTCCGTTATGTATTGGTACCGTCATAGGTGGTGCTATGTTTGGCGATAACCTTTCCTTTATTTCCGACACCACCATTGCCGCTTGTAATGGACAGGGCTGTCCGATGCAGGATAAATTTAGGGCAAATTTCAAAATCGCACTGCCGGCAGCCATTGTGACATTACTCATCATTTTCTTTCAGACTGCCAACACAGAAATCAATGAACAAATACACAAGGATTACAACCTCATTCAAATCATTCCTTACATATTGGTTTTAATCGGTGGGATTGCCGGTATCAATGTTTTTATTGTGTTGTTGATTGGGATTGTTTCCGGCTCTGTCATCATGCTTTCCACCGGTGCAACTGAGGCAACCGCTTTGCTTGCCAATATGGGTTCCGGTGCTTCCGGTATGTACGAAACCGCCATGGTTGCCATTTTGGTATCCGTCATTTGTGCCCTCATTCAGGAATATAACGGCTTTACTGCGTTGTTGAACTTCTTCAAGCGTATATTCAAAAATCACAAAGGCGGGAAACTGGGAATTGGTCTTTTGGTAGGGGCTATGGATATTGCTACTGCCAACAACACCGTTGCCATTGTCATGGCAAACCCGATTGCAAAAGAAATGGCAGAAGAATACGAGATTTCTCCAAGAAATGCCGCATCTCTTTTGGACACATTTTCTTGTGTTGCACAAGGTATCATTCCGTATGGTGCACAAATGCTGGTTGCCATCTCTGCGGCAACCGAACTTGGATTTGATGTGTCTGCTTTTGACATCATTCCCAATCTGTATTATCCGTATATGCTTTTGATTAGCTCTTTGCTTTTCATTTTTGTGATACCAAGCAAAAACATAGAATAATCAGAACCACCCGCTAAACGGGTGGTTTTCTCTGCCCCTATGATGGCTTTTTTCGGTTGTGCCTGCAAGCACATTGAAAATCCAGCAAGTACATTGCTTTTTCAACTGCCGCCCTTGGCGGCTATTTTATTTGTTTCCTATTATTGGTTCACCTGTAAACGTGTCTACATATCCGCTGAAACTTATTGGGGCGGCTGTTTGCGTGGATAGAGCGGAAGGAGGCAAAAAAATAATTACAGAAATTTAACCCACAAAATTGTGCAACTTTCATGAAAAGGAGGTTAGTGAATGGCAGATGAAAAATTGAACACAGTCCCTAATGAGGAGAAGCTCCTGAAGGGTCCCGCTCCTGTTAAGGCTGACGAGCCTTAGGCTTCTGCAAAAGCCGGTTCTGGCTTACCCCGCAGATTTTGCAGGCCAGTGCGGATAAAAAGGCCAGATGCAGCTATGTGGTGGTTGTTCCCAAAGGCGGGGGTATCGGAGCAAGGTGTTCAATTCCATTCATTTTTCCAAATTCATGCACTATAACCCACTGGCGTATGTGCGACACAAAGTCGCATAATTAAACTGTTTGGCACTGACCGAACCTGTTATTCCATCAGCCAACGTCTGGCTGGGGAGCTTGAACAGTATCCCACGTGAAAGCGGGCTGACTTCCATCAGGTCTATTTTTACGAGAGAATTTACAGAACTTTTGAAAGGAGGAATCGCAAATGAACAGGAA
>JAHHTU010000011.1 GCA_020024455.1 Anaerotignum sp. | reverse complement strand
AAAAACAGAAAAAAGGTATGGTCATTTCACCATACCTTTTGCAAAACAATCCAAACAAATTCCTTCCCCTACAAAGGAAACAATATCATGATGGTTATATCCTATCAACCATTCATATTTTTTGGACACAATGTAATAATCAGGCCAACCCAATCCAACGTCCAAAAAAACGGTTTCATAACACAAATCCAATATTTGTATCAATTCTTTTACTCTGACTTCAAAAATCCAAAATTTTGATTGCTCGTAAGCACCGCCATTATCCAATAAAAAATATACATTACATTCTGTATCACCAATGATTTGCGGCAAATGCAAAAACCATTTTTCGGTGTCTGTCTGATACGCACCCAATCGTGTACATTTCGGTGCATATCCGTTTGTATTTGCCCAATGCAGACCATTCCTCCATGTTTTTGTTTTATCCACAAATGTTTCTGTGATTTGGTCATAAATATGTTTCCATTTGCTGCTGTGTACCTTATGGAAAAACTGCGGAGAAATCCCCAACTGCTTGATACATTCGTGTTCCCATGCATACGGAAATTGATGTTGCCGATATTTTCTGTCATTTTGTCTTGGCTTTTTTCTCATATTTTATGAACCTTTATTCATTTCACTGCCTACCATGGGACAGCTTGTTTTCCATTTCTGCCCAACTTTTTCATAAACAGCATAACATACCAATGCAAACAAAGCACCAAAAATGGTATCCACCAAACGATACAACGCTGCACCTTCTACCCCCAACACAACAGTTGCCATAGACAATGCCCCGAAACAGTTAAACACTGTCTGCCATGCATAATGTGTGCAAAATCCCAAACAGAAACCGCCAATCATACCCAAATATGCTGCCCATTCTGTTGGTATAAACTGCATCAAAATCCAATACAAAATCACGCCGCCCAGCACACCTGTTAAACGATTACGTGTTCTTTGCATACGGTCTGCTTTTACCATCTGTGTCACAGACAACGCCGCAAAACCTACCCAAATCACCCTTGGTAAATGTAGCCATTCACCAACCGACACAGTCAAAGCAACAGTCAATGCCATGCCCAACTGCCAGAAAGAACGGTCTGTTCTCAAATCAAATTGTTTGCACATATCCAAAGCACCATCTGCATGGGTTCTGTTTTTGCCGGAACGATACATCAAAGAAGCTGCCCAACAAAAACCAAGTGCCAAACCAATCACACGTTTTACATACGCCATACCGGTCACTTCATATCCAAATAACAGTAAGTATGCCATCACGATAATCCCTTGGTTACGCATTTGCACCTGATGACACCCCAGCACTGCCAATGCAAAAATTGCCGCAAAATGGATAAAAAGTCCCGCAACGGGAGAAACCATGTTTGCCAATTTTGGGCAAACGATGATAATTGCACCAATGCCCAGCATCACATATGCACCTTGTTTTGGTTTGATACCCAAATCCACCTGTCGAAATACCAATAAAAATAACAGTACAACAACGCCGGCAGTACTGTTTTCTGCACCAAACAAGTAACTGAATACACCCACAAAAGCGATACAAAACAAAAGTGTCAAAACAATTTTTGTCAAATAGATAACAGTTCTTTTTCTTTTTTCTGCTGGTGTTTCCGCTTGTTTGATGTATGCTTTTGAACCTGCTTGCCCCAATTGTAATTGTTCATAAAACGTCAAAACGAAATCCCTCCAACTCTGATTTTTTCTTTATATTTTCTTTATCTTATCATTCATTAAATAGAAATAATACCACTTTTTACAATCTTTGTCAAATAAAAAAACAAGAAACCATATTCTTATCCATTTTTCATCTTTTTGTATGTTTATGCCAAAAACATGATTTTTTCCTGTAATACATTGCCGACTGCCTCTGCAAAATCATGCACATCTTGAATGGCAACCACATCATTTTGATAAATCTTTTTGACTGCCTGTTCTTCTGCCACCCCGCCTGTGAACACACAAACCACTGCCAAACCGCTTTTTTTCAATTTTTCCACTTCTTTTGCAGTATCTTCCACAGCAATATTGCCGGCATAATCCCGTCCCCAAGCAGAAAACCCTTTCCATGGAATTTTTTGGTCATCGTTTGGGTGTGCATCGGAAAGCACAATCAATAATTGATGTTCTGCACGTTCTTTTTGTATCAAATCCCCCACGGCACGCAATGCCAATCCATCTCTGTTCCACCCTGCCGCCATATAACGAAATACATTTTGATTTTCTTCCGGTTTTTCATAATCTCTTAAAATCTGTATCACCGTACAGCCACTCACACTGTTATAAGACAATATACGCACCGGAATATCGCACTGTGTCAAACTTTCCGCAATCACCCAACATTGATTGGCAATGACTGTCTGTTTTTCTTTTTGCGATGCAGAACCGTCGAGTAAAATATCCACTGTAAAATTTTCCGGTTTTTCGGGTTCGGATTTTTGAAAAATTCTTGTTTCATGACAATATAACCCTCGCCAAATCAACGCACTTTGCAATACGCCTGTTCTGGCAGGCACACAATCCGATGCCATGTGTACCTGTATTGCTTCTTGTACTTTTTCTGTCAGCAGGCAAATATCCCGTCTGTTTTGTGTTGCATGGTCTTGTTGATATGCCAAATTCCATTCTTGTTGTCTATCAAAAAATACACGCAGTTGGCTTTCGCTCTTCTGCGTTTGTGCAACATCTAATGCCTTGCCTTTTGTAAAATGCAAATAGCAATTTTTATGGTTATCCACACACAGCCGTTTTTCCATATCCAATATTTCCGCATAAGAAAAAACAGAAGTACCAAAACAGCCCTCGATATATCCTTTCAATGCACGTTCTTTTGCCTTTCCCATATAAAACGGCAAAAACAAAGGTGGTTGCTGTACCTGCTTGGAACTTCCGCCCCCCTGTTCGTCTATCCAATCCAAATACCGTACCGCACCACTTTTTCCCTGCATCGCAAATGGCAGATGAAACCGTCTGCGAACATACCATCTTGCCAGTTTGCTGTCCAAACTGCGGAAGAATTTCCCGCCGAAAAATGTATCTATGATTTCATGCATACGGGCAATGATTTCCTCTTCCGACCAATCAGGCGAAAACGTCAATGCTGTCAACAACTTCTGTTCATATACGTTCAAAGACGGCTCTTGTCCCAAAACCAGTTGATAATGTGCCACCTTGATTTGCCAAAACAACTCTTGTTTCAAATTTTCCGTGGTTCTTTCCAAAAATGACTTTGCATATGCCTCACGCCAATATGCCAAAATCGGTCTGTCTTTTTTGGCACGCAAAAACACAGCATTTTCCAACCCCAACCATAGCAATTCTTCATATAATACACAATCTCTTGCCTGCTGTATTTCCGCAAACAATACACCCAATTTTTCAAAATCATAATATTTATGTGTTGCTCCAATAATATGATTGAAATAAATATCTGCATTTCCTTCCAAATCAAATGCGGCATAATCCGAATGTATCTGATAATCTCCTGCCGCATTCCAAATCAAATGGTATGCACGCAATTTTTCCATTTCTTTTTTTTCCATAACACATTACCTGTCAAATAAGTCGTCTGCCCCAAATGTATGGGGAATACGCACCGCAATCATATCTGCAACCAACTGTCTTTCCAATGCATCAAAGGATTTGTTCACAATGCCAATCTGCAAAGCCGCCCCTGCCGACAATCCCTGCTGTATCATACGAACAGATGCAAGCAATCCTCTGAAATCCAATGGCTTTGTGGAAATTTCAGAGCTGTTGCATTTTTGTTCCAATTCCCGAAACAACAACGCAAATTGTTCTGCCCACTGCGGTTTTAGATTTGGAAATTCCCGCAACAACAACTTCTGCAAATTTTCTGTGCCAATCATCGGCATATGAATGACCACAAAACGAGATGCCAACGCCTCATTGATTTCTCTTGTCCCCGCATATCCATGATTCATGGTTGCAATAAAGCGGGTTGCTTTGTCCAAGACAATGGCATCATATCCGGAAACATCAATATGTTTACGAAAGTCCAACACAGCGTGCAACACCGCCAACGCCTCATTTTTTGCCATATTGATTTCGTCCAAAATGCCAAAACCGCCATGTTTTGCACACAAACTGACCGGACCATCTCGAAACACCACATTTTGATTGACAAATGTATCCGTTCCAATCAATGCCGCCGCATCAATATTGACATAACAGGAAATATTCCATACAGGTCTTTGAAATAATGTTGCCAAATTTTCTGCCAATGTGTTTTTTCCGGTCGCTTTCGGGCCTGCCAACAGCACATTCTCTCCACATAACAGTGCTGCCAGTGCCGCCTCCCATACTTCTTTTCCGTAATACACATATTTTACTTCCGGAATGCGGTATAAAAATGATTGTTCTGTTTGATTCTGTTTCCGAAATGTATGAACCGCCTCCAATAAAGCCGGATTGACACCTTGTTTTTTTAATTCCAGTTCCAAATCCAAAACCGGTCACTTCCTTTGTTGTTTTTTGTTTTATTGTATCACACCCTATCAAAAAAACAATCCATATCCAACACAAAAAAGAGATGAAATCCCTTTGGACTTCATCTCCTTTTTGCTGTCTAATCTTTTGAAAAAGTATCAGCAGCCTCCACAGTTATTCAGTTGATTGTTGTTAAAGCCGTTGTTGCCGCAGCAGCACAACAAAATCAAAATCCACAACCATGCATTATCGTTGCCGCAGCCGTTGTTGTTGTTGTTGCCGCAGCAGCACAGCAACAAAATAATCCAAATAAAATTGTCATTTCCATAACCATTCAATCCACACATAATAAAAATACCTCCTTAAAATAAACTGTATCGTCTTACAATTTTATCTTATGAGGTATTTTGTAAATTATTGCCTGTCTATATAAAATTTTTCTTTCGGGAAAATTCCCGTTTTTTTGCTTATGGCATTTGCAAATCGGAAACCTGCATTTCTACGGAAATCTCTCCCATTTCTTCCGAAAAAATATGCATGGTAATCTGCTCTTGGTCATGAAAATATAACAAATGCGTTGCTTGTTGCTGCCTCGCAATTTCTTGACATCGCAAGATATCTTGTTCTGCAATTTCCAAAACTTCCATGCCGCTTTTTTGGTATACCTCTGCAATTTCCATAGATTTTTGTTTGCCCTGTGCATTTGCTGCCGCAAAGATTGCTTTTGCTTTTTGTTCCATACTGACCTCTTTTATTCCTGTATATCTTTCTCCACCAACATTTTTTTCAATTCGTCCATAAAACTGTTAATATCTGTAAACTGGCGATATACCGATGCAAAACGTACATATGCCACTTCGTCCAAATCTTTCAATCTGTCAATGACCATTGTGCCAAGCATTTGGCTTTCCACTTCACGCTCTCCGCTGCCCATCAATACATTTTCGATATCATCTACCAATTTCTGAATATCTGCGGCTGTGACAGGACGTTTGTTACAAGATTTGATAATCCCGTTTTGTAATTTTGCTTTGTCAAAAATTTCTCTTGTACCGTTTCGTTTAATCACCGTAATGGGAATCATATCCATTCTTTCATATGTAGTAAACCGTTTCCCACACTGTTCACACATACGACGGCGACGAATGACAGAACCTTCGTCCTGTGCTCTGGAATCAATCACTTTGGTATCTGTATAATTGCAAAAAGGACATTTCATGCCCAATCCTCCTCTACAATAATGTTCCTTTGTATTTCTTTTCTTCATAGTATAAGCCACAAAGCCCATCAGGTCAAGCAAAACAGGTGTTTCAGCGACAGCTTAATTCCCTGCAAATCTGTTCTGTATCCACTTCCACCAATATAATATCATCGCCAATGCGTTTGATACACCGCCAAGGCACATAATAGGCTCTTGTCTTGGAAAATACATTCCATTTTCCGCAATCCATCGGCACAATCAATGTACAAATTTTTCCGCTTTGTTGCTCAAACTCCAAATCTTCGACATATCCCAATCGCTTGCCGTCACAAATATTGATGACTTCTTTTTCCTGTAAATCCGAAAATTTCTCCATATGCTATTTTCTCCTTTTTGTTATCATTCTATGCAAAATTTGTATTTGACTTCCCCTGTTTTGCACTTGACAGAAACCGAATTTCGCAATACAATATATGCACAATTTTTATTTTGTTACAACTATATATTGTGTATCGTTTATAAAAAACCGACATTTTTATGCTGTATCACAAAAATATCAACCAAAGAGAGGCGATTTTGATGATAACCACCATTACCAAACGAGATGGCAGAACCGTAACTTTTGATTTGGAAAAAATTGCAAATGCCATTGCACGTGCATTCCAAGCAACCAATGAAAACAAAGACCATGCACACTGTTTGCAAATGGCACAGGAAGTTTCCGACTGTTTTGAAAATGCAACCACCGACAGCCCCAGCGTGGAGCAAATACAGGATACGGTGGAGCAAGTACTCATCCACCATGGTTATGCAAAAACTGCCAAAGCATATATTCTCTATCGTGCAGAGCGTACCCGTATCCGTAATATGAATGACCGTTTGATGAAAACATTCCAAGACATTACATACACAGATGCTACCGATAGCGATATCAAAAGAGAAAATGCAAATATTGACGGCAATACTGCCATGGGTGCTATGCTCAAATATGGCTCGGAAGGTGCAAAACACTTTTATGCATCTTATGTCTTAAATCCAACACACGCCGCAGCACATCGCAACGGTGATATTCATATTCATGATTTGGATTTTTACACACTGACCACCACTTGTTGTCAAATTGATTTGTCCAAATTGTTTACAAACGGATTTTCCACAGGGCATGGGGTATTGCGTGAACCAAACAGTATATTGAGTTATGCCTCTTTGGCTTGTATTGCCATACAGTCCAATCAAAATGACCAACATGGAGGGCAATCCATACCAAATTTCGATTACAGTATGGCACCCGGTGTTGCCAAAACATATAAAAAACGCTATCGTTCCAATTTTGCAAGCTTCATGGAAATTTTGGTAGATGCACAAACTGCAAATGCTGTCAAAGACCTGTTTGTATCTTTGGAACAAGATGGCTTTGTCCCCACATTGGAAAACACACAAGCATATGATGATGCAGAATATACTGCCATGCAAAACATAGGCTTGGATACTGCTGTCTATCAAAAAGTAAAATCGCTTTCCGTACAAAAAGCAACCGAAGAAACCGACAGAGAAACCTATCAGGCAATGGAGGCATTATTGCATAATTTGAACACCATGCACAGCCGTGCAGGGGCACAAACACCCTTTTCCTCCATCAACTATGGCACAGCCACCTCCGCAGAGGCACGCATGGTCATGAAAAATATGTTGTTGGTCACAGAGGCAGGCTTGGGCAATGGGGAAACTGCCATATTCCCGATACAAATTTTCCGTGTCAAAGATGGCATCAATTTCAACCCCGGTGAACCTAACTATGATTTGTTCAAACTGGCTTGTCGTGTGAGTGCAAAGCGTTTGTTCCCGAATTTCTCATTCCAAGATGCCCCTTTTAATTTGGAATATTACAAAGAGGGACACCCCGAAACAGAAATTGCATATATGGGTTGCCGTACCCGTGTGATGGCAAACATACACGACCCCGAAAAAGAAACCACATATGGCAGAGGCAATTTGAGTTTTACCACCATCAATTTACCCCGTATTGCATTATGTGCAAAAGAAGATGATATCCATATGTTTGATTTATTTTTTATCGATTTGGATAAAACCATAGATTTGGTTGTGGAACAATTACTGGAACGATTTGAAATACAGGCAAAGAAAAAAGTACAAAACTATCCGTTTTTGATGGGACAAGGCATTTGGTTGGATAGTGACACATTATCCTATCAACAAGAAGTGCGGGAAGTCTTGAAACATGGTACATTGTCCATCGGGTTTATCGGACTTGCGGAAACATTGAAAGCACTCCTTGGGGTACATCATGGTGAAAGTGAAATGGCACAAGAATTGGGTTTGGACATCATCGCACATATGCGAAACCGTTTAGATGCCATTTCCAAAAAAACAAAGCTCAATTTTTCATTGCTTGCCACACCTGCCGAAGGACTTTCCGGCAGATTTGTGGAAATGGACCGCAAACGCTTTGGCTCTATTCCAGGGATTACAGACAGAGAATATTATACAAACAGTTTCCATATTCCTGTGTATTACCCCATCAGTGCCTATAAAAAAATACAACTGGAAGCACCATATCACGCTTTGACAAATGGCGGACACATCACATATGTGGAATTGGACGGCGACCCTTCCACCAATTTAGATGCCTTTGAGAAAATCATTCGTTACATGAAACAGCAAGGCATTGGCTATGGCTCTATCAACCACCCCATTGACCGTGACCCCATTTGTGGCTATCAAGGTATCATTGGCGATACTTGCCCAAAATGTGGCAGAGCCGAAACAGAGGGAGAAGTCGGTTTCCAACGGATTCGTCGTATCACCGGTTATCTGGTTGGAACGCTTGAGCGTTTCAATAATGCCAAACGTGCAGAAGTGCGTGACAGAGTGAAACATAATCTTGTCACCGATGTGAAACTGCAACCCAGAAACGAGGGATAACATGAACATCAAAATCAGTGGTGTTGTCAACGACTCCATTGTAGATGGTGCAGGTTTGCGGCTGACTGTATTCACACAAGGTTGTACCCACCACTGCAACGGTTGCCACAATCCCGAAACACATGATTTTTCGGGTGGTTATTGGGTATATACCGATGACATCATACAAGTTGCATCGGAAAATCCTTTGTTGGACGGTATCACATTATCCGGTGGCGACCCTATGGAGCAAGCTGCCGCCTGTGCCGAGCTTGCCAAACAGGCTCACACACTTGGCTTGAATGTATGGACGTATACAGGTTACACTTGGGAGCAACTGCTCGCAGAACAAAATACCGACCGTATGGCATTATTGCAACATACAGACGTATTGGTTGACGGTCGTTTTCTGGAACACCAACGCTCTTTGGACTTGCAGTTTCGAGGCAGTCAAAACCAAAGATTGATAGATGTCAAAGCCTCGTTTGCACAAAATACCATTGTTTTATGGACATAATCAAAAAAAGTATTCTTATGTTTATAAGAATACTTTTTTATTTGAAATATCCACTTCTTTCATACCGTTTTCCGTCCAAATGCACATACTTTGGAAACCAATTTCCTGTATCATGGACAATATGGTTTCAAACCCATATCCTAACGAATGGGTATCGTGGCTATCGCTGGATAACAATACTTTTCCGCCTTGTTTTTGCAGTGCTTTCAATAACCAAACGGCAGGATATGCTTCTGTGCGAAACCCTCGATATATCGCTCCTGTATTGATTTCAAACGGCTTGTCAAATTGCAGTAAATGTTCCATCGCCGCCCATGCCGCAAAACGATATCTTTTGTCCTCCAACCATGCTGCGTTTTCATAAAATTTTGTAATTAAATCAAAATGCCCAATGATGTCTGCATCTGTTTGTTCCACAACGTGTGCCACCGTTTCAAAATAACATTCTGCCAATTTGAGAAAATCCCCATCGAATTCCTGTGTCACCAGTTGATTGGTCTGTGCTTTTGATGCATCTATGGTATAACAGTTTCCGTCCTTTGCAATTGCGTGTACAGAACCAATCACATAATCAAACCCCTCTATACCGCTTTCTGCATAAAAATCCTGTTCCACACCGCAGAATATCTGGATTTGGTTCTGATATTTTTTCTGTAATGCACGAATTTCATTTTGATATTTTGGGATATCTTCTTTTGCCATGCAATAACCGGTGTCATATGCGGTATAACTATGAGAGGAAAATCCCAAAGATACAAATTTTTTTTCGATGGCGGCTTGCACCATTTCTTCGGGTGTATTTTTCCCATCACAATATAGCGTATGTGTATGAAAGTTTGTTTTTTGTAACATCTGCTTACCACCTTTCTGTTTTTACACAAAAAAACCTGTTAAAGTATGATACTTTAACAGGTTTCATCGAGGCGACAGGATTTGAACCTGCGACCTCTACATCCCTAATGTAGCGCTCTACCAAGCTGAGCCACGCCTCGACGACTTTTTTATTTTACTACAATATTTTGCATTTGTCAACACATTTTTGTTTGGAAATACAAACAAAAAAAGCGGCTTTGTACATATACACCGCTTTTCCTATTATAATTGCTGACAAGTAATCTGCACCTGTATGATATCTTCTGCTTGTATAGATTCTGAAACTTTCGTATCTATTGTCAAATCCCCCATATCTTGCAGTGCTGTATAAAAGTCTGTCTTTTGCTGATATTGCATGGAAATTGTCACTTGATTTTCTGTTGTCACTGCCTGCAACGACAGATTTTCAGCGGCTTTTTGAATATCCTCCAAAGCTGTTTGCTGATTTTTTACAGTCAATGTGACATATTCTGTTTCTGTCTGTTGTATATTTGCACGATTTGTCATCAAACGTTGTGTGTCTTGCTCGCTTTCCACTGGCTCGATACCGGTTGCCTGCGGTGGTGCATCATAAAATACCTGCATGGGTTCTTGTGTTTTCGCATCTTGTATGGATACTGTTTGCTTTTGTGGGATACTTGGTTCTTGTTTTGCCTCTTGTACCTCTACTGCATGATATTCTTGCACATCGGGTGCACCTTGCAATTTTTTTGTTTGCTCTGCACGTTCTTCTGTTTTTGTTTCTTCCTGCCGTATGGGGACAGGGCGGTTTGCCTCTGCAACAACGGCATCATATGGTTGTCGCATTTGTTGTATCCCTTGCAGTCCACCAACTGCTGCCACCAACAACACAGCTGCCGCTACCAAACCAAAATTTCTCCAATTTTTTGTTTTGGCTTTTGGAAATGATACAACATTGTTTTGTTTTGCTTCCTTTTCTATTTTTTGCATCAATTCTGCATGGTATCCGTCCGGCAGTGTTGCATCGGGAAGGTCATGCAATGCCTGCATCATATTTTGTGTCCATTTCAATTCTTCCTGACAATTTTGACATACTTGCAAATGCTGTTGTATTTCTTGTGCCATATCTGCCGATACGTCATTTTCCAAATATGCCCACAGATTTTCTTTACAATCTACGCATTTCATAAATGCCTTCCCTCCTTTCTACTGCTTTGACGGATATTTTTTTCGATTTGTTCCTCATTTTTCAAAATTTCTTCTTTGAGTTGCTGTCTTGCACGGGAAATTCTGGATTTTACCGTACCTAAACCGGTATCTGTTATCTCTGCAATTTCCTCATAAGAAAATCCACGAATATCACGCAATATAATTGCCATTTTATGTTCCGGTGACAACCGTTCCAAAGCCTGCAAAATTTCACGTTGTGCTTCTTTTCGCATCATACTTTGCTCCGGCGTTTGTCCATCATCTGCAAATTGTTTTTGATATACACCCTCACTATCTTCCAATTCTGCCTCTAAGGAATATGTTTGTTTGCCTTTTCGTTTTCGCATTTCATCAATACAGGTATTGACCGCAATCCGATATACCCATGTGGAAAACGCAGATTTCTCATCAAAATATTGTAAATTGCGATATACTTTCAAAAAAACATCTTGCGAAATATCTTTTGCATCTTCCAATGTACCAAACATACGAAACGCAATATGATACACCATTTTTTCGTGTTTGATAAGCAATGTTTCAAATGCCTGCATATCCCCTTTTTTTGCCAATGCAACCAAAGCGTCTGATTGTTCTTTCTGCTGCTGCACAACATCACCTCTGTTTCTTCTGTTCATCATATACTACTTTCCTTATCGTATACAATTTTCATATTTTTGCAATAAAAAACTCGTTAAAACAACATTTGCTTTAACGAGTTCTGAAACCATCGAGGCGACAGGATTTGAACCTGCGACCTCTACATCCCTAATGTAGCGCTCTACCAAGCTGAGCCACGCCTCGACGACTTCATTATCTTACTATATCGTCTGTTTTTTGTCAACTGTATTTCTTGTTTTATCCGTATTTTTTCGTATACAATTATGCTTGATGCACACGAATAACGGAGGAAATTTCTTTCACCATCGGCATAGCGGAAATGGTTGCCAAAGAATCTCTGAACTGGCGTTCTTTGACATCATAAGACACAATGACAACTTCTGCGGTATCTCCCTCTTTTGCCTTTTGAATCAACATGGAAATACTCACGCCGTTTTTGCCGAATACACCTGCCAATTCTGCCAATGTACCTGCTCTGTCCTCCAATTTCATACGGATATAATAACTGCTTACGGTATCCAGCATCTCTTTGATTGGCAAATCATAATAACAACTGCAACCAATTCTGGCAGTACAGCCATATACCATATTTCTGGCAACATCTAATATGTCACCCACCACAGCAGAACCGGTTGGCAAAGAACCTGCACCACGACCATAGAACATCGCATCATCTACGGCGTCCCCATGTACAAATACGGCATTAAAGCTGTCTTTTACAGCTGCCAAAGGGTGATTTTGTGGTATCATGGTTGGGTGTACTTTCACTTCCACACCATCTTCTGCCTGTTTTGCAATCCCCAGCAGTTTGATTTCATATCCCAGTTCATGTGCATAACGAATATCTTTCGCCTGAATTTTTGTAATGCCCTCTGTATATACATCTGTAAATGTCACAGGTGTATGGAATGCAATCGAGGCCATAATTGCCAATTTTCTGCCGGCATCGTGTCCTTCCACATCGGCAGTCGGGTCTGCCTCTGCGTATCCCAAATCCTGTGCCAATTTCAATGCATCTGCAAAATCCATGCCTTCTTCTGCCATTTTGGTCAATATAAAGTTTGTTGTACCATTGATAATCCCCATCACTTCTGAAATGTTGTTGCCCAGTAAGCATTGTTTGAGCGGGCGTATAATGGGAATACCACCTGCCACAGCTGCCTCAAACAGTAAATCACAATGATTTTCTTTTGCCAGCTGCAACAGCTCATGTCCATGCATTGCCATCAAATCTTTATTTGCCGTTACCACGTGTTTTCCTTTTTGTAATGCTTGTGATATGTATGTTCTGGCAATGTCCATACTGCCCATCACTTCCACAACAATATCAATGCTGTCATCTTCCAAAATATCTTCCCAGCGGTCTGTCAACAATGTTTCAGGGTACATTGTGGCATATTTTTGTTTGTTTCTAACCAATATTTTTGCAACTACAATATCACAACCGACTTTGTTTGCCAATGCATCTTTTTGGCGTTGCAATATCTCATACACGCCACTACCCACGGTACCCAAACCCAAAAGTCCAATTTTTTTCACATTGTGTTCCATATGTTTCCGCCTCCATTACTTTTTTGATATGTTTGATTGTAGCAGGAAAAAAAAGAAAGTCAATGGTTTTTGTCTTTTTTACAAAAACATTTATCTTTGTCACAGATACAAACAAAAAATACTGTAATTTTTCGTCAAAATTTTTTGTACTTTTTTACAGACATCTGTTTTTCTATCAAAAACACTTTGTTTCGCATACAAAATATCTGCCTCATTCGGATAGATTGCACAATACGCACATATTTCCATACAAAAAAGACGAAACTGTATCACAATTTCGTCTTTTTTCATCAAATCTATTACATATAGGCAGATAATCTATGGCTAGATAGCATATTCCATAGCACACGCAACAAACCATGCCAGTTCAGCCCTGCTGTTTTTTGCATCACACCATCTCCACCAAATGCTTCTGTTTGTGCAATGCTTGTTGTCATTTGTTGCACATCTTTGGCATCAAACACATTTTCCAAGTCACAAGTTTCCACAATATTTTGATAAGAACTATTTGATGCATATTTTGTAATATCCAAATATATTTGCACTGCCGCCTCGTAATCCTGTTGAGAAAGCAGCCATATATTCAATGCGGAAAATGCAGATGTTCCATATCCGATATAATACATTGGGCTATCAAATAAATGTGTCACGTCCACCCAATCATAACACGCATTGTCATATGTGGGAAAAAATACCGCATGATATTGTGTTTGAATATCTGCAAACAGGCGGTTCATATCGTCCAATGTCATATGTGGTTGCTTGTATACCACTTCTTCAAATTCATATACCATCGCCGCACTCATAATTGCAAACAAAATATCTGACAATTCCATCAACGTATATGTGTCTGCCCGTTCTCCAAATATGCTATCCACTTCATGCAACGCCAACAATTCCAAAGCCTGCGATTGTATTTCCGCAACATCGACAGAAAATCCACGGAACAGCTCCGGTGTTTCATCAAAACAATATGCCGCAAAATGTCCGAATTCATGCAAAACAGTTTGATAATCGCTGTATGTATTTTCTTTATTTGCAAACAAATACGCATCTTTGTAATATGGCATACCTACGGTATATGCACCGCCTACACGCTCCGGTTTCGGCTCATCAAAATCATATAACCCATTACGGCACATATGGGTATAAATCTTACGCAATTCGGGAGAAATATTTTCAACCACAACGGCAACCCTATCCATAATATCTTGTGTTGCATTATCCTCAAAGCTTGCCAATTCTTTTTCAAAGTCTTTGTTTTTTTCAATTTGTTTGTATATGGTTTCATATAGTGGTACAATATACGTTTTCACATTGCTGCAAAATTGTTTTGCATCTTCTGCTGTATAATCTCTTGCATACATATCCGTTGCATATTTTGTATATTCTGTATATCCGGCTTCTTTTGCGATTTCTTTTCGCACTTGTACCAACTGTAAATAGCAATTCCCCAATGCTTTGTTTTTTTCTTTTGCCAATGCTTGTTGTACTTTTTGATACTGTGTATCTGAGATATCAGACTGTTCCAGTGTTTCATCATTCCAAGTTACACCGTCTACATTGACTGTATATGTCTTTGCTGCCGCCTGTTGATATTGCTGTACCAAATTCTGCTCTCTTTCAGACAAAGCAAATGCCTTTTCTGACATGGCAGTATATCCTTCCGGTAATATTGTACCGATTTTCTTCTCTAAAATTGCGGCATATTCCGTTGAAAACCCATCATATAAACAAGAATATATTCGGTCATATTGTTCTGTATAGATATTCTTCCAATATGCCTCTTGCTTTGCTGCCTGTGCATCTAAAACATTTTTGTCATATGCAATCTGTGTCATAGACACCACCGTAGCCAATCGGTCAAAGTCTTCTATCACCAAATCATATAACTTTTCCACTTCTTTTTTCTGCCCTTTTTGATGTAACGCTTCTTGTAGTTGTGCAATATGTTGTTTTGCTGTTTCCAAATTGTATGTTGTTTCTATATTGCGTTGTGCATAAGGTGCATTTCCTGTATACTGCCCATATGCCGGTACAGAAAATAGCATCACCAACAACATCACCCATACCATACATTTTTGTGTTCGATTTTTCAAATGGCATCACTCCTATTTGCTGTTTCTTTGATGTTTATTTTTTTCATTTTACCACATTTTTTACCATCTACCAATCATCTTTTATGATTTTTGTCATAATATTTTTTATCTTTATGGAAAATATATTGCTTTTTGATATCATTACTGCTATACTGTTATCCATATGTATCATTGTTTGGAGAGGTGTCCGAGTGGCTTATGGTGTAGCTCTCGAAAAGCTATGAACCGAAAGGTTCCGAGGGTTCAAATCCCTCTCTCTCCGTCAAAAAAAGGCCAATACAAATAAATGTATTGGTCTTTTTGTTATGCTTGTTTTGCTTTTTGCAATGCCTGTACGCCTTGTTCCGTGAGTCCGTCTACGATATATTCCACACCACAACACATATCCAATTCATAGGTAGACAACCAATTTTGTTGTTCCATTTCTTTTAGCAAACATAATATTTCGCCATGATTTTGTCCCAATTCCATGGATAATGCTGCTGCATCGGTTTCTCCGCTTTTTTGTACCAATTCCAATATTTTTTCTGCGAGTATTTGATATTTTTCTTCCATCTGATAAAACCGCCTTTTTGATAAAATGTGTATTTTCTCTTTGTGAAAATATGATACTGCCGTATAGCGTTATAAAATCTATATCCACATATGAAAATGGTATGGTCACCATATACAACCATACCATTTCAACATCATAACAAATTTTTTATAAAACAAATTTTATTTTTGCAATTCAAATTGATTTACCAAATCATGCAATACACTTGCTTGACCGGATAATTCTTCACTTGCTGCTGCTGATTGTTCAGATGTAGCGGAATTGCTTTGTACCACAGTGGAAATCTGGCTGACACCAATATCAATCTGTGTAATCGCAGATGCCTGCTGTTGAGAAGCCACGGCAATTTCATCTACCAATGATACAGCACCTTGTGCCTGTTGCATCACTTCCAACAAAGATTTTGCTGTTTGCTCTGTTGCAGACAAACCTTTTTCAATGGTACTGATGGTTGCTTCAATCAGTTGTGTAATTTCTTTTGATGCTTCGGAACTCTTTGTAGACAAATTGCCCACTTCATTTGCCACAACTGCAAAACCCTTTCCGTATGTACCTGCTCTTGCCGCTTCCACAGAAGCATTCAAAGCCAAAATATTTGTCTGGAATGCGATATCTTCAATGGTTTTAATAATATTGCTGATTTTACCGGATTGTTCATTGATTTGTCCCATTACGCTTTCCAAATCTTGCATTTGTGTATTACAGTGTGCCAATGCTACACTTGCCTGATTTACTCGTTCACTTGCAGATTTAGAATTTTCTTCGTTTGTATGGATTTGCTCGGAAACCTGTGTGACTGCGGCTGCCAATTCCTGTACAGAAGCTGCTTGTTCTGTTGCACCTTGTGCCAAAGCCTGTGCACCGGACGCAATTTGACCGGAGCCCATGGATACTTGTTCTGCCGCTATGGTAATATCTCTTAACAGCAAATCCAATTTTTTTCTAAACTGTTCTATGGAACTCTGAATGGATTGGAAATCTCCTTCAAACTGTAATTGGAAATTTGTCGTCAAATCCCCTCCGGAAAAGCCGTCCAAAACATAATCAATATCATGAATATAGGAAGACAAACTTTGGATACAGTTTTTCAAAGATTGTGCCATTTCTCCAATTTCGTCATCACTGTTGTAATCAATATCAATTTGCAGATTACCTTTACTCATTTCCAGCAAACACGTATTCACATCTGTAATCGGACTTAATTTTTTTGCAATGACTTTTCTCAACAACACAGAGGAAATAATCAAACTTGCAATCAAAAATCCGGATAATGCTATAATATTCAAAACAATATCCCTAAAAAATTCTTTTCTGGACAAACCTACCAACAATTTCCATTGATATTCCGGCAATTCTGCAAGTATACCAACTTTGTTGTCATTTTGATACCGATATGTGAAAACATCATCTCCGGGATTTTGCAAAGCATATTCCCATTCTTCGCCGCTCAATCCCGCATCTGTTGTATTACTGCCAATCAAGCCTGTATTTTCATACGCAATCACCGTATTATCTGCTGATAACAGCAACAATCTTCCCGTTTCATTAAAAGACAATTCCTGTAACATTGCAGACACTTTGTCTAATGCCAAGTCAGCAGAAATCAAACCAACCACTTTGTTGTTGTGATGTATGGGTGTCGCAATGGAAATACACATAGAGTTTGTAACCGTATCCACATATGGCTGTGTCACATATGTTCTATTCTCTGTAATGGCTGTATAAATCGGACGCTCACTTGCAACAATATCTATTTTACGACCATCAGACAAATATGCATTGTTTTCACCAACACTCACCAAACCGATTGTCAGAATATCTTTATAATTTTGACGCAATCTATCCAATGTATTGACAATTCTGTGAAAGTCAGGATTTTTTATAATTGGATTTTCTTTGCTTGCCACAGCAACTGCATCTTGCAACTCAGGACTGTTTGCAGATTCTTGTACCAATGCTTTGTACTTATCTACATAAGCTTCTACCTGCTTTTTTGCATTGGCTTGCACTTGTACCAAATATTCCAGTTGTTTTGTAGTCATCGCATTGTTTGCCAAAGCCCCAATCCCAATCGCAGTTATGATATTTAGTACAATCAAAATAACCAATGAATAAATAGATACAATCGTAGATAATTTCTTGCTTTTGATAAACTTCATTTTTTCTTTATACCTCCATCTCCTAAAAACAACTTCCCTCTTACACATCTTATTTGCTTCGGCAAAGGCTTTGAAAACATATACCCCTATATATCATCGCACCCTAATGCTATTAAGATATCATATTCTTCTTTTCGTTCCACCCCTTCTGCTACAATTTTTCATTTCCATTCCTTGGCAAACTTCACCAAATGCTTGATAATCAAACAGTGCATATCTGATTGCACAATCTGATTGATAAATATTTTACCCAGCTTCATTGCCTGTAACAGTCATGCATACAGAATCTATATTCAAATATTTTTTCAGTTTTTGGATAGGTAGTTCTCTATGAATGGTTTTACCATCTTGTTTCAGATATAAAATCGGGCATTGTTCACAAGGCGTATCATGCCCCATCAAAGATTCATAGCATATCGCACCTCGTTTTGCGTTGGGCAATACACTATGTAAATAAGAATTGACAAAAGTAATCCGATATGTTGCAGCACACATACCATTTCGTACATTTTTCACCACCATTGATGATTTGATTGCATTTGGAACATCAACATATATTTTCTTCTTGGTTGTGCTGATATTGGTATTGATGGAATGTAATTTGTACGCATTGTTTGTACTCTTTATGTTTCTTGACAATCTTCACTTCCTGATTGTTTGTGCAATCCTGCAATCTATACAAGATGCATCTGCTTTACAAAACAATTTATGACACTTCATTCCATACTGATATGCCATTTTTCTATTTGCTTCTACGAATTGAAACGTGTCAGCATTTATGATGTATACCTGTTCTTGTATATCATCTAAAATCTTCTCGTTCCATATATTTTCCATAAATATTGTCTTCTACAATTTTCTTCTTTTATATTTATGTAGTTTTATGATTATAGCATAGCGTAATATTTTTTTCAATTTAACAATATCACTGAATTTGTATTTACTTCTATCAAAAAAATATGACAAAATCTTATTATATTTTACAAAATGCCAAAAAGATAATAAACAGAAAGGGAAAATATTGTAATTTTTTGCAAAAATAATACAAAAAAGTCACCAAAAGAATATTCATCATTCTTGTATAAAGTTTTTGTTAAGATTATAAAAAAAGATGTGTTGTGGCAGTTTTGCCAAACACATCTTTCTGTTTTTTGCTTAATTGGTGTATTGTTTCATCAATGCAAATACTTTTTCAATAAATGCAGTTCTGTCTACATCTGTCACCACACATACATTGTGTTGTTCAAATTGTTTGTCGCTATACAAATCTGTAACGGTTTTGCCCAATGTTCTTGTGCCTTTTGTTTCCACACGCACGCCGGCTTCTTCTGCTGTAAACATCTGCGGATACACACTGTACAATACTGCTGCCGGGTCATGCAATGCAACCCCTCGATTGCCGGACTGCATATATTTTTTCATGCAATTTTGCAATACATCATGAAACAGTTTTGCTTGTACAGAACCAAAATCTGCAATTTGTTTCACTTCTTCCGGTGTGATATAGCATTTCATTGTCACATCTAACCCACACATATGTATCGGTGTCCCACAACAAAACAGCATATCTGCGGCTTCTGGGTCTACATACACATTGAATTCCGCCGCCGGTGTCACATTGCCACCCACAGCAGCACCACCCATAATCACAAATTTTTTCACCAAATTGGGAAACTCTTTATATTTTGCCAATGCAATCCCGATATTTGTCAAAGGTGCTACGGCAATTATCACCAATTCCCCATCACATTCTTTTGCAATGCGATACATTGCGTCCCATGCTTTTTCTTCGGATATATCCTCCTCTGGAATTGGCAATTCCACGCCTCCAAATCCATCTTCACCATGGAATTCTGCCGCTGTCACCAAATCACGAAACATAGGTTTATCTGCTCCCTGAAAAATAGGGAAATCTGCCCCAATGATGTTTCTGACTCTTTTTGCATTTGCGGTTGTTTTGTCCACGCCCACGTTACCAGCCACTGTTGTCACAGCACGCACATCTAATTCCGGTATCTGACACGCCAACAACAATGCAGCGGTATCATCAACACCGGGGTCACAATCAATAATTACAGGTATTTTTTTCATGCTTTTTCCTCCCCATATGTTGCAATCGCTTCTACCAACAAATCCACAAACGCTTTGCGGTCAATGCCCATCAACACTTTTGCATTTGGTGATTTTCCCAAAACATTGTTAAAATCTGCCACGGTTGCACCTCTGCAAAAATCACCGCTTGTTTCCACTTCCACATACAAATCTCTCATTTCCATGATTTCCGGTTTCAACAAAGCCGCAACTGCCACCGCATCATGCACCGGTGCCCCTTCGTATCCCAAACCTCTATGGAATTGATAGAAAAATTCCAACCAATCTGCAACAATGACTGCCACATGATTGCCCAATGCACGAATTCTTTCAAAATCTTCCGGGAAAATCATTGCCTTTTCTGTTACGTCCAAGCCAGCCATAATAATGGGGATACCGGAGGAAAATACCACATCTGCGGCTTCGGGGTCTACCAAAATATTAAACTCTGCTGCTGGTGTCCAGTTTCCGTATTGCACACCGCCACCCATCAAAGAAATCTGTTTGATTTTGGATTTCAATTCCGGATAAGCCAACAACAATGCCGCCACATTGGTCAACGGGCCGGTTGGTACAATCGTGACAGGCTCTTTGCTTTCTGTAATCAATCTTGCCATCAATGTCACAGCGTCCACATCTTCCAATGCGAAATCAGGTTCCGGCAATGCAGGCCCGTCCAAACCCGACTCTCCATGCACCGTGGTTGCAATAATCGGTTCTGCAATCAATGGTCTTAATCTTCCTTTTGCTGTTGGTACGTGCAAATCAATCAATGTACAAATTCTTTGTGCATTATAAGTTGTTTTTTCAACTGTTTGGTTTCCGCAAACAGCAGTTACCCCCAATATGTCCAATGTAGGGCTGCCTTTTGCCAAAACCCAAGCAATCGCATCATCATGACCGGGGTCACCGTCCAATATTATCGGAATTTTTCTCATATTTGTACCTCCCAAAATATTTTGCTTTTGTTATGTGAAAAGTTGGTTCGGAAAAATCCGAACCAACAAAACAATCAAGATGCTTTTTCTTCTTTTTTATGACGATGTTTTTTCACACGACGCACCTGTGTTGCCGCATATAATACCAAGCCCAATATGGTTACTGCATAAGGAATTGCCGCCACCAGATAAGAGGAAAATCCTTGCATACCTTCCAGTTTGTTCCCCAACGCACTTGCAAAACCAAAGAACAAAGACGATAACATCGCACCAACCGGTTCTCCTTGTCCCATCGCCTGTGCCGCCAAAGCGATAAAGCCACGACCTGCAACAATCCCGTTGTTCCAGCTTTGAGAATAGTACATAGACATATATGCACCACCCAAACCTGCCAATGCACCGGAAATGCCCAATGCAATGTATTTGATTTTCAATACACTTACGCCAACACTATCTGCGGCATTGGAGTTTTCACCCACTGCACGAATTTGCAAACCCAATGCAGTTTTATACAACAATATCCAAACCAATACAACCAATAAAAATGCAACATAAGTCAAAATAGAGTGTCCTGACAAAATCGGCCCAATCACCGGTATATTTTCCAATATCGGAATGTTGATTTTTGGTGTCAACATATTTGGATTGGTCAAACTTGCCGTATTGCCTTTCAAACCTGTGAACAAATACAGCAAGAACACGGTACCGCCCGCACCTATCAAGTTGACAGCAATACCGGCTAATATAATATCTGTTTTCAGTTTCAGTGCAAAAATACCCATAATCAGTGCCAAAAGCACACCAACTGCCGCTGCACCCAAAACGCCTACGAGCCAGTGATTTGTCCAGTATGCAATCAACACACCAAACAATGCAGAAATCATCATAATCCCTTCCAAACCGATGTTTGTTACCCCTGCTTTTTCAGCAACCACTGCTGCCAAAGCTGCAAACAAAATCGGAGAAGTAATACGAATGATAGAAAAACCAAAACTTGTTGTAAATATAATATTCATCAACTGTTCAAACATTATGCATTACCTCCTTCCACAGCAGGCTCTGCTTTTGCCAATTCTTCTTTTGTGTCTTTGACAACCATTTTCTGTCTTGTTTTTGCCATAAAGTGTTCTGCGGCAAAGAACAAGAATATCACAGCCTGAATAATATCCAACATCTCCGCAGGCACACCTGCATAAATAGACATCAATTCACAACCTCTGTTCAAATATGCGATAAAGAACGCCGCAAATGGTACTGCAATCGGATTATTTTTTGCCAAAATTGCAACCGTAATCCCTGTCCAACCATAACCGGGCAATTCTCTCCAAAGGAATGTGTTATATCTGCCCAATACTTCGATAGTGCCACCCATACCACACAATGCACCACCAATGATTTGGGAAAGAATCACCACGCCGCCCACTTTCATACCGGAATATTTGGAAAAAGATTTGTTAATCCCAATCATACGAATAGCATAACCCCAGCGTGTACGGAACATGAAAAAGGAAACCAATATTGTTGCAATAATTGCAACCACAAAGCCCCATGTCAATTCAGAACCCTCTACCATTTTCTCAATACCGGCCGTTGGCAAAAACGGATAGGATTGTGTAGAACCTTTGGAACGGTCTGCAAACACATTGTTCAAATAATGCAATACCACATACATGATAACATAGTTTAACATCAAAGAAGAAACCATTTCACTTGCATTGAGTTTTACTTTTGCCACCGCCGGAATTAACATCAAAACACCACCGGTCACTGCACCTGCCAAAATACAAATCGCCGGATGCAATCCTGCTGCCATTGGTACATAAATGGCAAATAATGCCCCAACAAAACCACCTGCCATGACAGTACCTTCCCCACCAAGGTTGAACTCATTGGCAGAGAACATGATACAAACTGCAAGCCCTGTAAATATAAATGGTGTCATACGTCCCAATATAATAAATATGGAATTTAAGTTCACTGCACCATTGCTGAATATTGGCTGAACCAGTAATGCGTACAATGCTTTTGCGGGGTCATCTGCACAAATCAATATGAATACAAATGCCACAGCAATCGCAATCGCAATCGCCACAAAGCCACGCATCACTTCAAACATGAGTTTTCTTTTATTTCCCATGCTGTACCCTCCTTACTTCTTCATCGCTTTGCTGTTTCAAGCCAAGCATATATTCGCCCATCATTTCATCTGTCAATGATGATGTATCTTCAAAATATGCGGAGATACCACCATTATACATGATAATCAAGCTGTCGGACAATTCCATGACTTCATTCAAATCGGCAGAAATCAAAAGTACTGCCGCACCCGCACGGCTCAATTCCACCAACTTCTTACGGATAAATTCTGTTGCACCAACGTCAATCCCTCTGGTTGGCTGGTCTGCAATAATCAGCACAGGGTCAGCGGAAAATTCCCTTGCAACCACCACTTTTTGAATATTCCCACCGGATAACATACCCACTTGTTGTTTTCTTGTCTTACATTTGATTTTGTAATCCTGAATAAGCTGGTCTACGTCCTCATGCATTTTTTTCACATCGAACAAAGGCCCTTTGTTGTATTGTTTATGTGTAAAACGGTCACTGATGATATTTTCTTCAATACTTGCTGTACCTGCCATACCAAATGTCATACGGTCTTCGGGAATTAAAGAAACACCAATATCACGAATTTTTCTTTGTGGCTTGCCAATCACACTTTCTCCATTGACGGTTGCGGTACCGCTGTCCGGTTTATTCAAATTAAACAGCATATCCACCAATTCTCTTTGTCCGTTGCCTTCTACACCGGCAATTCCCAAAATTTCGCCTTTTCTCACGTCAAAAGAGAGTTTGTTCAACATTTTTTTGTCCCACTCATTGGTATATTCCAAATCTCTCACAGACAATACCACATCGGTCGGTTGAGCTTTTTCTTTTTCCACACGCAAAATAACATCACGACCAACCATCAAACGGGAAATATCTTCTTTTGTAATGTCAGCGGTATCATACACACCCATGGACTTTCCTGCACGCACAATGGTAATGCGGTCTGTAATCTGTTTGATTTCATGCAGTTTATGGGAAATAAATATCATGGTGTAGCCTTGTTCTTTTAAGTGGACTAACTCTTTGAACAATTCTTCTGTTTCTTGTGTTGTCAAAACGGCAGTTGGTTCGTCCAAAATCAATATTTTTGCACCACGCACCAAAGCCTTTAAGATTTCCACCTTTTGTTTCATACCAACCGGAATATCTCTCACTTTTGCATCGGGGTCTACGTGTAAATTGTATTTTGTTGCATATTCTTTTGTAATTTCCACTGCTTTTTTATAATCAATGAACATTTTGCTTCGTTTTGGCTCCATACCCAAAACAATATTTTCTGCAACTGTCAGGTTCGGTACTAACATAAAATGCTGATGCACCATACCAATTCCCTTTGAAATTGCCACAGTTGGAGAAGATAAAGAAACCTTTTCTCCATTGATATAAATTTCGCCTTCTGTTGGTTGTTCCAAACCAAATAACATCTTCATCAATGTGGATTTTCCGGCACCGTTTTCCCCCATCAATGCGTGAATTTCGCCTTTTTTGACATCAAAATCAACGCCTTGGTTGGCGGCGATACCATTTGGGTATACTTTTGTAATCCCCTTCATTTGTACAGCATATGCCTGTTCTGCCATAGTTCGGTTTGCCTCCTTTTTTGTTGTATTCTGTTTTCTGAAATTATCTGCATTTTCAAAAAATCTTTTGTCTTGATTGTTCCGTAATCATCAACAGATTTTTTCAATATGCACAATTATCAAAAGAAGGGAGCCATTTCAGCTCCCTTCTTCTAACATTTCAGCGAACCAAATTTATTTTTCTATCAAGGTTTTACACTATCTCTCAATGTTACTGCTGCATTTGTTGTATCACCGATTGCTGTAGGCACTTCCACTTCACCGTTTGTTACAGATGCAATTGTTTTATCCATAATTTCTTTTACACTGTCAGGAGACAATTTGTCGTAGTTTTTATCTGTTACCAGACCAACACCACCTTCGTTGATACCAATCATCACGTGTTCACCGAAGTATTCTTTGCCAGCGTCCCATTCATCAAAGAACCATACCAAAGAATCGCCGATGTTTTTCAAACCGGAGGTCAATGTAATTGCTGCCATTTCAGGGCTGAATGTTGATTCTTGGTCAGAGTCCACACCGATGAAGTATGCTTTGCCTGTTTCCAAAGCTGCTTCTGCTGCACCGTTACCGGCGTTACCTGCAACACCCCAGATGATGTCACATTTGCTGTCGTTAATCATAGATTCTGCCAATTCTTTGGATTTTGCAGGGTCTACAAAGCTGTTTGCATATCTTGTATCAATTTTGATATCAGGGTTTACAGATTGTGCACCCAAAATGTAACCATACAAGAAGTCATTGATAACAGGGCTGTCCATACCGCCAACAAAACCGATAACTGCATCTTCATTGATGTTTGGAATATCTGTCTGTGTTGTCATAGCTGCTGCATATGCACCTACCATATAACCCAAGTCATTTTGTGCATAACCCAAGTTTACAACGTTAGGCAATGTGAAAGATGTGTCATCATAGATTAAGTATTTTTGGTCAGGATAGTTGCTTGCAACATTGTTCAGGTAATCAGGCATCTGGTTTGTACCAACCACAATCAAATCATATTGACCGGAAGCAGATACTTCTTCCAAAGTTGCTTGCCATTTGGGTTCGTCCTCTGTTGTACCGCCCATTTCGATTGTCTGATATTTGATTCTGCCATCATCAGACAGTTTTTTCAAACCGGATTCTGCGGAGTCAAAGAAAGATTTGTCCCCCAAGTTCCCGTTTACCAAGTTACAAACATTATACACTTTTGCACCGTCTGCATTTGCACCATCACCATCAGCCGGTGGTGTTGCCTCGTTGTTGCCACAGCCTGCCAACATACTTACTGCCATTGCAGAAGCCATCAGCAAAGAAAGAAATTTTTTCATAGTTAATCGCCCTTTCTTCATAAAAAAATAATAATTTTTATACAACGGATAAGCATTGTCCCGTTCATATATAGTTTACAATATCTATCTATTATTGTCAATTCCATTACTTTATACACAATATGATTTCGTAAAAAACATACAAATCCAAGCATATTTTTTGGAACAAATGAATATTGTATTCAAGCAATTTCTCTATATGCATAAAAAAACGTGATTCCTCTCAAACAATCTTTGATAAAAACCACGTTTCTTTCTTCCTATTTTGCGATATGGAACGATTAACCTCTGCTAAACAAGCCTTTTTTCTTAGGTTTTTCTTCCAATTCCGGAGGAGCTTCATTGGAAAGATTTGGTTCTCTTTTGCCAAATACTTCTCCTTTTGCAACCGGCACATTGACACCTTTGTTCAAGCCAAATTCGATGATAAAACATTCATATGTGATATCCACAACTTTGCCGTACATACCGCTGTTTGTGACAACCATGTCACCAACTGCAATCGCTTTTCTTTGTTCTGCCAATGCTTTTTCTCTTTTTTGTGTTGGTCTGACAGACAAGAAATACATAATCAAAATCAATGCCACACAATACACGACAATCAACATCACAGGGTTCATGCCACCAAACAAACCACCACTTTGTGCAGGTTGTCCGCCAGATTGTGCAGAACCGCCGTTTGCACTGATTGTTGTGCTTACGTCTAACAAAAATGCTGTAAAGCTGTTCATTTTTTTCTCTCCTAACATACATAAAATTCTGAAAGACAGTATTACTATTATAGCGAAGTTTCACAAACACGTCAAGACTTGTTACTTTTTGTTTCGATTAAAACCCTCTAATTTTGCCTTTTTGTATTCTGGGAAACGGTCTTGGTCTAACGCCTCACGAATTTCTGCCATCATGGTATTGAAGAAATGCAAATTATGCAATACGCATAAACGCATTGCCAACATTTCTTTTGCCTTAAACAGATGACGGATATATGCTTTTGTATATCTTCTGCACGCAGGACAATCACAGGTTTCATCAATCGGTGTGTCGTCCAATTCATATTTTGCATTCATCAAATTCAATTTCCCCTGATTGGTATACACGTGTGCGTGTCTGCCGTTTCTTGCCGGCAATACGCAGTCAAAGAAATCCACGCCACGCTCCACAGCTTCCAAAATATTTTCCGGTGTACCAACCCCCATCAAATACGTGGGTTTGTTCTGTGGCAAATATGGCACCACCTCTTCCAAAATACGATACATTTCTGCGTGTGTTTCTCCTACGGCAAGCCCACCGATGGCATACCCGTCCAAATCCATCTCCGCAATGCGTTTTGCGTGTTCAATACGAATATCCTCATATGTTGCCCCTTGGTTGATGCCGAACAACATCTGTTGTTTGTTGATGGTATCGTCCAAATTGTTTAAGCGTTTCATTTCTTTTTGACAACGCTCCAACCATCTGGTTGTTCTTGCCACAGAGTCCAGCACATAGGGACGCTCTGCAGGAATACCGATACATTCATCAAACGCCATTGCAATGGTAGAAGCCAAATTGGATTGTATTTGCATACTTTCTTCCGGTCCCATAAATATTTTTCTGCCATCAATGTGGGAACGGAATGTCACACCTGCTTCTGTAATCTCACGCAATGTTGTCAATGAAAATACCTGAAATCCACCGGAGTCTGTCAAAATGGGCTTGTCCCAAACCATAAATTTATGCAAACCGCCCAACTGTTTGACCACTTTATCGCCGGGACGCAAATGCAAATGATACGTGTTTGACAATTCCACCTGACAATGCACACGTTCCAAATCCTCTGTGGATAATGCCCCTTTGATTGCCGCCAGTGTTCCCACATTCATAAACACAGGTGTCTGTATGACACCATGCGGCGTATGAAATTCGCCTCTTTTTGCTCTACCGCAAGTTTTCAATAAACGATACATAATTTTCCTCATTTCTTTTTTCTTTGCTTTTCATGGTTATTATCATATCTGTTTTTTCTTTCAAATTCAAGGTTTTTCTAAAATTCTTGATTTTTGTCCGCCCTCCTCTTGACATCTGCCTTTTTTGTGCCGTATCATAATTGCAAAAACAGAACGGAGAATATCTTATGTCTATTGATTTTATTGCAACCACAACATTCGGTTTGGAAGCAGTCGTGAAAAGAGAATGTCAGGCACTTGGTTTTCAAAATATCAGAACATCAGACGGCAAAGTGGAATTTACCGGTACTGAGGCAGACATTCCAAAAGCCAATTTGTGGCTGCGTTGTGCAGGTCGTGTTTGGGTAAAAATGGGTACATTTCGTGCTGTCACATTTACAGAATTATTCGACCAAGCGAAAGCACTGCCTTGGGACGATTGGATACCCGAAGACGGCAAATTTACCGTTGTCGGAAAATCCGTCAAATCCCAATTATTCAGCGTTTCCGACTGTCAGGCGATTGTCAAAAAAGCAGTTGTGGAAAAATTGAAACAAAAATATAAAACAGACTGGTTTGATGAAACAGGGGCATCTTATACCATACAAGTCGGTATTTTGAAAGATGTTGTCACACTTGCCATTGATACCAGCGGCTCCGGCTTGCATATGAGAGGCTATCGTGCCAACGCATTGGACGCACCTTTGAAAGAAACATTGGCATCTGCCATGATACAGTTGAGCTATTGGCGAAAAGACCGTATTTTGTTAGACCCCTTCTGTGGTTCCGGCACCATTCCCATAGAGGCGGCAATGATTGCCCGCAATATTGCCCCTGGTATCCATCGCAAATTTGCGTCAGAAGAATGGGAACGTGTGGGGGCAGACCTATGGAAACAAGCCCGCAAAGAGGCTTATGCAGCCATTGATTATGATGCCATGCCCGAAATATACGGCAGTGACATCGACCCCGCCGCCATCGCATTGGCAAAAGCAAATGCGGAAAAAGCAGGTGTGGACGATTGTATTACATTTTCTGTCAAACCATCACAGGAAATCACATTACCCGGAAAATATGGTGTCATGATTACCAATCCACCTTACGGCGAACGTATCGGGGAATTAAAAGAAGTCGAAAATATGTATCGTGCTTTGGGTGGTATCATGCAGACAGACACCACTTGGTCTACCTATTTGATTACTTCCATGGAATATTTTGAAACATTGTTCGGACGCAAAGCAGACCGCAAAAGAAAGTTATTCAACGGACGTATCAAAACCGACTATTACCAATTTGAAGGCCCACGACCACCAAAAAAATCATAATCCGCACATACAAAAACCGATGTCCGTACAGACATCGGTTTTTTATCATGCAACTATTGCATTAGATAATCAAGTTCATTTTCTTTGCTTCAAATTCCAATTCTTCTCTGAATTGCGGTGCAGCCAAAGAAATCAACAGTTTTGCTCTCTGGCTTGCAGTTTGCCCTTTCAAACGTACAATGCCGTTTTCTGTTACCAAGAAGTCTACTTCGTTTCTGGGTGTTGTCACAATAGAACCAGGTGTCAAAATCGGTTTGATTTTGGAAATTGTGCCGCCTTTTGTTGTGGAAAGCATTGCAATAAAGCCTTTACCGCCTTTGGACATATTCGCACCTCTTACGAAGTCCAACTGACCGCCGGAACCGCTGTAATGTTTTGTACCAATGCTTTCGGAGCAAACCTGACCAAACAAGTCCACTTCCACACAAGAATTTACAGAAACAAAGTTGTCATGTTGTGCAATCACACTGGGGTTGTTGATGTAGCTTACAGGATACATTTCAAATGCTGGGTTATCGTCCATGAAATCATACATTTTTTTAGAACCCCAAGCCAATGTTGCCACAGTTTTCCCAACATGGATTGGTTTTTTCATATTGGTTACTGCACCACATTCCAACAAATCTACCATGCTGTCTGTAAACATTTCTGTGTGCAGACCCAAATCTTTTTTATCTTTCAACAATACACCAACTGCATTGGGGATACCGCCGATACCCAACTGCAATGTTGCACCATCACAAACTTCATCGGCAATCATTTGACCGATTTTTCTGTCATCATCGGACAAAGGAGGGTTGTTCAACACCAACAAAGGTCTGGAAGATTCGCACAAAGCAGTTACCTGTGAAATATGGATTAAGCAATCGCCCATCACACGAGGCATCTGGTCGTTGACATCTAACAAAATGATAGATGCTTTGTTACGCATTGCCACAACTTCTGCCCCTGCCATCGGACAACTGAAATAGCCGTGTTTGTCCATCGGAGAAACTTCCGCATAGAACACGTCCAATTTGGGTTGTACATCTGTCCAATAGCCTGGAATGGTGCTGTAATTACAAGGAATATATGTGTGAATACCCTCTTGAACCACTTTTCTGCCGGGACCGCCTGTAAACCAAGAAACATAGTCATATTTTCCTTTCAAGGCAGGGTCTAAGAACGGGCCGCCTTTTACAGACAATGTTGCATGATGCACAACGCCTGTCAATTCACCTTTTCTTGCTCTTTCGCCAACAGCTTCCACGATTGCGGTAGGTTCTTCCAAACCTGTGGGGCAAGCACAAACATCACCGGATTTTACATACATTGCCACTTCCGCAGGAGATTTACATTTTGCTTGATACATTTCTTGAAATTTGTTCATTTTCAATCACCTTTCTTCTCTTTTTTTCACAAGAAAAATAGCATATCAAAACCAAATTTTAGTATAATTTGGTATAATTGCATACAATATACGTTTTTGTCCATTTATTTTACCATAATTGTCTAAAAAAAGTAAAGTATGCTTTGTTATGTTTTCAATTATATACATTCTTTACAAAGATATTTTTATCGTTTCCAAATATTTTTTTTGCATACCACATAAAAAAAGACTGTATTTTTTGAAAATACAGTCTTTTTTGCTGTTATTTTTTTATGAAATTACATATTGTTGCACAGCTGCCGGCAATAAGTCTGCTTTGCGGCTGATAATCATAATCAAGTCTACTTCAACATCTTTGGCTGTATTGTCCAATTCCTGTATAAAGTTTTCAAAATCTGTATCACTGATTTTATCCACGATATGATTTAAGCCATCAATATAAATTTTCTGAATATCGCTGTTTTGAGAAAGGATACCACACAAAAATCCACGGAATGCCAAGGGGTCTTCCATAATAAATTTTGGAGTGTCTACAAAACGTACACTGTAATGTAAGTCATACATACGACTGTTGTCGTCATCGACAAAAACAACTGTTCCTTCTGCGGATTTTCCCGCTTCATTTGCCATTGTAATGAGTTTTTTTGTTTTTCCTTCGCCTTTTTCACCTGCAAGAATTTGAACCATCGCAATCTCCTCCTTTATCTGTTGGTGATTTACCATCTCTAAGCAACGATTAAATATGAAATATAAAATTTAAAAACTTTTTCTTCATGGTTATATATATTCTGTTTGCAAACCGAAAACCCTCTTTTTTTTCATTGCATTTTCTATTTTTATCTAATATTTTCCAACCTGATTTTTTTTATATACAAACCATACATATTTTATACAAAAAATAAACAGCTTTTTAGTATCATTATCAGATTTTATCGCCAAAATATGCGTACACATTTTCATATATCAATTTACGATATTTTGTATACATTTCCTCATTTATACGATGTGGATTTGTCATCAACCGCAAAGGCAAAAAATCTTGTCCCTTTCGCATGGGTGGTTGTAAATATGGATAATCATTCATCAAAAATCCATGTCTTTCATAAAATCCAATTCTTCTTTTTTTCAAATCATCTTCTGGCAATTCCACTTCCAATACCACATTTTTCCCACACCATTTTATAAATTCTTCCAATATATATCCACCAAAACCACCATTTCTTTTTTCCGGACAGATGGCAAAATGTTCGATATATACAAAATCCTCTGCCAATTCCCAAATCGCAAGCACACCCGCAACCGCATCTTTGTCATCTTTGATTTGATACAAACGGTATGCCGCCTTTTGCAACAATGCCTGTTGTGCCTGCTTTTCACGCACTTCTGTTTGTGGAAACGCTTCTTGTAATATGGGATACACCATTTCAAATTCTTCTGTGTTTGTCACTTGTTGAAACATACGCACAACTCCTTTTCCCAAATTTTACAATATATCAAAGTATACCATATCATAAAATAAAAGAAAAGTGACACATTACAGTTTGATTGCAAATCCCTGCTTTTTCTTTTTCTTTTTTTTGGAATATGCTATACTGAGCAAGGAAAGGAAGTGAAACATTTTGAAAAAACATTTTTTTTATGCATTCTTTTTACTTTTTTGCTTTGCTGTATATACACCCACAGCATTTGCACAAAATATTTCTGTGTTATTAGACAACCAACCTTTACATTGTCGGGAAACACCCATTTTGGAAAATAATCGTGTATTGGTTCCCATGCGTGACATTATGGAACCGCTTGGCTATCAAGTCATATGGAACGAAACCGACCAATCCATACTCGCAAAAAAAAATACCACGGATATGACATTGACATTGGATACCACATATGCCAGTGTCAACAATCAGATGGTTGTATTGGACGCTCCGCCCCAAAATGTCAATGGTGTGACAATGGTACCTTTACGCTTTGTATCCAAATACAGCGGTGCTGCCGTTGCATGGCAAGCGGATACCAAAACCGTTTGCATACAAACAAAAGGAGATTTGACACCGGCTCCATACAATCCTTCTGACTCTGTGGTATACATTCAGACCAACAAATTACAAGGCAGTGGCATTGTATTATCCCAAAACGGTTTGATTGCAACCAATTATCATGTTGTGGAAAAAGCCTCCACCATGCAAATTGTGTTTCAAGACGGTGTTGTTTATCAAGGCAACATTACTGTTGTCGGATTAGACCCACAAGCGGATATTGCCTTGTTGCAAATACAAAGAAAAGACTTATCCCCTGTCAAAATTGCAAAAAATATACAAAATGGAGAATCTGTATACACCATTGGTGCACCGAACGGCAAACGCAACACCAAAACAACCGGTGTGGTTTCCGGCTATCAAACAGATATGATTGCCATGACTGCTCCCATACAACATGGCAGCAGTGGCGGTGGGTTATTTAATGCCAAAAATGAATTATTGGGTATGTGTACCGCCTATAATAAGGAACAATATTTTGCCATTCCCATTGCAAAAATAGTATCCGTACCCAAAAACAAACTCATACCTTTGCAAAATATGAAAGATTATATCTATCAACCATCTGCACCACATAACATCAAATATCAAAAAAATGAGAAAGGACAATATGTCTTTTCATGGGAACCTGTATATGGTGTGGATTATTACTATATTTATGTGGCAAACGAAAAAAATGGCACATATCAACCCATTACCAATACGGTATTAAACAGCCAAAAATGGTATTGGAATTTCCCACACCCTTTTGGGATACCTGTTCCCAAAAAGCCAATATACATCAAAATTGCCTCCGTCTATCAAGATGAAGTCTGCGGCATCAGCGAACCTATTTTATTACCGGCAGCTTAAAAAAAATACTGTTTCCAATGAATTGGAAACAGTATTTTTTTATCTCTTATACACGGGAAACGCCCAATGTTACCACTTCACCATTGATGTTCCATTCTTTTGTAAATGTGCCGCCTTTACCTGCAACCACTTCTGTTGCCAGCACATCGCCACAAATATCATTTTTTGCCAATACTTCCGCAATTTTTGCATTGCCGTCATGGTATACACAAATGCGGTCTGTCACATTGAAATCCGCTTCTTTTCTCATGGTTTGTACTTTGCTTATGATTTCACGCACAAAACCTTCTTCCAGCAAAGCAGGTGTCAGGTTTGCGTCCAACACCACAGTCAATGTGTGGTCACCACTGGAAACAAAACCACCTTTTTCAGCAGTATCAATCAAAACATCGTCCATTTCCAATACCACTTCTTCTCCGTCCACTTGCAAAGTTGCTTTTCCTTCTTGGCGTAATGTGTGCATAAATGCAGAACCATCGACTTCTTTCAAAGCCGCACCGATACCCGGTACCAATTTTCCGTATTTTTTGCCCAATGTACGCAGTTGTGGCTTGAATGTATAGGTTGTAAATTCTTCCACATCATCTGTGAATGCAATGCCTTTCACATTCAATTCTTCTGTGATGATTGCACGATACATTTCAGGCAATTCTTTTTCCGCTTTTACATACATCATTGCCAAAGGCTGACGGTTTTTCAAATTTGCTGTGTTTCTTGCCGCACGGCCTTCCACAACCACTTTCAAAACAAAGTCCATGTTTTCTTCCAATTCGCTGTTTACCCATTCCGCATGGTATACGGGCCAATCACACAAATGTACGCTTTCCGGTGCGTTTTTGTCTGTGTTTTTCACCAAGTTTCCATAAATTTCTTCGGAGATAAATGGTGTGAATGGTGCAGCCAATTTCACCATGGTTTCCAAAACGGTATACAATGTCATATATGCATTGACTTTGTCTTGTTCCATACCTTCTGCCCAGAAGCGTTCTCTGCTTCTTCTGACATACCAGTTGGATAAATCGTCCACAAATTGTGCCATTGCTCTTGCAGGTTCTGTCAATTTGTAGCCAGCCAAGCTGTCGTCTACAAATTTGTTCAATGTTTGCAATTTGGACAAAATCCATTTATCCATCGGTGGCAGTTTGTCATATTCCAGTTGATGTTCGGACGGATTGAACTGGTCAATGTTTGCATACAACACATAGAATGCATATGTGTTCCACAAAGTACCCATGAATTTTCTTTGCATTTCGCTTACTGCTTCGTCATAATATCTGCTGGGCAGCCAAGGTGCACTGTTTGCATAGAAGTACCAACGCACAGCGTCTGCCCCTTGATTGTTCAATGCTTCCCAAGGGCTGACAACATTGCCTTTGTGTTTAGACATTTTTTGTCCATGTTTATCCTGCACATGGCCCAATACGATACAATTTTTGAATGGTGCACAATCAAACAACAATATGCTGACTGCCAGCAATGTGTAGAACCAGCCTCTTGTCTGGTCAACCGCTTCGCTGATAAAGTCCGCAGGGAAGTTTTGTTCAAAAATATCTTTGTTTTCAAATGGGTAATGCCATTGTGCAAAAGGCATAGCACCACTGTCAAACCAGCAGTCAATCACTTCCGGTACTCTTGTCATCAATTTTCCGCATTCCGGGCAAGTGATATGCACTGCATCAATAAAAGGTTTGTGCAATTCAATGTTTTCCGGACAATCGGGGGACATTTCTTTCAATTCCGCAATACTGCCGATGGTATGTCTGTGTCCACATGCACATTCCCAGATAGGCAATGGTGTACCCCAGTATCTTTCACGGGATAAGCCCCAGTCAATAACATTTTCCAAGAAATTACCGAAGCGACCTTCTTTGATGTTATCGGGATACCAGTTGATGGTACGGTTGTTTGCCACCAATTTGTCACGCAATGCAGTCATTTTGATAAACCATGTGCTTCTTGCATAATAAATCAACGGGGTGTCACATCTCCAACAGAATGGATAGTTATGTTCAAAAGGCAAAGCGGCAAACAAAGAGCCGTTTTCTTCCATATACTTCAAAATTTCAGGGTCAGCATCTTTGACAAACATACCTGCAAATGGGCCTGCTTCTGCTGTCATATTCCCGCTGTCATCTACATATTGACGGAACGGAATTTCATATGCATTACAAACACGAGCGTCATCTTCCCCGAAAGCACCCGCAGAGTGTACCACGCCGGTACCGTCTGTCAATGTAACATATCCGTCACAAGTCACGATAAATGCTTTGGGGTCATTTTCCAAGAATGGGAACAATGGTTCATATCTGGTATATTCCAAATCTTTCCCTTTCATGGTTTCCAACACTTCGTAATTGCCTTCCCCCAACACATTGTCCAGCAAAGCCTGTGCCATGATAGCCACGAAATCCTGATATTTGACTCTTGCATATGTTTCTTCCGGATTGACGGTCAATGCAATATTAGAGGGCAATGTCCAAGGTGTGGTCGTCCAAGCCAAAAAATATTCATTTTCTTTGCCTTCCACTTTGAATTTTGCAATCGCAGAAGTTTCTTTGACATCTTTGTAACCTTGTGCCACTTCGTGAGAAGAAAGTGCAGTCCCGCAACGAGGGCAATAAGGCACAACTTTATGTCCTTTATACAGCAAGCCTTTGTCCCAGATTTGCTTTAATGCCCACCATTCGGACTCGATATATTCATTGTGATAGGTTACATAAGGGTGTTCCATATCTGCCCAAAACCCTACACGGTCACTCATTTCGTGCCATTCTTTTTCGTATGTCCATACGCTTTCTTTACATTTTTGGATAAACGGTTCTACGCCATAGTTTTCAATCTGTGGTTTGCCGTCCAAACCGAGTACTTTTTCCACTTCCAATTCCACAGGCAAGCCATGGGTATCCCAACCTGCTTTTCTCAAAACTTGGTAGCCTTTCATGGTTTTGTAACGAGGGATTAAGTCTTTGACTGCCCTTGTCAAAATATGACCGATATGTGGTTTGCCGTTTGCTGTCGGAGGGCCGTCATAAAATGTAAACACAGGAGCGCCGGTTCTTGCCTCAATACTTTTGCCAAAAATATCATGTTCTTGCCAAAACTTTACGGTTGCTTCTTCTCTTTCCACAAAATTCAAACTGGTTGGTACTTTTTCGTACATGGGTATTACCTCCTTTAATTTCATACAAACATCAAATTTTTTCTGAAATTCCATCAAAAAAACCCATTCGTCAACAACAGGACGAATGGGTTCGCGATACCACCTGATTTGACGGCAAAAAGCCGCCCAACTCATTGTACCACCAATGATGGTACGTTCCCTTAACGCGGGACACGACAGAGCCTACTTGCAAATCGTTCGGTCTGCCACTCGGGAGTGATATTCCACCATTTTCTTGCATTGGGATTTCACCAAGCCCCAACTCTCTTTGGCATAAACAAAAATAGTGTACTGTCTCCGTCCATGTGTTTGTTTGATTTCATGTTTGTTATTATATCCATTCATACTTTATTTGTAAAGACCTTTTTGTATTTTTTTGAAAACTTTTTGTAAATATATTGTATACTGTAAAACTGTATACATAAAACAAAGGTTTTCCTGTCGCTTTTGGTCGGTTCTGTGCGAAAATACCAAAAAAGTATGCAAAAATTTGCTTTTCTTATAAAATATATGTATAATAATATGCAACAAAACTTATTACGTTCAGAAACAGCAAAGGAGATTAAAATGGAAGCTAGAGAATTGGCACTGTTAACGGACTTATATCAATTAACCATGATGCAGGGCTATTTTGAAACAGGTGCACACAAAAGACAAGTTGTATTTGATTTGTTTTACAGAAAAAATCCAAGTGGCAACGGATATGCGATTGCGGCAGGTTTGCAACAAGCAATCGAATACCTGAACCATCTTCATTTTACACCCGAAGATATTTCCTATGTTGAAAGCCTTGGTATTTTTCGACCGGATTTCATTGACTATTTAAGAACATTTCGCTTCACAGGCACAGTGTATGCCATTCCCGAAGGCACTGTGGTATTCCCGCAAGAGCCTCTGATGCGTATTCAAGCCCCCATTGTACAAGCACAACTGATTGAAACGGCATTGCTGAACATCATCAACCATCAAAGCTTGATTGCCACAAAAGCTGCCAGAGTGGTTTGGGCAGCACAAGGTGACCCTGTTTTGGAATTTGGTTTGCGTCGTGCCCAAGGGCCAGATGCCGGCATTTACGGTGCAAGAGCCGCAGTCATTGGCGGTTGCAGTGCAACCAGTAACGTTTTGACAGGCAAGCTGTTTGATGTTCCTGTCAAAGGTACACACGCACACAGTTGGGTGATGAGTTTCCCCGATGAACTGACAGCTTTTCGAGAATATGCACGTTTATTCCCGGAGGCTTGTATTCTCTTGGTGGATACCTATAACACATTAGCCTCCGGTGTACCAAATGCCATCAAAGTATTCCAAGAAATGAAAGATAACAACATACCTTTGCAAAATTATGGCATTCGTCTGGATAGCGGCGACTTGGCGTACCTGTCCAAAAAGGCAAAAGAAATGTTGGAGGACGCAGGTTTCCCCGATGCCATCATTAGTGCTTCCAGTGACTTGGACGAAGATTTGATTGCCAGCTTAAAATTACAGGGTGCAAAAATCAGCCTTTGGGGTGTTGGTACAAAATTGATTACTTCCGACGACTGCCCTGCATTCGGCGGTGTATACAAATTGGCAGCGGAAGAAGGCAGTGACGGCACATTCATACCAAAAATCAAACTTTCCAATAACACTGCCAAAGTCACAAATCCCGGCATCAAAAAAGTATTCCGTATTTATGATAAAACAACCAATAAAATCAAAGCGGATTTGATTGCCTTAGACGATGAAACCATTGACGAAAACGAAATTTTGGAAATCCATGACAGCACAGCAAAATGGAAAAATATGCGTTTGTTGGGTGGTACATATCGCATCAGAGAACTTTTGGTTCCCGTATTTGTAGATGGAAAATGTGTATATGAAAGCCCCAAAACCATGGATATTCAGGCATATTGCAACAAGGAAAAGGCTTCTCTTTGGGACGAGCATCTACGCTTGAACAATCCACATATTGTGCCTGTGGATTTATCCGAAAAATTGATAGAACTGAAAACAAAACTCATTGACGAAATGAGCAAACCCTGATAAAGAAAAGCCTGCATATGCAGGCTTTTCTTTTTATTTTTCTTTAATCATACCATTCTGATACGCATATAACAATTTTTCCAATTCTGTAATACTTTCCTGTAAATGTTTCCCGATGTCTGTATCTCTGACCAGAATACGGTCTTGTGTATATTGCAATGCCACTGTGGAAGATAAAATATCTTTTTCTTCTGCGATTGCCACTTCTGTGGATACAAACGGCTCATGACTCACCAATACCATGCCATGGGAATTGTAAATCAATGTATAGCCTGCAATCCCTGTCACTTTCTGATATGCCTTTGCAAAACCGCCATCAATCACAAACAATTTCCCATTTGCTTTGATGGGGCTTTCCCCCTTGGATACTTTCACAGGCACATGACCATTGATGATGTGTGAATTTTCGGGGTCCAATCCAAATGATTCCAATACATAACGACAAATATGTTCCTCATTACGTAAACGATAATAGGGATTGGTAATTTCTTTATGTGTGGCTTTGTCATCAATAAAATACCGTTCAAATGTTGTCATTTTCTTTTTCCCAAACAAAGGAGAGTCCTCCCCACACCACAAATACCAAATAATATCCATACATTCTCTTTTTGCCTGAGAATGTGGTTTATTGAAGTATGCTTCTCTTGTGGTACGTTCCACAGCGTCCAAATATTCTTTTCCTTGATATTGTTTGCCACGGAATGTTACGGTTTTCAATGTACCGTCTTCATTCATGGGAATACCGCCATGAAACAGCAGATTGGAATTAAAGATATTATACATACTGCCTTTGCTGTAAAGCACACGCACGTGTTCCTGCAATTTTTCACTATTGACAAAAGAAGATTTGACTTTGTCCATGACTTCCTGTTCTTCCGGTGTCAATGCATAAGGGTCTTTGGGATTGATGGTCGGAAAATGCATATCATTCATGGCATATTCTTTGCCTTCGATGAGAATGGTACCTTTTTCAAAATTGATTTTATCTAACAACAAACGATTTTCCATACGGAATTCCGGGTGACGTTTGATAATTTGTGCTTCCATTTTCCATTGTAATATAGATATGGCTTTATGCATTTTGGCAATCAGCTGGAAATCTTTATCACTCAATGCACCCTCTGTGCCTTTTGGTGCAAATTGTGTGCAAGGGTCATCTGCATAGCAATCCATGGCAAATGTTGCCAAAGGAATTAAATTGATACCGTAATCTTCTTCAATGGTATCCAAATTGGCATATCTGGTTTGGATACGCAGCACATTGCAAATCAATGCCTGACACCCTGCGGCAGCTCCCATCCAAGCAATGTCATGATTCCCCCATTGAATATCCACAGAATGATAATTTGCCAAAATGTCCATAATACCGGCAGCATTTGGTCCCCTGTCATAAATATCCCCAATGACGTGCAAGGTATCAATCGCCAATCTTTGGATTAAGTGGCACAAAGCCGCAATAAAACGGTCTGCCTGTTCCAAATCAATGATTGTGCTGATAATTTCGCTGTAATACATTTCTTTGTCACGACTGACATTTGCTTCATGCAACAATTCTTCCAATATGTAGGCAAATTCTTTGGGTAATGCTTTTCTGACTTTGGAACGTGTATATTTTGATGCCACCACTTTACAGATTGTCACCAAGCGATGGAGTGTAATTTTATACCAATCTTCCAAGTCTTCTTCTGTTTCTGCCATTTGTTCCAACTTTTGTTCCGGATAATAAATCAATGTTGCCAATGCCTTTTTTTCACTTTCCCGCAAACTCGTACCAAAAATTGCACTGATGTGATTTTTGATAACGCCGGAGGCATTTCGCAACACATGGCTAAACGACTCCACCTCCCCATGAATATCAGACACAAAATGCTCTGTCCCTTTGGGTAAGTTTAAGATTGCTTTCAAATTCATGATTTCCGTTGCGGTACTGTTGATATTTTGATACTGTTGGGATAACAGTTGTAAGTACTTCATTTCTTCGTTCGTGAATGCTTCTTTGCCTTGATACATGATACACCACCTATGTTTTTGTTTGATTTTTCCAATATTTTATCATTGTATCATATTTTTTTTGAAAAATCTATACTAAGTGTGACAAAAATTGTCCCACATAAAAAAGAGCCGAAACGGCTCTTTTTTATTCTGCAATTTCTTCTTCCAATGCTTGCATACCAAACAAGCCGGATTCTCTGTTCAGATAGAATATCGTCATCATGCTTGCAAACAATCCATTTACAAAATAGGTACAAGCAATATACAATGCATTCATTGCAAACGTAACTCCCGCTTGATTGTTCGCCATCATGGACATGATGTTTGCAAATACCATATTTAAGAGTGAATTGCCCAAAAACATCACAACACCCATCACAAACAGATAGCCGAATGTTTTCCACCATCTGCCTCTGACCAGCATCAAGCTATGCCCCAATGCATCTAAGCCTTTTCTTTTTCCCAATCCAATGCAAAACACATAAAAACACCAACTCACGCTCAAATACACAAACGGGAAAAACAAAAATGCCCCAAAAATCAAACTAATCATGTATACAATGCCCACTTTTACCAACGTTGGCTCAAAGAGCATTGCCTGTGCAAACACACCACTGTAACCTTTTTGTTTGCCTTCCAAACGCCATTTTGTTGCTTTTGCAATCCCAAGCATAAAAATAGGAACTAAAAAGGCATCAATCGCCATTGCCAAAATTTGATATATAAACAACTGGCTCATGGCTTCATACAGTTGTGCCTGTGATATTGCATAATCTTGTGTCAAAATGGCATCAACCACATCATAAAATCCCATCAACCGCATTTGAATGATTGTCACCAATAAACTGATGGGAATTCCCAAACACAATACCCCAAGCAATACCGTTCTGATATTTTTTCCAAATAACTGTAACCCGATTGCCATGACTTCTGACAAACGCAATTCTCTGCTATATACGACTTGTTTTATATCTTCCATATCTTTTTGTCTTCCTTTCTAAAATATGATAATTCTATCATTATACAGGGTTTTATTTCATTTGTCAGCACTATTTCTTGTTGCTTTGGTTGTATTTTTCAGATACAATGATGAAATAATACGAAAAATATAAAAGGATTGTGATAGTATGATATGTTTCAAACAAAAAACGGTGTTAGTCACAGGTTCTTCCCGTGGCATTGGAAAAAGCATTGCTTTTGCGTTCGGTCGTGCCGGTTGCCAAGTGGTGTTAAACGCTTCCCGCAACCAAGAACAATTACAAGAAACATATCAGCAAATGCAACAAGAGGGAATTTCTTGTATGGCAATACTGGCTGATGTTTCTGATTATACCGCCTGTGAAACCATGTTTGCAAAAATCAAACAAACATTTGGCGATGTGGACATTTTGGTAAACAATGCAGGCATTTCGCACATTGGATTGTTCACGGATATGCAGCCACACCAATGGCAACATATACTGGCTGTCAATTTGCACTCTGTATTGCATTGTACCCACTTGGCTGTGCCTGCCATGGTACGCAAACAATCAGGTGTCATTTTGAACATTTCTTCTATGTGGGGCGAAAGCGGTGCATCTTGCGAGGCTGTATATTCTGCCTCCAAAGGTGGTGTCAATGCGTTTACAAAATCCATGGCAAAGGAGCTTGGGCCCAGTCATATTCGTGTCAATGCCATTGCCTGCGGTGTGATTGATACAGACATGAATGCTTGCTTTTCCGCAGAAGAAAAACAGGCACTTGCCGAAGAAATTGCACTCATGCGTTTGGGCACACCAAAAGAAGTGGCAGACACTGCCTTGCATTTAGCCAGTGACCATGCATCATTTTTGACAGGACAAATCATCACACTAGATGGAGGTATGATATAAATGAAAAAACAGTATAAAGCATTATTTTTTGATTTAGACCGTACATTATTGGATTTTGCAACATCTGAAAAAAAAGGACTGCAAACCATATTTGCAGCACATCATATCACATTTACAGATGAAATGCGTCGCTATTATTTGCAGGAAAACGAAAAATTATGGGCAGCATACGAAAAAGGCGAAATCGAAAAAGATACCATATTCCAAACCCGCTTTCCGAAATTGGTTTCTCATTTTGGGTTATCTTTGGACGGACTTGCATTAGAGCAAGACTACCGCAAAACATTGGAACATGGCTTTGATATGATGGAGGGTGCTTTGGATTTGGTCAAAACATTATCCAAACAATATGAATTATATGTTGTCACAAACGGCTTGCAAAGCACACAATATAAACGCCTGCACGCCACAGGACTTGCCCCTTATTTCAAAAAAGTATTTGTTTCGGAAGAAATCGGTTACCAAAAACCAAACAAATCTTATTTTGATTATTGTTTTCAAACTTTGCCGCATCTTTCTCCAAACGATGTCATCATCATTGGTGACTCTTTATCTTCCGACATTTTGGGTGGCAATCAATATGGCATCGACACCTGTTGGATGAATGCGGAACATTTGCCAAATTGCACCGATATTATCCCCTTGCATGAAATCCATCATCTTTCTGCACTGTATCATATTTTGGCATAAAAAAAACAAACTTTATGCGGGTGTGCTTTTCCACATAAAGTTTGTAAAAATGTTTTTGGGATTTATGATAAAACAAACAAATACCTGTATACACGCAATAAAAAAACAGTTGTTTTTCTGGATAGGAGTATGCTCTTTTGTCATCTTTATGACAAACAGTAAACGATATGGAAAATGGAAAAGATTGATGGGAACATAAAAATTGCCCATTATCATAAAAAAGATAGCGTATTATACTACAAGACATTTTCTTATTGCCATTTGTTATTTTTTACAAATTCCCAAAAAGAATTGGAACGATTGTTCCGCTTTGCATTTGATATGGCAAATGCCTATCAAATCACCATTTTTTTGATTTGCTTGCAAAATAGATTGGATTTTCATAGAATTGTGCTGTTTGGCACAGCATCATCAAAAAGAATTGTATTTTCGCCTTTGGTGGAAGTTTTTCTACTGCGTAGATACAAAAACAAAAATGCAATCATCTTTCGCAAGCACACACATACAGTTGATAAAAACTTTCCAAAATAGAATGGTGTTCTTTGTACTGTTCTACCATAACATAAAGTATCCCGTTTTGCCAGTAGGCACTTTTTGGTTCGTTTATCCATTGATTTTTACATTTTATGTGATTATAATAGAATCAAACAATTTAGGAGGTGTGAACCATATGCCTGACGAAAGAGAAAATAAAATCAGTTGCTCTAACTATCAATGTGAAATCGAATTGACTTTGGAAATATTGAGCGGAAAATGGAAAGCTCTTATCATATGGAATTTACATTTACATGACACCATTCGCTATAATGAATTCAAACGGTTAATTCCTTCCATTACGCAAAAAATGTTGACACAACAGCTCAAAGAATTGGAAAAATACGGCATTGTATCTCGTAAAGTATACGCTTCCGTTCCTCCTATGGTAGAGTATACGTTGACACAAACCGGAAAACAACTCATTCCCATCATGGAGGCTATGGACAGCTGGGGCAAAAAATATGTGCAGGAATATCATGATATCATCAGCAAAAAATAATATGCACTATCCAGCTGAGCCTCCATTGCGAAAAGAAATCATTTATGGATATCCGATACTTTTTTTCAAATGGTATGGTATCCGCTTTTCTTTTTTTATGATAAAGGAGAAACACACATGATAAAGGAGAAAAACGACATCAAAACACAAGCCAAAACGCACGCTTTGGATATTGTGATTGCCCTCACAGAACTGGTAACCCTTATATGTTTTATCAAAGGTAATCCCGCATGGAAAGGCGGTCTTTTCATTCTATTTTCCGGCATCGCCACAGTATTGTTTTATCGCTATCTAGCTTTCTCAAAAAAACCATATTTCTATACAGGGCTTGTATTTGGCAGCATCGCCATTGTTTTATTTATTTGGTTTGGTATGAGCATATGACATCAAAACAACAACCGATATCTCCATACAAAAAAGCAGTATTGTTCATACAATACTGCCTTTCTTTTATATACATATTCTGCTCAACAAACGATAAAACTCTGACAATTCCATCGGGTGATAATAATAATATCCTTGTATCATATCACAACCCGTATTTTGAATCATCTCATTTTGTGCTTCGTCCTCCACACCTTCCATGCAAACTTTTTTGCCAAACTGATGACAGGCATATACAATACTACGAATAAACTGTACTTTTTCTTCCGAATTTTTCATTTCCTCCAATATGGAGCGGTCAATTTTAATGATGTTACAAGTATAACGCAACAACATTTTCAAAGAGGAATATCCACTTCCAAAATTATCCAATGCAATCTGTATACCCATTTTGTTACAAATATCCGTAAAATACATCAGTTTTTCCGGATACTCATCTAAACAGTTTTCTGTCATTTCCGCAACCATATGACTGCCCTTTAAGCGATATTTTTGCAAAACTTGTTGCATGATATCAGGAAGCTCATCATCTGCCAACTGATATGAGCTGACATTGAATGTAATATAAAAGTTCGGGATATATATGACAATTCTTGCACAACTGCGTACTGCCTGCTCAAATACCCATCTGCCCACAATATGTATCATATTCTGCTTTTCCAACATGGGAATAAAAACGGACGGTGCAACATCTTTGCCTTGATATTGCCAACGCAATAACACTTCACCACCAATGATATGCCCGCTTTGTGCAGAAACCACAGGTTGCACAACCACACGAAAATGTTTCATGCCTTCCAGCACATCTTTTGTCAACTGTACTGCCATATCAGACATTTCTTTCATACGACCGACACTGTTTGTGCCATAACTAATATATGGCTTATGAACATCTTGTTTTGCAACACGGATTAAAGAAACCATATGCTCCAATAAATTATCCACAGTGCAAGTGCTATCCGGATATTTCAACACCGCAAAAGAACAAGGAATGTTTATGGAAACACCCATCTCCCGATAACAATTTTTTACAATTTCCAAAATTTGTGATATCAATTCTTCTTCCTTTTCTTTGCACTGTTGGTCTACCAACGCCATACAACGCATTCCTTCCAAACGATAAAAAGACATTTTATCAGAAAGATTTTCCATCAAATCTTTTGCAATATTTTTCAATAAGCGGTCTGCATAGGAGCGTCCTCTGGTACTGTTTAGCTCTGTAATATGATTGATGCTAAACCCAATCAACAAACTTTGCTTTTCTTCTTTTTCCAATTCCTGCAATTTGTGAAACACAGCAGATGTTCTTGGAAAATTGGTAACAGTATCCACAACCAACTCATCGTCTTGTTTGGTAATACGTCCGGAAATAAAAAGCGGTTTGCTTTTATCCTCATTCCATTTCATCATTGCATAGCAACGTACCCATATGATTTCTCCATCTACATTACGCACCTGATAGCATAACTCATAGGTATCCTGTTTATTTTGCATCATTTCTTCAAACTGTTGCCAATACAATTCCTTAAATTTTTGTGTACTGATATATTGTGCCCATACTCTTGTCAAGCTTGGCACAATATTGTTCTGAAATCCAAATTCCTGACGCATATTGTCCGAAATATAGAACAAATCTCTTTGCATATCCCCAAAATAGAAATAACTGGAAGTATTTTGTTGGGAGATGGAGCGAAACCAAGATTCTGCATCATAATAGGTATTGTCTAAAAACTCATAAAATGGTGTTTTGTTTTCATGCTTGTGTTCCAGCTTCTTGGGTTCTGTACGTTCCACAGGATTTCTGCGGTCTCTGAGCATATGATTTTTGGCATAATATTCCCGTTTATCTTCGTACATCACTTGGTCTGCTTTTGAAATCAATATTTCCAAATTCAATGGTTGTTCGTTCGACCAAGTATATCCCACAGCAATATGATACTTATCTTCTTTGATAGCCTTTGTGAGCTTTTCTATACTTTTTTTGAATGTTTCTTCACTGCAATTTGCGTTTACAACAACAAATTCGTCACCACCTGTACGATAAATCCAATCTGTTTGCAATGTATCTTTAATCAGGTTATAACAATGTCGAATCATTTGGTCACCCGCATCATGCCCAATGGTGTCATTGGTTCGTTTCAAGCCTGTAATATCACAATAAATCACACCCACAGATTCCATATCCAACTGATTGACATGATGTTCTGACATCGCATTGCGGTTAAATGCCCCTGTCAAAGGGTCATGAAAACTCAAATTATTCAAACGTGCCAATAAATCCCGTCTTTTCAATAAAGAGGCTACAAAATACCCGATGACATTTAGCAATGGCGTAATCAACTTTAACATATCTTTACTGGGATTATCCACACCGATAAAACCAAGTATACTGTCTTCCATATGAATTGGCCCAACCACCAAGGAAGTGATATTTTGTGGTTTTAAGATTGCATAGGATAATGGATATTGGGTACGAATATCCTCCAAATTTTCAATCACAACCACTTCATTTTCACGAAAACGCTGCAACCACCAATCCACACTTTCTTGTAATTCATGCTGTAACATATCTTTTTGCGGAAAAACACCTTCACAACACCATTCATAGGTATTGCTCATCAAACCGTGCTCTTCCAATTCAAAGATATATGTTCTGCCACATAAAAAAGTTTTACCAATATAGGATAATATGTTTTGAATGGATTGTTCAGGGTCTGTTGTAGAAAATATTTGTTGTAAACATTCATTTAATATGGTTTCGCTGCGTGTGTAATAATAAGAAATGTTTGATGTATTGCCTGCATTGGGGTCTATTGCAATTTCAAATCTGTATTTTCTTCCGTTTTCTATCAATAAGCTGTCTTTGATGAGAAGATGCTTGTTCAATATTGGGTTTCTATGTTTCCATGATATAAATTTTTGCGTTCTGAGTGCGTCATTGGTGCAAAAAGCACAAGGAGCATCTAGCCCTTGTAACACTTGGTAACATTTTTTCCCAGCATAGTCTGCATGAGAATCAAAGCCTAAAGAATTTCTTAGACATGCATTCATATAAATTAAATTATTTGTTTCTATATCCGATACATAAACAATTTCATCGAAATCTTCAAAAATCTCCCATATAAAACTCATACTGAACCTCTTTTTGCTATCATTGTGATATCATGTGCAAACATCATACCACAGTCTCCCCATAAACCTTGTGTCATATTACTTGGTATGCATCATAACATGATATATACTATTTATGCTCATATTTTTACTGTTTTTTACTTATGATATGTTTTATTATAAACAATCACATATTACAACGCAAGTATTTTTGTATGATTTCCCAGCCAGACCACCAAAATAACACAATAGACACTTGTATTCCACCTACTTTTATGTCACTGCTTGTGTTATTTTTACAGAAATGCATCATTTTCCATGATGATTGGTTCCAACTCTGACGCTTCACCATATAAGTCTGTACGATGTAATAAATATGTTTTTAATTGCTCTCGGTCTTGAAACTTTGTTGCTTGAAAAGGAAATCGTGGCCCATATTTTTCCACAAATACCAATCCATTATCTGTTTCTACCAATACTCCTGTATGCCCAATAAATCGTACTGCATCAAATGCAGAATGTAAATACACACTAATCAAAGAAATGTCATCACCCTGTATGTGAATTTCTCTGTCTGCCCAAGCCTTTTGTATGTTTTCTTTATGTTCTTCCAACGTACTTGTACCATCTACCGATACCCAGTTGAATAAAGAAATAAAATCATTTCTTTGCTCTTTTGGTAAACGGAATTGCTCATACATATCAATCGCTTCTATGTCAAATATCAAAAACGTATCATTTTCTACTTGTTTTTGATTGGTTTGTATCATGTTTTGCATTAACAAATAACTTGTCAATCTGCAATTTGCTTCCGGAATAATATCACCATCTGAAAGTTCTTTGTAATCTATCACCAAACCATCATATTTGACACCATCTCCTTGCATCGGTTGAAACCCACTTGGTAACGGTTCTGATGTCACACGTTTATTAAAATCCTCCGCCCAAGAAATGAGTGTTTCTGTTTGTTGTTTTGTCACACCATGACTTTCTAAAATTTCTGTCACTTCTTTTTGTGATGCTGTATCTGTCAAATTGGAATATACCACCTCATTTTTTTGTGTTGTTGCCTGTTCAGATGGCACTTGTGTCGTTCCACAACCTACCAATAAAAATATCATCATACAAAATGCAATCGTTCTTTTCATTGTACTGCTCCCATTCATGCTTGTTATTGTTTGAGTAGCATGATTATAGCATACTTCTCTTACAAATACCATTGCATATTTCTTACAAAAAAGTGTTGTATTTCCTTACATCTAAAATCTCATATCGTCAGATTTTGTTAAGAATCATTTGGAAATTGGAGCAAACCGCCCATGCTCATCAAGGTCTGCATACCAACTTGCTTTGGGTATCATTTGCCATTGTTCGGTTGGGGATATGGTAACCGTATTCAAACCTGCCTAACTCCTAACCCACTCCAATTCGATGGGGTTAAAATCAAAATTGTGCAGACTTTCCCGCAATACTGAAAATTTCATGATTGGATTTTGCTCCATATGCCTCCTCCCAAATTACAGTAAAAATAGTTGTCACAACTTATTGTAGTATGACCGCTTTCATTCGGTTAATCGTAAATTTTCCAAATTTCACAGAAAGGAATTCGTCTCTTATAAACAGAAAAAAGGAAACCACTCAGAAAAACGGCTCCCCCTTGATATATTACATATGATAGTCTGTTGTGGTGGTTTTAGTGCGTATCGTTGCAGAGGGACAGGAGCGTTGATATACCATTGTTCCGATTAGGTCAACCTTTCTCTCCATAACCCCAGAAATACAGCACACATCAAAGGGGAATGCTGTTCCCCTCTGTACACCCCCACGTCCGTGCAGTGGCTATCCATCTTGTCAAGATGCTCACACAAACACAGAAAAACAGACACAATTTCTACCTTTTAGACGGGTAGAATCGGTGTCTGATTTTTGTTGTTTCTGATATTTAGGACGCTGTGATTTGAACTGCATTTTCCCGAATTTGATTGATTGCTTCTATCAATGCGTTTCTCGTTTTTGCATCAAATAGCTTTATAAAACTAATCGGTTTATCAAATGGCGGCTTTGTAAGCTCCGCAACATTTTCCATATACCCATTCAGTTCAATGTGGTGAATAATTTTGTTTACAAAAGAAATCTGCTTTTGGTTCAGAGATTGGTCATTGATAAAAGAGGAGAATGCCTGCATTGTTGCTTCATGATCCAGTTTTGCAATTTTGCGAATCAGTAAGCCAAATGGTGTATCTCCAAACTCACGCACATAGTCCTCTTTGCTTCCCAGCTCACTTGTCAATACTCGTTCCAATTCCTGATAATCCACCATGTACAATGGGATATTGTGTGTCAGCTTGTAAATTGCAAGGGTATCCCCATGTTCATTCACATAACGATTCACCTTCGCACGGTAGTCCTCAAAATCATACGCCGCATCTAGCTGAACACCTTCCTGCCGGTCGATAATTGGATCGGTGAGCTTTGTGATGATACGCTTTTGTTCTCCATCACCCTCATCTAAAAACCGAATCAGTTCCCGCAATTCTTTCCGAACCTTTTCAAACAGCAAAATATCATTCGCATCCCAAAAAGCATCTGTATGAATTTCATGCAAAACTGGCAGCTTCTCCTTAATTTGCGGAATACTTGCCTTTCGTTCCAGCAAAAATACAGTATCACACAGCTGTTTTTTTGCATACTTGAAAGCAGGCATCTGCTCAATATGAGCTAATATCAGACCATACATGAAGTTATCAAACCGTTTTGCAAACTCATCTGGTTCAGCAGAATGGACAATAGGGGCAATGTGTGTTAACAGCTCGCCCTTATCGCCTTCGGTAAGGGCACAGAATGCATCCGGTTTTTTGTATTTCTCCACATATTGCATTTTTAGCTTTACAGCAATCAGTTCAGGTTGAAGTTCCATAACCTGTTTGTGACAGGTATCAATCATCTCACTTCTCCAGCCTTGATATTCAATTTCTGCAAAGCGGCTTTCCTGCAAAGCTGCTATAATTTTAATCTGCTTTCCAAAAATATTTTCCGACAGTGTTTTTGTCTCTCTGGCTTCATAACCTTCTTTATGCTCCCGAAAATATTCAAAATTGCCACAGTAGTCAAAAATTAAGAATCTACGCTTGTCCGTATATGCACCGTCTATCTGGTCAATGCAGGCAAGCTCCTTGCACGTACGAGTGCCTCGACCAATCATCTGCCAAAATTTCGCCTTGGAACGAACCTTCTTAAAGAACACCAGATTGACTGCCTGTGGTACATCAATTCCTGTATCCATCATGTCTACCGATACAGCGATATGCGGCTCTTTTTCAGGCTGCTTAAAGTCATCAATGATTGTCTGAGCATAAGCATCATCACATACAACCCGCTGAGCAAATGTGCCGTGGTATTGAGGATAGAGCTTGTTAAATCGTTCCAGAATAAACTCTGCATGACGTTTATTCTGTGCAAACATAATGGTTTTACCCAGTCGGTCACCACCTGCAACCTTGATTCCACGCTCCATTAAGTCCTGCAAGACAATGTCTACGGTGGTTTCATTAAATACAAACTTGTTCAGCTTTTCGGAGGGGATAAAGTCCGGCATCAGCCCATCTTCGATAAAATCATCCTCATAGCGTTCCTTGTCCTCATCAGACAGAGCATCATAGGTGATACCTTCTTCGAGAAACTTTGTTTTTACCTCGTAGTTATAGTATGGCACCAACACATGATCTTGATAAACTGCCGTTTCGTAGTCATAGGCATAGGTTGGCACACCATGTTCCATCTCAAAAAAATCATAGGTATTGCGGTCAACGTCTGTTTTTGGGGTAGCGGTAAGACCCACCATCATAGCATCGAAATACTCGAAAATCGCCCGATATTTTTTGAAAATACTGCGGTGGCTCTCATCAATGATAATGAGGTCAAAGTGTGCAGGGGTAAACAGCTGCCGTCCATCTTTTGATTTGGTATCATCAATGGCATTTAGGATTGTGGGATAGGTGGAGAACACAATGCGGGCATTGCGGTCATCTTTGTTGGAACACAAATTGCATAGGGACATATCCGGCAGATAATGTTTGAAATCATCCTTTGCCTGCTTGACCAGTGCGGTACGGTCTGCTAAAAACAGGATATTGGTCACCCATTTCCCTCGGCTGAGTACATCAGTCAGGCTGGAAGCGGTTCTTGTTTTTCCGGTTCCGGTCGCCATAACCAGAAGATGCTTTCGAAAACCCTGCTTGACCTGTTCACAAACCGCCCGTATGGCTTCTTTCTGATAGTATCGGTCAGTGATTTTGTCATCAATGGGAATGTTCAGCAAGTCCAGCCGTTCAGACCGACGATGCATCAGCTTCTGCAAATCATCTTTGCTGAAAATGCCGCTGACCTTCCGTTGCGGGCTGCTCTGGTCGTCCCAAAAGTAAGTTTCAAATCCATTTGTGGTGAACATCATGGGACGGCGTCCAAATTTACGTTCCAGACAGTCTGCATATAAAACAGCCTGTTTGCGACCAATGTTAGGGTCTTTGCTGCTGCGTTTTGCTTCTACCACAGCCAACGGCAGACCATCTTTGCCGAACAGAACATAGTCACAGTATCCCATCTGCCCGATGACACCGGCCATTCCCTCAACAGGATATTCCTCCTGTACGTCCGCATCAACACCGTCAAATTTCCAGCCCATCTGCTTCATATCCACATCAATATAAATTTTGCAGGTTTGAAATTCCGAAAGGTCTTGTGGTTGGAATGTGCGTTTTTGTTTGTGTTGTTCTTTTTCTGCGGTGTATTGGGCAGACATCTGTGCAATCTGCTTACGCAGTGCCTCGATTTCCGCCTCTTTTTCATTCAGCAGGCTTTCCTGCTCTTTGATTTTTTTGGTATCTACAAAAACCTTTTCGGAAGGAATGAGGGATTCATCAAAGGTGCGTTCCACATAGTCCGAACCATAGCAGTAGTCCATCCACTGGATAAATTCAAACAACGCACGCAGAGATGCCAACGCATCGCTTTTTTGTACACTGCGTTCCGTATGTACCGCAAGATTGCCCAGCTTGGTGATAAAGGGTAGCTTACCCCATGTGTTATGGTCAACCGCAAAGCGAAATGTCGGCTCATGAATGAGGGATTGCAGGTTGTCCTTATAAGGCATCTGCATGGTATTGTCAGCGGAATATACCCACTTTATCGCCAACTCCAACGCCTTGCGACAGCCCACGGCACACATGGCAGGAGCGGAGACATAAATCTTTTCTGCCTCAATGCAGGCAGAGGAAAAGAGGGTATATTCCTGTTTTGATTGAAGAAAAGAGAAATTTGTCATGGTATCACCTCATAATCAAAATTAACCATCTATTTTGTTATAATCTATCATATATCCTATTTTCTTTAATTCTTTTAATATACTAAACTGCCAATTTGTAGTGTCAGTGTACATAACTCCTTGCAAATCTGAAGGAAGTTCCAAATCTTTTTCCGCTAAAATCACAATATTTTCACGCCCTAATTTCGCCATAAAATATCCTGTTTCCAATACTACATTTTGTCTTGCTCGTTTTGTATATATACAATCATTGTTTGCTTTTGCTTCATCATCTGAAGTAAATAAACAAATTGCAGCACTTACATCACTGTTTGCTTCAATTTTTTCTATAACCGTCATTCCCCCATTTACCTGTTCACTTAATAAAATAGCTGTTAAGCCTTGTTTCTCAATTACACGTGCTACTTCATGTTTTAATCCACTATCGTGACCATGCACAATAAAAACTTTAGAATACTCTTGTGTTTTAACATCAATTTGTTGCTTGGGTAAAGTGGTTTTCGAAAGATTTTCTTGTATTTCCTCTTGCATCTCTTCCAGATAAACGGCAAATGCTGATTTTGCAGTTAAGAGCCCTTCCTTACATACACTAACAAAATAAAAATGGTCTACCTCAAAAGGATACATTCGTGGAATAAATAAAATTTCATTAAAATTCTCAACTTCAGAACTATCTTTCCCATATTTTTTACTAAGAAACCTTTGAGATTTCAGTTCCCATGTTTTGAATTCCTCATCGTCTGTTGTAACTTGCATTGCTATCAACACATCAATTTCGTTATAAAGATTTTCTAATTTTTCATAATCTGTCATCGTAATTTCCTTTCTGGTCTTTCTGGTTATGTAAAATATTCCTGCATGAGTGCTTTTTTCAGTATTTCCAGCTTGTCAAGGCTTTGCTGAATGTTCAATTTTAATTTATCGGTCTGCTTAACAAAATCTTCATACTGATTTTGAAGTTCAAGAGGAACATCAAAAATATGGCTTTTTTTCAACGCAAAGATTTTCAATTCCGCAAACGTTGTTCCCGAAGCTATGCTACTGTAATCACTCACAATCCTATCCTTCAAGCTGTAGAGCACAAAAACGGGATTAAATTTTTTGCTAATATGATGAACCCACAACACTCGGCCATCCTTAAAATAGAATGGATTATCTGTATTAACTAGCCAAATTCTTCCGTCTGGACAAATAGATGGCATCAACAAATCGCCTATTTCCGGTTTTCCAGAAGCATTACATAGTTCTTCGTAATGCTCTTCTGTTATGAACAACTCAGGGAAAACAGGTTGTCCTTCAGCTAATGTGCCTATTTCAGTTCCTCGGTAAAATGGTACTCCAGACTCTTTCAACTCACCGACAAACACACGCTTGCTTGAACCGACCTCAGATATTTTATCGAGAGAGATAGTTTTCCAGCCTTTTAAATTAGTCCTGCAATCCCCAAACATCTCCACAAACTTGGATTTGACCAGCAAATCCAGCTTGTCCAGTTGCTGGCGGCGTTTGGCAATCAGGTCGCTGACCTTGTCCAAAACCGCCGCAATTTTGCGTTGTTCATCAAGAGAAAAGAGTGGAATATGTGCATTCTTCAAATCATCTTTGTTAAAACCAGCTTGTGCTGCTCTAGAACCAACTGACTTAATAAAATTTTGAAAATACGAAGAAGTAAAATAATGAAATAAATAACGAGTATGAATTTTACTATTATCAGGGATTGTTTTAATTATGGCAACATTATATGCACCTGATAGCCCTGTGAGGACTTTTCCCACAGATGCTCCATATCTTCCGATTAAAATATCATCTGCTTTGCACTTTTTCAAATTTTTTGTATCTTTTACATATTCAACATTATCCTTTTCGGATTGGGTAAAATCTCTAATCTGTAGCATTCGTATATACCCTTGTTCTTCATAGTCAATCCATTCGTTTTTTGGGGGTTGAATGCCACCTTGAAAATCGCAAATTTCTGTTAAAATCACCTTCATCACAACATCTCCTCCAATTCCGCAAGCCCTGCTGTAATCTCCATTTCCAGCTCATGCAGGTCTGTCATCAATTCCATCGTGGAAGGATATTCTATCGGCACATACTCCACCTTTTTATACTTGTTGATGGAGAGGTCATAGTCGTTGTCGGCAATTTCCTGCTTTGGCACAAAGAAACTCTGTTCGGTACGTGCTCGCTCTGCTTCTTGCTCTAAATTGTGGAAACGGCTAATAATATCCGATATGTCGTTTTCGCTGATTTCATTGCGTTTATCGTCCAGACTGAATCCATCTGCCTTCATATCATAAAACCACACATTTTCTGTGCCGCCTGCCCCTGTTTTGGTGAATACCAGCACAGCAGTAGATACTCCTGCGTATGGCTTGAACACACCGGAAGGCATGGAAATGACTGCCCGCATCTGGTGGTTTTCCACCAATTCCTTACGAATGGCTTTATGTGCCTTAGAAGAACCGAACAGCACACCGTCCGGCACGATGCAGGCACACCGCCCGCCCTTTTTGAGCATTCGCAGCAACAGCACCAGAAACAGCAGCTCTGTCTTTTTTGTGTTGGTCACGGCTTTCAGATTGTCGGCAATGCTTTCTGCGTCCACCGTCCCCTTAAAGGGAGGATTGGCAAGACACATCGTAAATCTGTCGCTAATATGGTTCTGCTTGGAAACACTGTCTTGGTAGTCAATTTCCGGGTGACTGATAGAATGGAGCATCAGGTTCATCGCAGAAATACGCAGCATCGTTCTGTCTGTATCAAAACCTGTGAACGCTTCTCCTGCAAAATGTTCCCATTGCTCTGCTGTCATGGTATTTTCATAATTTGCTCGAATATATTCTGCCGCAGACACCAAAAAACCGGCTGTACCACAGGCTGGGTCACAAATGGTGTCGTCAGGGGTGGGCTGTAACAGCTCCACCATCATTTCACGGATATGCTTCGGGGTGCGGAACTGTCCGTTTTGACCGGCAGTTGCCAGCTTGCCCAGCATATACTCATAGAGATCCCCCTGCATATCCAAATCTGCAATATCATGCTCATACAAATCATCCAGTCCGGTGATAATTTTTTGCAGTACCTGTGGCGTTGGGATTAGAAACATTGCATCATTCATGTATCGTGCAAAAGCAGTTTCATTTTCTGTACCACCGTTGCTCTCGTCCGAAATCTCAAGCAATTCCCCTCGCTCATTGAAGTCCGGCAGACAGCCATGCTTCATGTTTTTGATGGCTGGAAATACCCGCTGTGAAATAATATCATAAATATCACGGGGATCATTGTTTTTGAACCTGCTCCAACGCATCGACTGACCAACGGCAGACTGCGGAAAGATTTTATCCATTTTCTCATCGGTCATGTTTTCAAACGCTTCCGTTTCCAGTTCTTTTTCATCCAAAGAACGAATAAACATAAGGTATGTCAGCTGTTCGATTACGGTTAAAGGATTCGTAATACCGCCAGCCCAAATATCTGTCCATATCTTGTCTACTTTATTCTTGATTGTGCCTGTAATCATACGCCTTTTCCTCCATTTCAATCATCAGGAATGAATTCCGTTGCATCACCAATATTTACAATGCAGCACAGTACAGATTTTTTCCATGCTGTCCATTGAGATTCGTTCTTCCTTGTTCAAGCGTGCTAAAACATTGCTGCTGATTTTTGCACGATACATCTATCCGTTTTACTCAACCCATCATCTATGAGTTGTTTCCACAGACGATTGTAGCTAATTGCCATTGTGTACCTCCTGATATTCTTCTGTTTACCAGTATAATCTATGTCGCCTCAAAAGACAAACAAAATTCATGAAATAGTGAACTGAAAGCAACAAAAATGGTCTGAGCCAAATGACTCAGACCACCTTGTGTTACAAATAATAGAACCTTATATCAGATTATCTGAAAATGCTTCAACGCCTCTGTAATCGCCGTTTTCTTTTCCGACGGGCATTCTTGGAGTCGATTTCTCACTTGGAAAGTAAGACAACCGTCTCATCATGTGAATCGTTGTCCAAACTAATATTCATATCTTCCTTGATGACAGGCAGACGGAATTTGATGGATTTCAGCCATTGACCGTTAGGCTGACGGTCTTCATAAATCTGGATCTCAGAAATCAGGGACTCCATCAACTGACGGCGCTCAATATCACTCATCACGCCATAGAGCTGGTCAAAGTAAATCAACGCCTTATAAATGTTGTTGCCACTGATTTTTTCAACTTCGATTGCCTGCTTTTTTGCTTTTGCGGCAATTAACAGATCCTCAGCCTCATCGATTTTATCATACATCGCATACAGGCGATCATCAAGATCTGTTTTTCTGCGCATATAGTGACGGTCATCCGGATCAAGGGAGTCGATTTCTTCCATCAGCTTCTTTTTGGTGGAATACGCCTGACGGAGAATCTTTTCCTGCGCTTCAATTTCCTGCTCAATTGCAGTGGTGTCAACCTTCATGTTGATGCGTTCCTGCATCATGGCCGCAAATTTGGGTTCGCCGACCACTTTGGAAATAACCTCAGCAACTGCCTCATTCAGTAGCTCTTCCCGCACCTGTTTTCGATAGGTGCATTTCTGCCCCGCAACAGTCATACGGTGCTTGCAGGCATAGTAGAAGAAATCCTTATATCTTGTACCGTCTTTTTTTCTCTTGATGCTCACATTGCTGTACATGCCAACTCCGCAAATCGGACATTTCACAATACCGGACAGGAGATGGGTTCGCTCGCCTTTGCCTTTATTGACCTGCTCGTACTTTTTTGACTGGGCCAGCAGCTTCACCTGGGCGGCCTGCCACAGTTCTTCCGATACAATTGCTTCATGGATACCATCGACCAGCAGGTAATTATCCTGCTCAACCAGATGATACTCATTTCTGGTTCCATGCACCTTCTCTGTACGGCGGCGTCCGTAGGCGATTTTTCCCTCATAAACTGGATTGCTCAGAATTTTACGAACAAGGGAAGCCGAAAACACAGGGTTCTTTCCGTTTTACCGCATGATTTTGTAAATGCCATGATCCTCCAGATATTTGGCCACACCATTGGACCCTTTATCGGTATTCACATATTGATCGAAGATCGTGCGGATAGCCACAGCTTCTTCTTCATTGATTGTCAGTTCTCCGTTTACCAGCTTGTAGCCATATGGAGCAAAACCACCGTTCCATTTACCTTCTCTGGCCTTTTGGATACGGCCTTCCATAGTTTGGACACGGATGTTTTCCCGTTCGATTTCTGCCACGGCAGAGAGCACGGAGATCATCAGCTTGCCGGCATCCTTAGAAGAATCAATGCCGTCCTCTACACAGATCAGATTGACGCCAAAGTCCTGCATAACTTGGAGGGTAGAGAGCACATCTGCCGCATTGCGTCCAAACCGGGACAGCTTGAAGATACATCGTCTTTTCCGGTTTTGATGTCGTCCATCATCTGGTTGAACGCTGCTCGTCCCTCGATGGATTTTCCCGATTTACCGGCATCTTCATATTCCTCCGCAATTTCATATCCATTATAATCGGCAAACGCCTTCATGCGGGACTTTTGTGCTTCCAGAGAGTATCCGTCAATTTGCATTGCCGTAGACACTCTGGTATAAATATATACTTTTGTCATATGTGCTCCTTTCATATTTTTGTGGAAGGATTATTCATAATAATATGTACTGTCCGCCCCCCCCAAAGTGAATATATCACTTTGAAAAGTTTGGACACTGTTATCACGATAAGTATATCATGCAATAATTGAATTATCAATATCTGAAATTGCTGCTTTCGCTTCCTCGTAGCTGACCTCAGGGTCTGGCAGCTGGTCGATGTTGAGCTCAGAAGCATATTTGGTAATCAAATTTGCCAGCAAATCAGCCAATCCATTCCACTCATCCATCATCGGCATTTACCTCCATATCTCAAAGTTCCATATCCCGCTGGTGCCTGCGATCGGACGGCTTATGCTCCGGTGCGTCCTTTCCTCTGGCGAGGATGGCAGAAAGAAAAGCCCGAACCTTTTCGGATGCGATTTCCAGTGCATCCAGATAAGGCTGGGCTTTCTTTTGCAGTTCCTCAAAGCGCTTTTTCCAGATCTCAGCGCTTCGGCTGGCGTCGGCCAGCTTGGTTTTCAGTTTTTTGTTTTCGGCGCTTGCCATGATTCCCTTCACCGCATAGTTTTTCAAGGTAACACATTCAGAAGCTGTGAGAACCATATTCCCCGTGAACTTCTGGGGCTTGCCCATGGCTTCAATATCCTGCACGGACAGGGCAATCGTTTTGGCTGTTTTGGTTTCCTTCTGGAGCGCCTCCAGTTTCTGCTCCTGCTTTTCGGCAGCAGCCGTCGTATCCAGCAGGGCCTGTTCCGTCTGGGCCAACTGCTCTGTAACAGCTTCCAGACGCTCTTTTTCCTTCATCACCTTGAACTGGGTCACGGTCAGATGCTCCTCAGAGCTGCCACGCTCGCCTCGCTGCACATCGGTGTACCCGGCAGCCCGGATGGCCTGGAAGAAATCGTCCTGCAAAATGCTGTACGATGGGGTCAGGACAGCCTTATTTCCTTTCCCTCGCAGGGGCTGTCCCTGCTCATTCAGGGCAGGCTTGGATTCCCACTTCTTGCTGTTGCTGACCTGCATGATCGTCTCCTTCACGGTTCCGACCAGTGATTTATCCTTGTAGCGCTTGCTCCAAAGGATCTGTTTCTCTACCACTGGGATATAAACCACATGAAGGTGATAGTGGTACACATCCTCTCCCAGAGCCTCTAACATGGCACTGTTTCGCTCGTCGGCGTGCATGACAGCGGACACAATAAATTCCTCACCGCCCACAATATCCACGGCGGCTTTGTAGGCATCGGCGTAAAATTGCTTGGCATACGCATAGCCGCCGTGATTGTGGAAGTAGGCTGAATTGACATCAAAGACCAGTTCGTCAAAGTGGACGCCATCCGCTCTCTGGCCACGGGTGGAGATGACCTTATTCTTCAGCAGCTCATCGAAGATCTGCTCATAGGAGCCGGCGGGCGTTTTGAAGTGGACATTGAGGGCAGATCGCTCCGGGACAATATCGGCGTTGCTGTACGCCTCTTTTTCACGCTCGTTGTGCTCCTGAGCCTCCTTGACGTCCTTACCCTTGATCGCCCGGTTGCGGGCGCTGGTGCGGTCAACACCGTCATTTCTTGCCATCGTCGCTCCTCCTTTTCAGATGTTTTTTGTGGCTTGCGGGCCGGGGAAAGCACTTTTTGAAAGTGTAATAACCCACTATGACACTTTCATCCTTACGGCTGCAAAGATGTCATGGGCTCTCCGAGGGAGAACGGGAGGATGCGGCTCCTGCGGGAGCCTGCCGGACACTGCAACAGCATTTGCCATTGCAG
>JAHHTU010000010.1 GCA_020024455.1 Anaerotignum sp. | reverse complement strand
ATTGGGACACCACCATTTCAAACTTCTATGCCAGAAAGGTGATCCAATATCTGCTAGGCTGTGACAATGACAAACTTCCAAAGGAAGCCATGTTTGCTTTTGAGGAAATTCGAAGGATATTATGGGGGGAGACGGCGGAACTGATTGGGAACGTCATACTCCACTCTTTGGAAGATATACCTAAGCACTGCCACCTGTCAAAGGGCAGAGCAAAATCTGCGGAAAAGTTGGCTTTGAATAAATTTTGACGCTAATTCCCAATTAGGCAGGGAGCCTATTGAATCTTCTGCTTAAAAATTGTATAATGGAAGTGTCGAATTTTAGCGAATTAGCATAAATATAATTATGGCGAAATGTCAGATTTTGTCTTGATAAATATCTATAATGAAAAGCACAAAGCAATTATTTAGGAGGAACATAAAAATGGCAAAAACCATTAAATTTAACCTTATTTGTGACGGAAATCCCGTCCGCACTATTGAGGACTTGCAGAACAATTTTTCTATCGAAGATGTTCTTGAATATTACAGTAACTCACTGCTTCATCGCTGGCTCCGTGTCAGAGGCTACAACAAAGAACTGGAAACTGTATCTGCTATTACTAGCAAAGAGTCTATGGAAATTATTAAGGAACTAATTCGAATTTTCGACGTTGTTGCAGATAAAACACAAATAGAAGAAAGTATTTATATGCTCCAGTATCTGGATGAACGTAAGGAACTCTGCGCCATCTATGAACAGGAGAATTATAATGCAACTCATATCATCGAAGACTATGAAACCGGATATCGCCAGCTTGTTGAAGGTATTCTTGAAAACCCTGAAGATGTTGCTAAAATCAAGGCAAATATCGCTGAAATCACTTCCAACTATGCATGGATTTTGAAGTTAAACCATCGAAATCTGTTCTATATTTTGAAAGAAAAATCGATGCTGGCAGTTATGTGTCTTCTTATGAATGAAAGCTCCAGAAATTACTATCTTCCAGTTGAAAAAGCCAATGAAGATGGTACAGTTACTTTTGACATCTCCACTAACAGGGATAAACAATCAATGTATAATGCTATCTGTTCAATGATTAAAACGGCCGACTTTGTGACTGCTCTTGGCGAAAACCTGTTATCTTTTGCGGGTATTACTGACGGATACTGGAAAGATCTTGAGCCTAAGGGCAAGCAGTATATGATTATTAGCATGGAAGACGGTGACTATGTTCGATCTTCCGGACTTTCTGGCGGTGACTTGGGAAATCCCGATGTTACAAATAAATTTGTGATTGTTGATGGTATTGACTATAAGAGTAATTCTAATACCCGCAAATTACTCTACATGGAGGTGTGATAATGAAGCGAAGCACGGTAAATATGTTAGCTTCTTACATTGATGCTTTGCATCCCATTATCTATATCAATCACTTCGACTTTAAAGTAATTGATGATGCGATTGCTCATGTGGGAGAAACTGTTAAATGCGTTGAATTTAACAATGCTTTGGGACTGGTTGACTTCAAAACTAAAAGCCCGATGCAGGAGTGTGATTTAGAACAGTTCTTGAAACTTACGATGGATGACGGCTTTGAACATGAAACATTTTTAGTTTTGAAAGATGTTCACGGAGAATTAAACAACCCTAAAATCATTGCTCTTTTGAAGAAAATCGCAGAAAACAACCTCTACAATGATAATTATAACGCAACCATTTTTATCATATCGGAGATTACAGTAATTCCTCGTGAATTAGAAAACTACATCACAGTTTTTGATATTCCGCTTCCTACAATCAATGAAATCCATGCTCTTATCCGTGAATTTATTGATGATTTGGATATTTCTGTCGAGGAAGACACTATCAATGACATCGCCCTTTCTTTTAAGGGACTTAATGAGTTTCAGATTAAACAAATTTTGAATCTGGCTTATCAGGATGGTGGTTGCATTGATAAAGAGGATAAATTATTAATCCTCAAGGAAAAAGAGCAGTTCATTAAGAAGTCTGGCATGTTAGAGATTGTCAGTTTTTCTGAAACCATTGATGATATCGGTGGGCTTGAGAACTTAAAAGAATGGCTTGCTCGAAAAGCGAAAGTTTTTGGAAATCTGGACAAAGCCATTAAGTTTGGTGTAGACGTTCCGAAGGGAATTATGATTATCGGTATGCCTGGTTGCGGAAAGAGTTTGACTGCTAAAGCAACTGCCAGCTTGTTTGAAATCCCGTTGGTTCGTCTTGATGTTGGCAGATTACTTGGCAAATACGTTGGTGAATCCGAAGAAAACATGCGAAAAGCCTTGAAATTGTCTGAGGCGATCAGTCCATGTGTATTATGGATTGATGAAATCGAAAAGGCTTTTGCCGGAGTTGGCGGCGATGGTGGTGGTAATGATGTTACGACTCGTTTATTTGGTCAGTTTCTAACTTGGATGCAGGAAAAGGAAAATACAGTATTTATCGTAGCTACTGCCAATGATATTTCTCGTATGCCTCCTGAATTTTTGAGAAAAGGAAGATTTGATGAATTATTCTTTGTTGATCTGCCAAATGGCGAAGAACGAAGAAAAATTTTAGACATCCATCTAAAAAAACGCAAAAAATGGAATAAAGACATTGATTCCATCGCACTAATCAAGGAAACCGGTGGTTTTAATGGTGCAGATTTGGAGGCTGTGGTCAAAGATACAATCGAAATGGCATTTATTGATGGAAAAACCGCCATTACAACCGAAGATTTAATACGTTCGGTTAAAGATACAAAATCAATTTCCAGTACATTGAAAGACAAAATTATGCAAATCAAGGACACTGTCAGCAAAATTGATATTAAACCTGCAAGCGTACCTGATAAAGCAAAGTAAAGTGGGGTGGATGAAATGGACGAAAGAATCGAAAGTACTATTCTTGCCATTGATGAAGAATTAGTCCCAAAACTTTCCGTTGATGAGGCTGAGGCATTGAAGCCAATTCAAAAACAATTCATGGAGAGCTATTTGGTACATAAAGATACCATGTCTGTAGAAGATTGGCTACATACAGAAATGACACGAAGTCTTCCTGGTCGTAGCGCCGAAGAAGTTTCACAGATGAGTGAAGAAATTATTACAACACTCAAAATCCAGGAAGAGAAAAGGGCATCTTTGGAAAAAGCCATTGCAAACGGACGAAGCAAAGAGTCTTGGTTCGCAAGCGAGGCTCAAAAAGCAACGTCACTTATGAGTGCACAAGAGGCTTCAAAGTATTTGGAGACTCTTGATAAAACATTGATTTCAGCAAACGACTCACTGTATCGAACTATCCATACACAAGCAGGCGCAGGACCTATCAGCCAAAATCCTAATTTGGACGGTTTTATTGCTGAACAGTATCATGCTCAAACATTTAACTTAAATGCAGAAGCCACTGGAAGTCCATATCGAGCAAAAGTTCTGGAACCGAACGGAAATGGTTATGCCAAGAACTCTGTTGATATTGTAATTGTTGATGGAGATGGCAAGGTTGTAAGACGTTATCAATCGAAATATTGCAAAGACGCAGAAGCAACGGCTCAGGCATTTGAAAACGGTGACTATCGTGGACAACAAAAACTTGTTCCCGACGGACAAGAAACCGACATCGCTAAAAAGACAACCACTGTTTTAGAAGCTCCTGACGGAACTACAAGTAATCCTCTTACCAAAGAACGTGCTAAGGAACTCCAACATGAAGCGCAGAGCGGCAAGTGGAATGACTTGAATTGGAATGAGTATAAAGCGAAAGATCTGGCCATCGGTATCGGGAAACAAGCTGGACAATCAGCCATTATGGGTGCTGCGGTTGGTGTTGGCTTTGATATTGCACAGAAGGTGTGGAATGGCGAAAAAATTGATGGTGAAGAATTAGTCGAAACAGCCATTACCTCTGGTGCAGACTTTGGCGTCAAAGCAGCTACGGCCGGTGCTTTGAAGGTCGGCGTTGAGAAAGGCGTCGTTCCAATTATTCCGAAAGGAACTCCGGCAGGAACAATTACAAATATTGCTTATGTAGCAATTGAAAATGTAAAAGTTATTGGTAAAATGGTCACTGGCGAACTAACTGTCAAAGAGGGCTTTGAAAAAATGGAACAAACAACCGTCGCTACTGTTGCAGGTATTACTGCCAGCGCTAAAGGAGGAGCAATTGGTGCGACTATTGGTACTGTGTTCGGCCCTGTCGGAACGGTAATCGGTGGATTTGTTGGCGGTACCATTGGATATATGGCTGGTTCCAAAGTTGGCGAAACTGCTGTCAAGGGCGTACAGAAGATACGTGAAAAAGCTAAGGAAGTTGTTAAAGCAGTCGGCAGAACTGTAGTAAATGCGGTATCGTCCTTTGCTGATGGTGTTCGCAATTTTTGTAGTGGCGTAAGAAGTCTGTTCAGTTGGTAGAATTTGAATAGAGCGCTACAAAATATATTGTTCAGTGATAAACGAAATGGGCTGTCAGAGAACAGAATTGCTCCGATAGCCCATCTATTTTAGCGTGCTACTACATTGTGTTATTAAAAGATGAATTTATCAAGAATCGACTTATCAATTAATAACCCGTCTGATAGTTTCTGATTGATTAACCTTATTGCATCTTCTGCACGGTTGCATTCAGTGGCATATTTTACAATTCCCTCACATACCAACTTAAGCAATTCCTTATACTGTACTTCCAAATGTTCATTATTTCTATAGTACTGATAAAGATTTACTGCGGATGGAAGCATTTTGTTGCTGATTCTATCTATTACATTTTTCCATTTATCGGTACTGCAATACCCTGTAGCCTCACATCCCTCTATTGTCCACACAATTTCGTAGATACCCTTTTCTTTGTCAACTTCTTTCAGAATTCTCCTCGTTTTCTCATTCACCACATCTACTACAGATTTGTCACAAAACAAACGAGGCCCCTTTCCGAAGCTTTCAAGCTTAACAGCGTTTAAGTATGTTAACCCCATAACATTTAATGAAGATAGCTTCAGTTCGCCATTCTTTATATGATATTCATCAAAAAAACCGATACTTTTTCCAACTGAAATACCACCTCTAAATAGCAAAGGAAACGCTTTATGATATCGGATGCTGCCATCTGCAAGTCCGTCTGCAACTTTGTTAGTTAATACTGCACTAATATCAGTAAACGACTTTCTAAAGGGCTCTGAATATTCAATATATGCTGTGGCAACAAAATTTGCCAATTGCATAATAAATAAATCGTAATCTGTACCACCTAAAACTAATGAATCGCTAAAGCTAATCATTTGTTCAAATGCTGTTACCGATGACTTCCTGACAAAATCGTGAAAATTTGGATCATTAGGATAACGTTCTTTGTATTCGGACAATTGGTGGCACTTATTATCACTAAACCTTGTCTTAATAACATTGTTAAACGAATTCATATTGTCTAATGCAACCTCTGTATCCGTTTGCAAAAGAGCAGAAAAACCTAACAAATCTAAGAATGCTACTATTATTATAAATCACCTTCTCCAATAACTTTTTCATTTTCTTAATATAATCAAATCATCCCAAAATTCCTCAACGCATTCATAATTGCTTTTTCCTTATCGGGCGGGCATTGGGGCTGTCTTGCATCCTCGGACTTCGGTTTATTGTAGTTTTCTCGCTCAATGATGCCGCATTTCTGCTTCACCTGAGCAATATACAAGCTACTGACCTTGAATCCGGTATGCTCCAGCACATACTCCTTGATTTCTCCGTAGGTTGCTTTCTTCTCCGCATCGGTGAGATCAAGTTCGTCCATGTGGATATCTACCTCGATATGTTGCTTTGCATTGAGGTTGGACAATAAGCATACCGTCTCCACGTGCACCGTTTGTGGGAACATATCCACTACGCAAACTTGTTCCAAGCGATACTGCTCTTTACACAAATACTGCAAATCTCTTGCCAATGTTGCAGAGTCGCAAGAAACATACACCACTTTTTTCGGGCGGATTTGCAATATGGTATCCAACAACGTTGCATCACAGCCTTTTCTCGGTGGGTCAACGACCACCACATCTGCCTGCAACTGTTGTATTTCATACAATTTCGGAATCACATCTTCTGCCGCTCCGGCAACAAAAGAGGCATTTTGTATGCCATTTGCCATTGCATTTTTCTTGGCATCTGCAATCGCCTCCGGCACAATTTCCACCCCAAACACAGACTTTGCTTGCTGTGCCAAGAACAATGATATCGTACCAATCCCGCAATACAAATCCAAAACGGTTTCTGTTCCATGCAAATCTGCAAAATCCAATGCAGTTTGGTACAACACATTGGTTTGTACAGGATTTACCTGATAAAAGGACAGCGGAGATATGGCAAAAGAAATACCGCCAATGGTATCATGGATACAATCCTGTCCCCAAATAGTGGTGGTACGATTGCCCAATATGACATTGGTTTTTGCTTTGTTTTCATTCACAACAATCGATGTCATGCCTTCTATGTTGCACAATCTCTCCACCAAAACATCTGCATACGGCAATTTGTTTCCATTGATGACCATACACACCATAATTTCATTGGTATGATACCCCACACGGATTAAAATATGGCGTACCAATCCGGTATGTGTTTCCTCCTGATATGGTGCAATATGATACTCTTGCAAAAATGCCCGTATGATTTCCACGATTTTTTGATTGACGGGATACTGCAATGCACAACAATCCGTATCAATGATACGATGGCTACGATTGGCATAAAAGCCGATTTTGACATCGTCCACCGTACCACCCACAGGCAGCTGTACTTTATTGCGATATGCCCAAGGTACTTCCATACCCCTTGTTTGCTCTATCTTTACATCAGAAAATCCGCCAATGCGTTCCAGATGGTCTTTGACTTTTTTTGTTTTCCATGCCAACTGACTGTCATAGGAAATATGCTGCAACTGACACCCCCCGCACTTTTCTGCAACGGGACATTTTGGTGTTACCCTTTTTGGTGATGGTTGCAATATTTTCAATAATTTCCCATAACCAAACTGTTTTTTTGTTTTGACAATCAACACTTGAATCTGTTCTTTTGGCAAAGCACCTTCCACAAAAACGGTATATCCATCAATTTTTCCGATACCTTCGCCATGTATGCCAATATCATCTACATACATTTCATACATCTTATTTTTTTCCACAGGAAGTTTCATGTTCTTTCTCCATTTCTATGATATTGGGAATAAGGGCAAACCGTTGTACTGCACACACAAGGTCTGCATTTTGCATAGCTTGCCTGTACCGTGCCTTTGCCATCGTACAACATCTGTCGCATTTGTGCCATGGTTTGTTTGACTTCTTTTCTGACTTTTCTTGTGTTGCGTACAAAAAACATATAATCCCGATATTTCAACCAGCCATATTTGGGGCGGATACCGTACACATCTTCCAGCAACAAAAAATATGCTGCCAGTTGCATATAATCACCTTTGTGCGGCAATTTGTCCATACCAATGGTACCGCTTTTCAACTCCACAGGCACAATGGTTTTGCCGCCCATACGTCGAAATACATAATCCGGTTTTCCTTGCAAATCATATGTTTGCGAATACAATAATTTTCCGAAATTCTCTTGTTTTTTACCGCCATGCTTTTGGTCGGCATAAATCAACGCAAATCCCCACATACCGTCTTTTCTTGGGAACTTTTGCAGTTGTTTTTTTCGCACAAACAAAAGGTATGCCAGCCCCGACACTGCAATCCCAATGCAAAGCAGCCAAACGAGCTTTGGTTGTATATTTATTTTTTCAAACAGTGATTCCATCATACAACATCACTCCCATACATACCAACAACAAAGCCAATACCACAATCACAGTGATTTTCGCCAATTTTCTTTTCCGCATCATATTTTCATACATATCATTATGATACTTTTCCCCTCTGACAAAATTGGAAAGTGTGGGGTCTTGTTGTTTTTTTGTTTTTTGCACTTTTTGTGCCGTTTGTACTTTTGGCAGTTTTTTTTGCACTTCATTTTTTTTCATATCATACAGTTGTTTTCTGCCATATTTCTTTTCATAATACCACTGATAATTACAATATGTGTATTTATTCAATTCATGTGGTGACAAGGTTTCTTTTGCCATACCTGTTCACCTCATTCAAAGTCGGAACGGCTCAAATTGCGTTGCAGCATACGGTTATACCCTGCCCAATGTCCTTGTGTGCTGTCTGCGGCAAGTGCCTCTTCAATCATTTTTGTTTTTGCGTCCATATTATCCACACAATGCAACAAAAACGCTTCCATGGTAGATGGCAATTTTGGAGAACCGTATTCATATTCCCCATGATGGGCAAGCATACAATGCTTCATCAAAGATTCCAACCGATGTGGAAAACCCTCTATATTTTGTGCTGTATTGTGAATCAATTCTGCTCCCATAATCAAATGCCCCAACAACTGCCCATCATCTGTGTAATCATTTACAGGAAAATCAGACAATTCCAACACCTTGCCCACATCATGCAACATCGCAGACGCAACCAAAATATCTCTGTCCACATCAGGGTATCTGCCTGCCATAAAATCGCAAATTTGTGTCACAGACAAAGAATGTTCCACCAAGCCGCCACGATAACTGTGATGCATGGCTTTTGCCGCAGAATGATACGGAAATTCTTTGCTGATGACAGGGTGATTTATAAAAATTTCTTCCAACATTTTTTTCAAATATCCATTTTTGATGGTCGGGATAAATGCCAAAAATGCTTTATACATTTCTTCGATATTTTTATCTGTGCTTGGCACATAATCCGCAGGGTCATATTCTCCTTCTTTGCTTCTTCTCACACGTTTGACATTCAACTGCAAATCATTGTTGAATGTGGTCACAAATGCATCTATTTTAATGATATCATTTTCTTGAAAACTTTGGATATCGTGGTTCAAATCCCATACTTTGGCATCTACCATACCTGTTTTATCCTGCAATTTCAAAGATAAATAATTTTTACCGTTTCTGGATTTCATGGTTTGTCTGCTTTTGCACAGATAATGTTCTATGATATTTTCGCCTTCTCGTAATTCGTTGATATATTTCATATGGTTCCTCTCTTTCTATCGCTACATCGTATTATATTATATACCAAAAACATTGTAAATACTAGACTTGCGGCAGTTTTTCCCGCAAATGCAACACACAAAACCAAAAGGCTTCTTCCTATTTATGCACATCGTAACAAAAACGTAACGTACAACGCAACCATTTTATGGTATCATAAACAAAAAGGAGGTTATTACATGAAAGCAAAACCATTTTTATGCGCCATACTGACCACCTGTATTTTGGTTGGTGTCGTTCCTTTTTCTGCATATGCAGAAACGCAAACACGCCCTTTGTGGGAGTATGATTTTTCAACGGAACATAATGATATTACAGCAGATGGCTGGTCATGGGAGGCAGACAGTCGTATTTTATCCTTAGATGGATTATCTTTGAGCGTCCCCAAAGGTGTCAATGAAAACAGTGCTGCCATTCGTTTGCCCAAAGACAGCGTATTATATGTGGAGCGTGACAGCGACATTTTTGTGGAGAGCTATGGTTGCCATGCCATTTATGCAGATGGAGATTTGACCATTCGTGGCACAGAAAAACTGACATTATCCACTGCAACTTCCAATGCGGACACCATACACGTTTACCGTGGTGACATCAATGTGCAGGAAAAGGTGCACATTGAAGCATATCCCAGCGGCAGTGCCTTATATGTAGACGAAGGCAGGGGCGTTGATGGTGTTGTCAATATCACAGACAATGCAAAAGTGGAAATCTATGACCCAAACGATGACAATTTCCGTGGGCGTGATTTGGATACATTGGTGCGTATCCTATACCGAAAACCAAACAATCCCTCTGCAGCATGGATAAACTATGATGAAACTTATGACAACGAAGAAGAAAAAGTCGTTTTGACCAAAAAAGCAGAAAAAGAAACAGAAACAGAGCAATCACAAAAACCCGATACAAAAACACCACAAAAACAGAAATACGCTTTACAAATCGGGGATACTGCTATCTATAAAAATGACAAATTGGTTACACATAGCGATGTTGCACCCTATCTGTCCGACAAAGGCTATACCATGCTGCCTTTGCGTGCATTGCTCCATACATTTGCACCTGACACCAAAATTGATTGGGACGCAAAAACAAAAACCGCTACCCTCTACTATGATGGGAACAATGCCGTTATCACAGCACGCAAAGACACTATGCTTATCAACGGAGAACCCGTGAAAATGACACAGCCTGCACAGGCAACCGATAACCGTTTCTTTTTATCTTTGCGTGACTTTGGAAAATTGATGGATATTTCTTCCCATGCATTGGAATGGAATGAAAGCAACAAACAAATCACATTATTTTATCAAAAATAATCATTTTATCAAAAATAATGAAAAAAGGTGTATATGTCCTTCATATACACCTTTTCTTTTATGCTTCTTCTTGTATCAAATATTTTTCGATGATGGCAGCGGCATCTTCCATGCAACCCGTGCAACTTCTCAGCACAACGCCTGTGCCAATGCCCTTTAATTCACTGCATATTGTGGATTGGTTCATTTGTGCGAATGCATCGCTCATGGGTTTGAATGTATTGTAACAGCTGACTTTGCTTTTTGGCATATCCAAATTTGCATCGGACATTTTCAAACCAACCAAATACGCCATTGCAGACACTGCCCCGCAAGTTGCCATCACGCCCATGCCTTTGCCGAAACATTCCACTGCACGAAACGCCTCTTTTTCATCTACACCATACAAATCGCTGTATGCACAAGCAACAGCCTGTGCACAGTTATACCCTTTTTTCTGATTTTCCTGCACACGTTTCATTCGTTCTGTCATTGTTTTTCTCCTCTCTTTTTAAATATATATAGGAAAACAGGATACCCGAAAAAGGTATCCTGCGATATGATTTGTTTTTGAATTATAAACCATTTACCAGTCTTGTCAAAGAAGATTTTTTTCTGGCTGCTGCATTTTTGTGGAAAATGCCTTTGCCGTATGCTCTGTCGATTGCGGAAACTGCACCTTTCAATGCAACACCGGCAGCATCTTTGTCGCCTGCGTTTACGGCAACGATAACTTTTTTCATTGCTGTTTTTACCTGAGATTTAATCATTTTGTTTCTCAGAGTTTTTTTGTTGATTACTTTAATTCTTTTTTTTGCGGATTTAATATTAGCCAATTTGTTTTCCTCCTAAAATAAATACTTTTTTTGTGGTTTTCCGATATTGGGGAATATCGCTTCTTCTACTTCTACATTAACCACGTCTGACACGGTTCCAAGCAATCTTTTTGATGATAAAATTGCCTGCGGTTAATTCAACACCATATATTCTAACCGATGAAACCGTATAAGTCAATGCATAAGTTTCAAATCGACGGAAAAAATAAGGGAAAATACAGGAAGATGGTGAAAGATATGAAACAAAATACAAAAAAACAACAAAATTTATTCTCTGTTCGTACAGATTTGGCGATTGAAGCAACAGAATTGGCACAACAAAGCACCACCACACATCATGCACCGGACGGGGTATCTGTCCATACCAAACAAACAGACCAGTATACCATGACCACCGTGCATATCTTAAACGATACCGGCAGTGAAACCATGGGAAAACCAAAAGGCACTTATATCACCATAGAATCAGAAGGTTTGAAAGAAAACGACACATTTTGTCATGAAGAAATTACAAACGTGATGGCAAAGGCACTATCCGCACTTGCCAAACCAAAAGAACACGCTGTCATACTGGTGGTCGGACTTGGCAACTGGAATATCACACCGGACGCACTTGGCCCGAAAGTCGTTTCCAAAGTGTTGGTCACCAGACATCTGCAAGACAGCCTTCCCCCTCAAATTTTGGAAAAAATGCGACCTGTGGCAGCTGTCAGCCCCGGTGTCATGGGTATTACAGGCATTGAAACCGGTGAAATTGTCAAAGGAATTACAGAAAAACTAAAACCCGATTTGGTCATTGCCATTGATGCATTGGCAGCCAGAAAAACCAGCCGTATCAATGCTGCCATACAGCTTTCCGATACCGGCATTGCCCCCGGTGCAGGCATTGGCAACAAGCGAAAATTGCTCAACAAAGAAACATTGGGCGTGCCTGTCATTGCCGTTGGTGTGCCAACAGTGGTCGATGCTGCCACATTGGTCAATGATACGATGGATAAAATGTTGTCTGCCATGCGGGAACAAACCGAGAAAACCAATCCTTTTTATCAAATGCTGACAGACATGGAAACCGAAGAAAAGTACACACTCATTACAGAATTGCTCAACCCTTATGCAGAAAATATGTTTGTCACACCAAAAGAAGTCGATGCTGTGATTGAGCGGCTTTCCCGTATCATCGCAAATGCCATCAATGTTTGTTTGCAACCACAAATCACATTGGAAGATATGAACCGCTATACTGCTTACTGAATGTTTGTTATGGAACTTTTCTCCTCTTTTCTCGTCATAATATAGAAAGCAGAAACTGCCTGTTTTCCACCCCTTTCCACATTTGGAAATCAGGCTTGTTTCTTGCAAAGCCTTTTGTTTTGTAGTATAATGGCTCAAAAGCAATACCATTTTTACAAAAATACGTACAAATAATATAAAGAGGTTACAACGATGGAACAATTTACAATCATATTGATGGAAAAAGAACAGGAAACCGGTTTTTTGACAAAAGAACGTGGTGCTTACACAGTCACAGGCAACGAAGCCTACTTGCAACAAATTTATGTGATGGACACCCCTGATGGTATGCAAATCTATATGAAATTAACTTGTGAGAAAGAAACTGAGGACTGGGAATATGAAGCTATCTTTGATTATTATGATGTAGACGCTTTATTGCCATACGCAAAAACGGTATATGAAGAAGACGAACACTTCAATCCCGTATGGACAGTCGTACTGCCTTTTTCCGAAAATCAAGAAGAAATGGAAACGATATTTTCTGATATTTTGCAAGCCCATCATATAGAATTGCAAACGGTATATGATGCGATTGCAGATAAAAAGGATGATTATATTGAACAATAACAGGAACAATTTTGGAAAACAACTGCTATGCTTACTTTTTGCAATGAGTTTTCTCTTTGTTGGTTGTCAAAAGCAATCTCCACAAGTGGCACAACCGCCCACAACACAAACAAAGCCTGATGTTGTGCCACAACCAACCGATGCACAAGAACCACAACCCACACAGGCATCTGCACCGCTTCCCCAACCAAAGCAGACACAACCAAACACATTGCCACCAAGTATGCCAAGCATGGAAAATATTTTCATACAAATGCCAAAAACAACAACCCAAACACAAACAGAAACCACATTACCCGAAAAACCGGAACCCATTTTGGAAACCAAACCATTCTGGCAAAGCGAAAACACATTGCAGTGGAACAATCTGAAATCTGTTGCCACGGCAGCACAGCACGCTTATGATGACTTATCCAAAAAACTCGGTTTGATTTCCAAAAACGGCAAAATGTATACATATTATACACAAAAACGCATCACAACAGATGACTTGGTTTCTGCCGGTTATTTGGAAACCGGTTTACAAGCGGCAGATTATGAAATTTTATTGTTAAACGGCAATGATGTCATGTATTACCCCGGTGCGGAAGTACCGCCCAAAAGTATGCGGTTTTGTGTGTTTGTTGCCGCTCATCAAGCCGACGGAACATATCTTTTATCCACCATAGACGGCAAAGCAGGTGTTTTGTCCGCTGCAAGCTATACGGCGTTGATGAATCGCTACAATCAAAATCACAATCTCATCGGAAAACTTTCTTCCACATCAGCGGAATACAGCCGTATTTTGAATTTTATCGGTTTATATGAGGGAAAATTGGAGGATTATTTTGTCAGAGAAATCTCCAAAGATGATAAATATGCCGTCGTGACCTTTTCCGGCAAACAAAATACAGCCGATATCAAACAGCATATTTTACGCAATGATAATAATTTTTGGGAAGTGGTATACACCAATTTGCAAAATGTATATACGCCCATTACCAGCATCAATCAATCTTTACCGGACTTTAATTTAGACCTCCTGCCAAAATACACATTGGCATCATGGAAAAGCTATTTGAAAAAAAACGATGCTGCCTTGACGGATACATTGCTTTCCAAAAAAATCATCAATGCACCAGACCAAATCTATTATCAATGCGGAACATCAGATTACTTTTACATTGTACTGACAAACGGTGCAAGATATGTGGCATATTATATAAACGGGGCATGGCAAATCACCCATGTCAACAGCGATTATGCCGCAAAAAACTTTATTTCTGCCAGAACAAACACCGATTATGGCTTTTTGATATTAGACGATTAAACGAAAACGAGGCGATTTTTTCATGACAAAAACAAATGCCATGCGACTGTTGGAAAAAGCAAATATTGCTTACCAAACCGCTTGCTATACCTATATCGAAACAGAACACTCCGGTTTGCACGCCGCACAAGAAATCGGTATGCCACCGGAACAGGTATTCAAAACATTGGTTGTCAGAGGGGACAAAACAGGTATTTTTGTATGCTGTATCCCTGTTGACCGTGAATTGGATTTAAAAAAAGTTGCCACATTATCCAAAAACAAAAAAGTGGAAATGACACACGTCAAAGAACTGCTTTCTTTGACAGGGTATATCCGTGGCGGTTGTTCCCCTGTTGGTATGAAAAAGAAATATCCCACTTGGATAGATGAAACTGCAACATTGTTTGATACCATTGCCGTCAGTGCAGGTATGAGAGGACAGCAAATCATACTTTCTCCCACAGATTTGATACCTTTTCTCGATGCACAAACAGGTGATTTGACAACGGCATAACTTTTTTTACAGGAGGTATCTTCAATGGCACAAAAACGAATGAAATTTGCAGTCGGATTCTTTGTATCCTTTTTATTGTGTATTGGGGTGATTTATTTCACAGATATTTCTTATCCTGATATATTATTTGAAATTTTGTTACCTTTGAGCCTGCTTTTTCTGTTTCTTGCACTCCTGTTTCTTATTTTCTCTTGGATTTTACATATCAAGCAGGCATATCAACAAAAAAATAGGCTTGACTTGTTTCTTTGGGTGATAGTCGGTGTTGTTTGCATATTCATCACCTATATCAAACATTTTCTTGCATAAAACAAAAAGAGTATATCCAACCGATATACTCTCTTTTTTGATTAGAAAAACAATGTATTTTCTTTTCGTGTGGAACAAGCAGGCCCCAATCGCTCCATAAGCATATCCAACACAGGGGCAGGCACATTTCTTGCCTTTTCGGGACAGATGGCAATACACCCCATACAGGAAATGCAGATTTCTTTTTGTGTGGTGTTTGGCTGTTCTTTTGGAATTGCCCCCACAGGACAGTGGTCTGCACAAATGCCGCAATGTTGACAACCATCGTCTGTCATTGGCACAAGTCCTGCACTATGGTATACCATATACGGACGGTTTCCGGGGATATTTTTTGCCGGTTGTATCCCCTTTGCCATATGTGCTTTGATTTCTGCTCCAAATGCACACAACTCTTTACAATCTTCTGCTGTTGGGCGGTCTTTTCCAAAACAATGCATGATGGAATGTTCTGTCACTGCCCCAATCCCCGCAACCACAACAAAACCTTGTTTTTGCAAAATATCCTGCAATTCTATCAACGTATCGTCAAAGGCTCTGTTGCCGAATGTTACCACTGCCACCGCAGGGGTTTGATTGCCATGCAGATTTTGCAGGCGTTGTACAGCCGTTTTTGGCACTCTGCCACCAAATGCAGGCACACCCACAACCAAAATTTCTTCCGCTGTAAATGTATAGCTTTGGTCTGCCACTGCAAATGGTGTCAATTCCAATTCTTTTTTTGGTATGCCTTCCCATGTCTGTGCCACACTGCAAACTGCCTTTTGTGTTGTGCCGCATGGACTGAAATATGCTTGTATGATTTGTTTGTATTCCATAATTCTCTCCCTCTTTTCTTTTCAGTATCTTTATCATACACTTTTTTTCTGCTGTCTACAATCAAAAATGTATCGTCAATCATGTCATTCTATGTTATAATAGAGTAGAAAGGTGGGATTTGTATAAAAACTGCAAAACTGTTTATTTTTGGTATCTATTGTTACCATGACAACACCAAATACCGCCGTACAACAAAGCCATATGGTACATAGATTTGTCTATGGGTATGACTGTAAAAGCATATGGGTAACATAATACAGAAAAAATCAAAACAGTATAAAATACATATACATATTGCAAAAATATACCAAAACACAACATTTCAAGGAGGCGTTTTCATGGATTTTCAAGATATCATCATCAAAAAAAGAGAAAAACAAACACTCACCGCAGAAGAAATCGCATATTTTGTGCAAGGTGTGACAGACGGGTCAATTCCCGACTACCAAATCTCTGCATTATTGATGGCAATTTTGCTAAACGGTATGCAAACACAGGAAACCGCACGCCTGACCATGGAAATGGCACATTCCGGTTCCCTGTTTGATTTACAGCAAGTTGCAGGTTACAAAGTGGATAAACACAGTACGGGCGGGGTTGCCGATACCACCACATTGATTTTGGCCCCTCTGGTTGCCTCCGTAGGTGTACCGGTGGTCAAAATGAGCGGACGTGGTTTAGGCTTTTCCGGCGGTACGATTGATAAATTGGAATCTATCCCCAATTTCCGTGTGGATATCAGCGAGGAACAAGCCATTGCGTTTGCACAAAAAAGCAACTTGGTACTGATGGGGCAAACCGATAACCTCACACCTGCGGACAAAAAATTGTACGCTTTGCGTGATGTGACAGGCACTGTGGACAGTCTGCCTTTGATTGCCGCAAGTATCATGTCCAAAAAAATTGCCGCCGGTGCAGATGGTATTGTATTAGATGTCAAATGTGGCAACGGTGCTTTTATGAAAACAAAAGAAGATGCCGAAGCACTTGCAAAAATCATGGTGGAAATGGGGACACACGTCGGTCGAGATGTGACCGCCATCATCAGTGGTATGGAGCAACCACTTGGTATGTATATCGGCAACAGCTTGGAAGTGATGGAAGCCATCGAAGTGTTAAAAGGCAATGTACAAGGCGATTTATTAGAAATCTCTTTGCTTTTGGGGGCACATATGCTTTTGCTTGCCAAACGTGTGCAAACCGAAGCAGAGGGCAAAGCATTGCTTTCGGAACAAATTCAAAACGGAAAAGGATTGGAAAAATTCAGAGAATTGCTTGTGCAACAAGGCGGCAATCCGGATATCATCGAACAACCCGCATTGTTGCCACGTTCCGCTTGCACAAAAGTTATCACTGCACAACAAAGTGGTTATATTACCGCTATGCATACCGCAAAAATCGGGCGTGCCTCACAAGAAACAGGAGCAGGCAGAGCATATAAAACACAACCCTTGGATTTTGGGGCAGGCATCATCATGAAAAAACGTCTTGGCGACACCGTCGCACAAGGAGAACCATTGGCAGTCATTTACAGCAGTACAGATGAAAAATGCAATTCTGCGGCACAAATTTTGGAAACAGCATTTACCATATCCGCAGAACCTGCACCACTGCCACCATTGGTATATGAAATCATTACAGCACAGAAAGGATGAATGACAATGAAAAGAGCAATTATCGTTGTATTAGATAGCGTTGGGATTGGCGAATTACCAGATGCCGCTGATTTTGGCGATGTAGGCAGCAACACACTGGTGAATATCAAAAAAGCAAGACCACAAACCAGTTTGCCAAACATGGCATCTTTGGGTTTGGGCAATATCCAAGGCAAAGACATTGACTTGTTGGGTAAAGTGGCACAACCAAAAGGTGCTTATTGCAAAATGGCTGAAAAATCCATCGGCAAAGACACCACAACCGGACACTGGGAAATGGCTGGGGTTATCACAAAAAAACCTTTCCCCACATTCACAGAAAACGGTTTCCCCAAAGAAATCATGGACAAATTTGAAACAGCCATCGGCACAAAAACATTGGGCAACTATGCCGCTTCCGGTACTGTCATCATACAGGACTTAGGTGATGAACACGTCAAAACAGGCTATCCCATTGTGTATACTTCTGCGGACAGTGTATTCCAAATCGCTGCACACGAAGATGTCATTCCTGTTGACAAATTATATGAAATTTGCGAAACAGCCAGAAAACTTTTGACAGGTGATTATGGTGTTGCCCGTGTCATCGCAAGACCTTTTGTCGGCGAAAGCGGCAATTATACCCGTACCAAAAACAGAAAAGACTTCTCATTAGAGCCAACCGGTACAACCATACTGGATTTGGCAAAAGAAAAAGGCTTGAACGTCACAGCCATTGGTAAAATCGAAGATATTTTTGAACATCGTGGCATGACACGCACAGACCACACCACAAACAATGCCGACGGTATCGACAAAACCATTTTGTATACCAAAGAGGAATTTGCAGGCATTTTATTCACCAATTTGGTAGATACCGACATGATTTACGGACACCGTAACGATGTGGAAGGCTATGCAAGTGCATTGGAATATTTTGACGGCAAATTACCCGAAATCATTTCTTCCATGCATGATGACGACATTTTGTTTATCACAGCCGACCACGGTTGTGACCCCACCACACCAAGCACAGACCATTCCCGTGAATATGTACCGCTTTTGGTATATGGCAAACACGTCAAAGAAGGCGTTGACTTGGGTGTACGCAAATCTTTTGCCGATTTGGGGCAAACCATATCCGACTATTTGGGATTGGGTGCAACATTCGAGGCAGAAAGCTTTTTGCAGGATATTTTGAAATAACCATCAAAAAAAGGAGTATACATGGTATACTCCTTTTTTTCTTATCGTTCTCCCAATTTGAGACTTGGATTTGCGTTCAAATCCCAGCCATCTCTGACACCTGCCAAATATTCATAATACGCCGCACAACCAATCATTGCCGCATTGTCCGTACAAAGAACGGGAGAGGGAATACTCAGTCTAAACCCTTCTGTTTCACAAGCTTTTTGCATACGTTCACGCAAACAGGAATTTGATGCCACACCGCCTGCCAAAGCCACTTGGGATACACCTTTTTCTTTTGCCGCTTTGATGGTTTTTGTCACCAACACATCGACCACAGACTGTTGAAAACTTGCCGCAATATCTTCCGGCACAATGGGTTGTTCCATCATTTTTTGTTTATTGACATAATTCAATACCGCAGATTTCAAGCCACTGAAACTGAAATCATAACTATCTTCTTCCAAGAACACCCTTGGAAATTTTACCGCATTGGGATTGCCTTTTTTTGCAGCAGCATCAATTTTCGGCCCACCAGGGTAACCCATGCCGATGGCTCTTGCCACCTTGTCATACGCTTCCCCTGCCGCATCGTCACGGGTTCTGCCAATGATTTCATATTTCCCGTAATCAGACACATACACCAAATGAGAATGTCCGCCCGAAACCACCAATGTCATATACGGTGGTGCAAAATCTTTATGCTCGATATAATTGGCACAAATATGTCCTTCGATATGATGTACGCCAATCAAAGGTTTGTTTGTGGCAAATGCCAGTGCTTTGGCTTCTGCCAATCCCACAAGCAAAGCCCCAACAAGACCGGGGCCATATGTCACACCAATGGCGTCAATGTCTGCCAATGTAACATTTGCCTGTTCCAATGCCTTTGTAATCACGCCATCAATGGCTTCCATATGTTTTCTGGACGCAATTTCCGGCACAACGCCGCCATACAATGTATGCAAATCAATTTGTGAGGAAATCACATTGGAAAGCACATCTCGACCATTTTTGACCACAGCCGCCGCTGTTTCATCACAGGAACTTTCGATTGCCAATATCAAAATGTCTTTTTGTTCTTTTTGTTCCATACTTAACCTTCCTTTGGAAAATACAATGTTGTCCATTTTCGTTCTTCACCCAATATGGTATTCGGGAAAATATCCAATGCATTTTGTAAATATTCTGTCGGGTCATGCAAAGACGGACTAAAATGTGTCAGCCATAACTCTTTTGCATTTGCCTCTTTTGCCAATCTTGCCGCTTCGGAAAAGAGCATATGTTTATGTTCAACGGCTTTTTGTTTCTTTTCTTCCTCCCCATACATTCCCTCACAAATAAACAACTGCACATCTTTTGCAAAGGGAATGAGCCTGTCCACAGGGCGGGTATCGGTGCAATACGCCATTGCAATGCCTTCCCGTTCTTCTCCCAAAACCATATCTGCACTATACTGTTTGCCCTCATATTCCGCAGAGCCTTCTTTTTGTAATTTTCCCCACAATGGTCTGGGCAATCCCAATGCCTCTGCTTTCTTGGCATCGAATTTTCCTTTTCTTTTGACATCAATGCGATATGCATAACATTTGACCATATGCTCCACATGGCAGTAAGAAATCAAAAATTCGCCCACCTGCAGGGGGGACTGTGTATCTTTGTCCAATTCTATATATGCGATTGGGAAAGGCAGTTCCGGTGCAATCCGTCGCAAACCGTCCACAACATGACGCAAACCTGCCGGCCCTACCAATGTCAAAGGCTCTGTTCTGCCTGCATTTCCAATCGTGAGCAACAATCCCGGCAATCCGGAAATATGGTCTGCATGAAAATGTGTAAAACAAATGACATCAATCGCCTTAAAGCCCCAACCCAATGTTTTCATTGTCACCTGTGTACCTTCTCCACAATCAATCAACAACATACGTCCATTGAGTCTTGCAAGCATCGCTGTCAAGAAACGGCTTGGCATGGGCATCATACCACCTGTACCCAGCAAGCAAATATCCAACATAAATTTATATCTCCTTTTTCATCTGTCAGTAAAAATTCTTATGTCCTATCATACCGCAAAACAGTTGAAAATACAACTCTTTCCGTTTTTTTGTTTGAAAAAAGGAGGAAAAGCAAAATCTCTTTTCCTCCATATGGTTTGTTTTGGCATCATGGTACCAAAAACTCACAATATGCCACATATGTGGTTTTTGTACCTTTTTCAAATGCGGGACTGCTGTCCAATGTAAAGAAATCTTTGCTTTCGCCATTCCCCTCTACATAGTGATATGGTACCACAACCCGATATTTCCCGCTTGGCATTTTGTTTTCCCATTGCCAAAATGTCAATTTCTTTTCTCTTTTGCCATCTGTCGGCCCACCGGTTGGGATACTGTATGTATCCTTGTTCTGTGCCACTTCTTGGTCAGGAACGACTTCTTCCCATGTTTTTTCGTTCCATTTTTCCAAACGAAATCCTTCTGTGGCATCAAAACGATGGTTCTCCTGATTTTGCCATTCCAATACCATACTCATGGTTTCTCTGTCAAATGCTCCTTTTTGTGTCAATGTGACTTTTGGCAAATGTGCAGATTGCAAATCCACATAATCCGTATTGCCGTCTGTATGCCAAACAACATCTACATTCATGGCTTCTGCCAATGCACGAAAAGGCAAATAGGCACGATTATCCACAATCAAAGGCTTTGTATCCAGCAACAACTCATATCTGTCCATCAGCGTCACATATTCGCTGTCCAGCCCCATTTTGACATTCCAAACCAAAGGCTGTTGGTTGCTGTCCAAAACGGTTGCCATACGTTTTTCCACAATCGCCATTCTGTTTTTGGTATCATATGTAATTTTTGCGTCCAATACCTCTGCCATATCCCGAACCGGTAACATCATACGGTCATTTTCATACACAACCTCCTGTTTCAATGTCACAGGTTTTTCGTCCAATGTAATCACCACTTGTTTTTGTGCCGCAGATACCACGCTTGCACACCCCAAACAAAGCAATATCGCAAACAACGCTGTTTTTCTCATTGTCATTTCCTCCTTTTTTGATTGCTTTGGTTTAGTATAGCATTGTTTTTTTTGTGTTTTATTATAAAAATATTAAGTTTTTCTTACGATTTCATCTTTTTGTATCCCAAAAGTCCATATTCTGCCAAAGCATAAAAAAAATATTGAAAAAAAAATTGATTTTCCTTGCAAAACAGAAAGTTTTCTGCTAGAATAACTTTGTTATGTCACATACAAGCAGTTAAGGAGGTGCGAACAATGGCTAGATGTGAAATTTGTGAAAAAGGCCAAATCAGAGGTCATAGAATTAGCATTAACCGTAGTCAGGTTAGTAGACGTGCAAACAGAAAATGGAAACCTAACGTGAAAAAAATCAAAATTGTAGAAAATAACGGCAACGTAAAATCTATCTACATTTGCACAAGATGTATGCGTGCGAACAAAGTAACTCGTGCAATCTAATTTTCCATATAAAAAAAGTCTTTCTTTGCAGAAAGACTTTTTTTGTTGTTTATATTCGAATTTGCCCATCACCATAAATCATATATTTTGTTGTGGTCAATTCTTTTAAGCCCATTGGGCCTCTTGCGTGTAATTTTTGGGTACTGATACCGATTTCTGCTCCCAAGCCAAATTGTCCCCCATCGGTAAATCTGGTGGAAGCATTGACATATACCGCCGCTGCGTCCACTTCCTGCAAAAAGCGTTCTGCATTTTTGGTATGTTCTGTCACAATCGCCTCTGAATGTCCTGTGGAATATTTGCGAATGTGTGCAATGGCTTCGTCTATATTTTTCACCACTCTTACAGAAAGGATATAATCTGCATATTCTGTTGCCCAGTCTTGCTCGGTTGCCTGCACCGTACCCGCAACTTTTTGACATACGGTTGCATCGCCTCTGAGTTCCACCTGTTTTTGTTGCAATGCTTCTGCAATCATAGGCAAAAAGCTATCTTGTAAACTTTCGTGTATCAACAGACTTTCACAGGCATTACAAACACCGGGGCGTTGTGTTTTGGCGTTCAATACAATGTTGACGGCTTTTTGCAAGTCTGCACTTGCATCTACGTATACATGGCAATTCCCCACACCTGTCTGAATGACGGGTACGGTACTGTTTTGTACAACGGTCTGTATCAACCCTGCACCACCTCTTGGAATGAGCAAATCCAAATATTTGTCCAAACGCATCATTTCGCTTGCGGTTTCTCTGGAAGTATCCTGTACGATTTGCACAGCCGCTTTCGGTAAGCCCATATCTTCCAACACCTTTTGGAATACAGATACGATTGCTTTGTTGGTTGCAATCGCCTCTTTTCCACCTCTGAGCAACACTGCACTGCCTGCTTTGAAACACAATCCAAATGCATCGGCTGTCACATTCGGTCTTGCCTCAAATATCATGCCAATCACGCCCATAGGCACAGACACTTGTTTGATAACCAGACCATTTTCCAATGTGTTGATAGACCTTATTTTCCCCACAGGGTCATTCAATGCTGCCACTTCCCGCAAACCATTTGCCATATCTGCCAAGCGTTTTTCGTCCAATGTCAATCTGTCGATAAACGCTCCTTTGATACCTGCTGTCACTGCGGTTTGTACGTCTTTTTTATTTTCTGCCAGTATTTGCTCTTTTGCAATCAACAACGCATCAGCCGCTTTTTGCAACACTGCATTTTTTGTTGCGGTTGGCAATGTTGCCAAAGCCACTGCCGCATCTTTTGCCGCTTGCCCCATTTCTTGTAATGTCATCATGTTCCCTCCTTTATCAGAGCAAAAAGCTGTTTTTTCCGAAACACATCGAAAAAAATAGCTTTTTACATTCCCTTTATCATATGCATACAAATTGCTACCAAACTTGCCGTCAACAGCCCCCCTGCAAATGCCGTCAAAATGCAAGGAAATTTTTTGCCTATGGTAAGCAATCGCACAATCAAAAACCAAAAACTTCCATAAAAGCAAATCACACCAAGCATGGATACCACTGCAACGAGTGTATACGGCAAATATCCAAAATATACAGCCAATCCATACAAAAGTGTAAACAAAAGCAAACCCACTTGCTCCCAGATATTGCGATATATGGGCGTTTGATTTTGTGCCTGCGGTTGAAAATTTGCCACAAGCAAAAACAACGCCGGCAATCCAACGCCTGCCAAACTGCCTGTCACCACACGTCGAAAGTGATTGCTTTCCAGCAAGCCAATATAACTGCCGCCGCCATCTATCCCAATCGGGATAAAACAAAATGCCGCCAACAAAATCCCTGCCAGCGAAAAGGGTTGATTGCCATTTGTTCTGCGACATAACAGCAAAAACAGCCACCCGAATAAAAAGCCGGCTTCAATCCCCGTACATCTGGCACACAGGGGGGTTTGTATGCCTGCTATCCAAAAACTGCGTTCTGCCATTTGATGACAAACAGCAGAACCAAAAAAATCATAGATATGCATATCAAAAGTACATATATGTGTCAATGATATTGCCAAATACGCCCAATACACAACACAAGAAGAAGAGTGCAAGCATTGCGGTGCTGACAATGGTAATCAACTGCCCAAATTTTCTGTATTCTTCGATTTCATTTTTCATCATCACAATCCCGCATACCAAGCTGACAATCGCACCAATCCCACCGGTCAATATAATCAATGCAATACACATCACACGAATGGGTGTCTGTATATAATCGGTTTGTTGTATGGGTGTATTTTGATAAGGTGCCTGATTCCATGTGGTATTTTGGTTGTTGTTCTGTGCCCATGTACCTTGTGCATTTTGGTTGCCTGCTCCGCCTTGATATGGTCGGTTGTTGTTTGTGCTGCCTGCACCGCCTTGGTATGGCTGGTTGTTGTTTGTGTTGCCTGCTCCGCCTTGGTATGGCTGGTTGTTGTTTGTGTTGCCTGCACCACCTTGATATGGCTGGTTGTTGTTTGCGTTGCCTGCACCACCTTGGTAAGGTTGGTTTTGTTCTGTTTGATTGTTGTCTGGCTGTTGGCTTTCTGTTTGTTCTGTGAGTTCCTCTTTTTGGAACGCACACACAGGACAACCAAATGCCTCATCTACAATTTCTCTCCCACATTTTGGACAAAAACTCATATGCTTATTCCCCTTTCTGTTCTTCTCTTTCTTCTAACAAAGTAAATATTTCGTCCATATCCATATCAAACATTGCTCGATGTTCCGATACAGGCGAAAAATACCATTTTGTTTTTTCTTCACCATATATTTTTTCTAAAACTTCCCATTCCTGTGTTGGCAATACACAAAAGCCCAATGTATCACTGCCCAAAGATGGCAGATACCATCTCAACTCATATGTCGGTTGTATGATGTCTGCGATGGCAAACAATGTCGTGTCACGGTCTGTATATGCTGTTGCATATGGTATTTTGGTTTGCATACCCTGAAATTGCAATACAATATCTATGCCTCTTGGCAATGTTGTTGACAATACAGTATATGCAAGTGGCACTTTTTTTGCAATCGCCGCAACAACTTCTGTATCTTCTTCTCTCCAATCCACCCAAATCACGCCGTTCCATTCAAAATCATCTCGTTGCATATCCGGTGATTGTAAAAATTGTTTGATATTTGCAAAATCACTATCCATACAAACTGTCCTCCGTTATGATACTTATACCATACCCATAAACGCCACGCCATACAGCATACCATACAACAAGCAACACACTACACTCAACGCCAACATGACAATACTGACAATCATCACCAATTTCCCGAATTTCTGATAATCGGCGATGGGGCTTTTCATCAATACAATCCCGCCAACCAAGCCGGCAACTGCACCAACGCCTCCCACCAATATAATCAATGCAATGATAATCACTTTCAATGCAGGGTGCATGGTTTGTTCCACGGGTTGATATGCTTGGTTGTTTTCAAATTTTTGATATGTTCCCTTATCATCTTCCACCACAAAACGGTCAATCTGTTCTGCCTGTTGCTGATTGCAAACAGGGCAACCCAAACTTTCATTTATAATCTCTCTTCCACATTTCGGACAAAAAGACATCTCAGTTCCCCCTTTCTTTCACAGCAAAACACGTACCAATATCTGCACCATCTAAAATGTCATGCAATATCATCGGTTTTTCGCCATGTGCAATCACCATTGTGATATTTGCATTTTGACAAATTTTTGCCGCTTCCAATTTTGTTTGCATACCCCCCACACTAAATGCAGAACCTTTTCCGCTTGCCATTGCCTCTATTTGGGGCGTAACTTCTTCCACAAAGGGAATCCGCTTTGCATCTGTGTATTCTTTTGGATTTTTGTCATACAGTGCATCAATGTCTGTCAAAAGCACCAATACATCTGCCTCTGTGATTTCTGCCACCATAGCAGACAAACGGTCATTGTCAGAAAACTCAATCTCATATGTGGAAATGGTATCATTTGCATTCACAATCGGAATAATGCCCATTTCAAACAATGTTTCCATCGTGTTTTTTGTATTGGCATAACGCTCTTTTGTGGCAGTTTCTTCTTTTGTCAATAAAATTTGTGCCACTGTTTGATTGTATCTATCAAAAAAATTATGATAAATCTGCATCAGCATTGCCTGCCCAACCGCTGCGGCTGCCTGTTTTTGTCTTGTAATCGTTGGGCGTGTCGGCATAGACATTCTTGCTGCCCCCACACCAATCGCACCACTTGTCACCAAAGCAACATCTATGCCACGATTACGCAAATCCGTCAACACACAAGCCAATTCGTCCAACCGTTTCAAGTTCAATTTTCCGTTTGGGTGTGTGATGGTTGCCGTACCTACTTTCACAACAATTCTTTTGCATTGTTTCAAAATTGTTCGCACTACTTCACTTCCTTTCCAACCACTTTCCAAAAGTATACAACATTTTACAAAAAGAAAAAAGAGGTTTTTCTCATATAAACTTATCTAAAATCATTTTATGGCATAAAAAAAATAGGGTGTGTATCTACACACCCTATTTCTATCAAAAATGCATTTGATTATTGATTTGCAAGTCTTTTATAGCTTTCCAATCTTTCTTGTGCATTCTTTTCAGATTCTTTGAACAATTCTTCTGCAACTTCTGGGAATGTTCTTTGCAATGCACTGTAACGTACTTCGCTCAACAAGAAGTCTCTGAAACTTGCAGTAGGTTCTTTGGAATCCAAAATGAAAGGATTTTTGCCTTCTTCTTTCAATGCAGGATTGAATCTGTACATATGCCAGTAACCGGCATCTACTGCACGTTTTGTTTCCGGCATAGATTGGCTCATACCGCCTTTGATACCTTGGTTGATACAAGGAGCATAAGCGATAATCAAGGAAGGGCCGTCATATTGTTCTGCTTCCAACAATGCTTTTACCAGTTGGTTTTTGTCTGCACCCATTGCAACCTGTGCAACGTATACATAACCATAGCTGATTGCCATCATACCCAAGTCTTTTTTCTTCACTCTTTTACCGGAAGCCGCAAACTGTGCCACTGCACCCACAGGAGTGGATTTGGAAGCCTGACCACCTGTATTGGAGTAAACTTCTGTATCAAATACCAATACGTTTACGTCTTCGCCGGAAGCCAATACATGGTCCAAACCGCCGTAACCGATATCGTAAGCCCAGCCGTCACCACCGAAAATCCATTGAGATTTTTTCACCAGCTGGTCTTTGTTTTCCAATACATAAGAAACGATGTTTTTCGCTTCTGCATCTGTACCGGCATAGTTTTCCAATGCTGCAATCACTGCGTCGGAAGCTGCTCTGGATTTTTCGCCATCTTTCATGGTTGCAACCCATTCATCAACAACGCCTGCCATAGAAGCATCAATTGTTTTCAGATTTTCCAGTTTGATTTTCAAACCTTCTCTCATCTGTTTTACAGCTGTTGCCATACCCAAACCATATTCTGCGTTATCTTCAAACAGAGAGTTTGCCCAAGCAGGACCTCTGCCGTCTTTGTTTGTTGTGTAAGGCATAGAAGGTGCAGAGCCACCCCAAATGGAGGAACAACCTGTTGCGTTTGCAACATACATTCTGTCACCGAACAACTGTGTTACCAATTTTGCATAAGGTGTTTCGCCACAACCTGCACAAGCACCGGAGAATTCCAGCAGAGGTTGTTCGAACTGGCTGCCTTTTACAGAGCCTTTGCCCATAGGATTTGCTTTGTGAGAAACTTCATCAATTGCGTAATCCCAGTTTGCAATTTCAGCTTCCTGTGTTTCCAAAGGTTTCATAACCAAAGCTTTGTTTGGAGCAGGACACACAACCGCACAGCTGCCACAGCCCAAGCAGTCCAAAGCAGAAACTTGCATTCTGTATTTCAAGCCTGCAAATGTTGCGCCACCTTTTGCATCTACAACTTTGAATGTTTCAGGTGCTTTTGCAGCTTCGTCTTCTGTCAACAATACAGGACGAATGGAAGCATGAGGACATACATAAGAACATTGGTTACATTGGATACAGTTGTCTGCAATCCATTCAGGGATATCCACTGCAACACCACGTTTTTCGTAAGCTGATGTACCACAAGGGAATGTACCGTCTTCTCTGCCGGCAAATGCAGAAACAGGCAGTTTGTCACCTTCTTGTGCGTTCATAGGAGCAACAACGTTGTTTACGAATTCTGTTGTTTTTCTTTCTTCTTTCACATCTGTATCCACAGCATTCGCCCAATCCGCAGGAATTTCCACTTTCACAATACCTTCTACACCACGGTCAACCGCTGCATAGTTCATATTCAGGATTGTGTCACCTTTTTTGCCGTAAGATTTTGTGATAGCAGCTTTCATATATTCTACTGCTTGGTCGATAGGGATAATGTTTGCAAGTTTGAAGAATGCAGCCTGCAATACTGTGTTGATTCTGTTACCCAAACCGATTTCTTTTGCAATTTCTGTACCATTGATGATATAGAAGTTTGCTTTTTTCTGTGCCAGTTGTCTTTTCAAAACTGCCGGCAATTTTTCATTCAATTCTTCCGGTGTCCATGTTGTGTTCAACAAGAATGTGCCACCTTCGTTCAATTCTGTTACCATATCGTACAGATTTACATATTCTTGTTTGTGACAAGCGATAAAGTCAGCTGTTTTTACCAAATATGTGGAACGGATTGGTTTGTGACCAAAACGCAAGTGGCTCTGTGTGATACCACCGGATTTTTTGGAGTCATAGCTGAAATATGCCTGTGCATACATATCTGTGTGGTCACCGATGATTTTGATGGAGTTTTTGTTTGCACCAACCGTACCGTCAGCACCCAAGCCCCAGAATTTGCAGCTGATTGTGCCATCGTCGCCGGTTACATTTACTTCTTCGCCAACTTCCAAGGACAAGTTTGTCACGTCATCGACAATACCGATTGTGAAGTGGTTTTTCGGTTTATCCAAAGACAAGTTTGCATACACTGCGATAAATTGTGCAGGTGTTACGTCTTTAGAACCCAAACCATAACGACCGCCGATTACCAAAGGAGCTTCTTCTGCTTCAAACATTGCAGTACAAACGTCCATATACAAAGGTTCGCCCTGTGCACCGGGTTCTTTTGTTCTATCCAATACAGCGATTTTTTTCACGGTTTTAGGAATAACTTCCAGCAATTTGCTTGCTACGAAAGGTCTGTACAGGTGTACTTTTACCAAACCAACTTTTTCGCCTTTTGCCATCAAATAGTCAATGGTTTCTTCAATCGCTTCACAAGCAGAACCCATAGCGATGATAACACGGTCAGCGTCAGCAGCACCATAGTAGTTGAACAATTTGTAATCTCTGCCTGTAATTCTGTTGATTTCACCCAAGTATTCTTCTACGATTGCAGGCAATGCATCATAGAATTTGTTTGCAGATTCACGAGCCTGGAAGTAGATATCAGGGTTTTGTGCTGTACCTCTGATAACAGGGTGTTCAGGGTTCAATGCATTTCTTTTGAACGTATTCACTGCATCCATATCCACGATTTTTGCCAATTCATCATAGTCTATGCATTCGATTTTCTGAATTTCGTGACTGGTTCTGAAACCATCAAAGAAGTGCAGGAAAGGTACTCTGCCTTTGATTGCGGACAAGTGTGCCACACAACCCAAGTCCATAACTTCCTGTACGCTGTTGGAAACCAACATTGCAAAGCCGGTCTGACGACAAGCCATAACGTCGGAGTGGTCACCGAAGATAGACAATGCGTGTGCTGCCAAAGCACGAGCAGTTACGTGGAATACGCCGGGAAGCAATTCACCGGAAATTTTATACATATTGGGAATCATCAACAACAAGCCCTGAGAAGCTGTATAAGTTGTTGTCAACGCACCTGCTGCCAAGGAACCGTGTACGGTACCGGAAGCACCTGCTTCGGACTGCATTTCTACTACTTTTACTGTTTGTCCAAAAATATTTTTCTTGCCATTTGCTGCCCAATCGTCTGTTTTTTCAGCCATTGGGGAGGAAGGTGTGATAGGGAAGATACCAGCTACTTCTGTAAACGCATAGGAAGCGTATGCAGCAGCTTCGTTACCGTCCATCGTTTTCATTACTTTAGACATTCTTTTTTTCCTCCTTTTTCATTTGCAATTTTTTGATTTCTGCAACTCTTCTAAAATTCTTTATAAAGTTTATAAAGTTTGTACGGATTCCCGTACCAATACATCATTTCTTTGACAAAAATGTATAGTTTTTGTCATTTTCCTTGTCTTACAACAAGATATCTGTTTGAAAACAATGTACTGTTTTTTGTTCTCAATTATTATACAATCAATCTCCCACAATTTCAACCACAAATTCAAAATAAAAATGTTATGTTTCTAACAAAATGCCGTTTGTAGGAATTGTCCATACAAACAGCAAAGAAAAAACTATTTTTATGCAAAATCATTTTTTTTTGGAGTTTTTTATTCCAAAAAACAAACACATCTTGTCAGACAAGGAATGTATTTGAACAATTATTGTATTTTTTATAAAACGACATTTGCCACATATTGATACAAAAATATCAATACAAAAAAAGTTTTATCTCATACAAAAATCCTCTTATGAAAACATTTCATAAGAGGATTTCTTTTTTCACGAAACCAAGAACAAGTATTTATCCTTACATACAGCCTTCGCAATGTCTTGTGGCACAGCCACCTGCTGGTAACTGCCCTTTTCCAAATCATTTGGTAAAAGCACCCATTCTTTTTTTTCAGAAATATAATAATTTTTCTTTTCTGCATCTTGTTGATATACGCCCAATTTTTCTTTGACATCTTCTGTATTGAGTAAATCTTCCATTGTTACATACTTTTGTTCCTGCAAATTCACATTGATACCTTTTGCCTGTAATTTCCCATCTACCTGTACGTCCCAAAACAAAGACAAAAACTTTTTCCCAAAATAGCCTTTTTGAAATTGTATCCGCACATGATTGGGTTTTGGTATTTCCTGTTTTGGTTCTTCTGTTTCTTGCGGTTGTTCTTCCTGTTGTGTTTCTTGCGGCTGTGTTTGTTCTGCTTCTTTCTGTGCTTGTCCTTGTGTTGGTTGTTCTTCTTGTTGCTGTGCAGGTTCTTTTTGCACATCAGGGAATGATTGCAACTGTTCCAAGGCAAACTGTTGCAAATCATGATTTAAGCTTTTTTCATAGTGCATATCATTCAAGCCCACAATGACAGGTATTTCCGCCGTATACATTCGCTCTCCATCTTTTCCTTCCATATGTTTCGATGCCATCACCGGTTTTGTATTATCTCCTGTTTTGATGGTCACCAAACGCTGTGTACTATCCCAAACCACCTCTGTTGCAAAGTACTCTGACAACACATTTTCGGAAACATACAAACAAGTATTGATGGTTTCCGCTTCTCTGTCCAGTGTAATATCATAGCCGTTTAACTGTGCATCTGTTGTGCCACGATACAACAACAGCTTTTTTCCATGGAAGGCAACCTCGGTTGCTTTTTTTTCTGCGTCCCATTTCACACTGCCGCCCAAACCTTCTACCACATTTCGCACAGGCAAAAGCAATACCTGCTCATCATCGTAATAAATCGGCATATTCTCCATATTTTCCAGTGTTGTGGTATCGCCCACTTTTGGCGGTTCAATGGCAGTTTGTGGTTCTTCTGCCACTTCCATTTCCACCTGTTGCTGCTTTGTCAATTCCATAGAAAGTGCAATGGTTGCACTAATCATAGCCGTCGCTGCCACAACAACAACGGTTAATTTTTTCCAACCCATATCTTCTGACCTCTTTCCACATATTTATTCTGCGGATTATACCATAAAATACAGAAAAAAGCAACGCAATCAAACATACAAAAAAGATGTCAAATCCATATTGACATCTTTCTTTTTCATTCATCGTTGTGCCGTACCCTTGATATATAGTATCAATTTTTCAATCCAACTCTTTTGTTTTTTCTCTGTTTCTTGGACAAAAATAGAAATATACTGTTTTTCCTCGTTCCATGTGATTTTTGTTTCTGCCATATCTGACAAGTCTCGTAATTTGTAATATGGCACACCATCTTGCATGATATATGCTACATCAAATATTTTTGTTTTCTCTTTGATTTGTATACTTCCTTGTTGATGCGGCACTATCCCCAGCACTGTCGGCAACGGCAACTTTTTTTCAATGGTTTGAAATATTTTTTTTGCATCATTTACACATAAAAAATAACTTCCTTCTTGATACAACCCTTGTATATCGAACATCGTTTCCCCGCTTTTGACAGAAATATCATCTAATCTGAAATTTGGGGTTTGCTGTACTTCGTGCCAAGGATTTGCGGGGTCTGGGTCTGTTGGGTCCCAACCTCTGCGTTTGGTATCTGTGGTATCCAAGTATGGCGGCTGTTGCAGTGTCAATGGCAATGGTGCATCACTTCTGACAATACGCACCGTCGTTCCACTTGGGCAGTTATCATAAATCCACTTTGCATCTGCCGCAGTCAGGCGTACACACCCCATGGAAACCGATGTCCCCAATTTTCCATATTCCGTATATTCCATAGAACCTTTATCATACATTTTCAGATATGGTATGGAGTGAAACAAGATATGCCCTGTAATTCTTGTGGCATATTGTCCGTACACATTGCCAAACAGCGGCCGCCATGTATATTTATCGGAAGTACGGAATGTCCCCACAGGTGTCGCACCACCCACAGAACATAAAAAAATACGCTTCGGCACTGTGTATTCCCCGCTCTCATCTTTTACATATACCACAACCACATTTTGTGTCAAATTGACTTCCAATAAATAAGGATATTCCGCAGCCTGTACTTTTTGCGGTACTTGCCAGAACAAAGATAATACGAAAAAAATACAAAGCAAAGAAACTCTTTTTTTCATATTCTTTTCCTCCTTTTGTAAAAAATTGTACTTTTATATTACCAAATTTATCAATAACAAGCAATATTTCCCTGTTTTGATATTATGGTTGTCTGTTTTTTGGGATATATAAGTTCTGATTGGAGATATAACGGCTCATTTTCCATTTTTTCACATTCGGCAAACGGATATCCACATTGCAAATCATTCTTACCAACCATATGAAAAACAACAACACCAAAACCGGTATCACACAAGATGTCACAATCATCACTGCCAAATGCTCAATCATTTGATTGAGTGCTGTGGTTGCTTTGTCAATGGCATTTTGCACACCATTTTTGACATTGGCAACCACATTGGAAATCCCAAAACCTTTTGCTTCCTCTTGCAAACTGTCTGCAAGTTCTTCTGTATGGTTTACGGTATTTTCTATGGAATATTGATATGTCCTCTCAATCATATCGGACACCTGCACGCTCAAAGGTACAACCAAAAAAGAGGCAATTCCCAATGTGACCAATTTTTTCATGATAACCGAAAACATCGGATTTTTCAAAAACAGATTTGCTATATATAACACACAAGAAATGGGGATAAAAATCACAAATGTCAGAAACCCTGTGATAATCAATAAATACTTTTCTATATAAATGGCACACATCACCAACAAAAACCAACCGCTCAAATCCATCAACCGCTCTGCCAAAGGCGAACCCACATCTCCCGGAATGAGTGTGATGGCGGTGGAAATACCGGTAGATGCCGCTGTCAATTTCATCACATCTGTATTTTTTGCATCTAGTGCTGTAATGGTTTTTGCGTGAAATGCGGGTGACATTGCAATTTTTGACACAACCAATATAGAAACCAATGCAATGATGATGGGAATAACCACTTTTGCCCATCTTTTTCGCTGGATTGTTCTTTCTGCTTTCATTCCATTTCTCCCTTCTTTGTATGCAAATATAACCCACTGTCTGTATATGTTTTTTATCATAGTACAGGATACAACAACTCAGGATATATGGCAATAAAAATGTCGTTTCATTTTTCTTTTTGGCAGATTTTGTCTGTTTGTTTTACAAAAAAAATCCCCTCTTATCCAAAAATAAGAGGAGATTTTGGCTATCGTTTTTCGATGTAATCTTTTAATACTGCAACCACATCATCCACCGACATTTTTGAGGTGTTGATACACAAATCATAATTTTCTGTTTTTCCCCATTTTTTGCCTGCAAAATAATTATAATATCCCGCACGTTTTTTATCTGTTCGCAATACGGTGCTTTCTGCGTGTTTACTTTCCAATCCGTATTCCTGCACCGCACGTCTGACACGGTCTTGCACTTCTGCATAAATAAAAATATTGATACAATGTGGGAAATCCGCAAGCACATAATCCGCAGAACGTCCTACAATCACACAACTGCCTTGTTCTGCCACTTCTTTGATGACTTGTGACTGTACCAAAAATATTTTTTCATTCAATGGCAAGCCGTAATTGTCCATCATCGGTGTGAAAGATGTCAAAGAAAACAATAAATTCCCTCTGGATACCAATTCCGCATCTTGGAAACATTCCGCAGAAAGCCCTGTTTTTTCTGCTGCCAAGTTAATCAGCTCATTGTCATAAAATGGTATATGCAATTCTTCTGCCAATCTTTTTGCAATAATTCTGCCGCCACTGCCATATTGTCTGCTGATGGTAATGACTTTGTGTTCCATACATACTCCCCCTTTTTGTACTTCTTTTCCTTTTTATTATTATACATCTTTCGCAACCAATTTACAACAAAGTCTATTTTATGAAATTCTCGCAGAAAATGAGCGGATAAACTTTACTTTTTTCGGAAAAATGGTATGATAGAAACAGAAAATTTTTATCTGTAAGGAGATTTTAATAACATGGGAGAAGCATTAACTGGATTAAAAAGAAGTCATATGTGTTGTCATGTAGACGAAACAATGATTGGACAAGAAGTAACCGTGATGGGTTGGGTACAGCGTCGCCGTGATTTGGGACAGCTGATATTCATTGCATTGCGTGACAGAACCGGTTTGGTACAGATTGCTGTGGACGGCAACACCGCACCAAAAGAAATTTTTGAAAAAGCCGAAACGGTACGCAGTGAATATACACTGGCAGTGCGTGGCACAGTTGCCGCAAGAACAGAAGGCAACATCAACCCCAATATGAAAACAGGCAAAATCGAAATCATTGCGTCCGAATTCAGAATATTATCTGAATCCGAAACAACACCATTCCAAATTGAAGACAATATCACAGTCAAAGATGATTTGCGTTTGAAATACAGATACTTGGATTTGAGAAGACCTTCCCAACTGCATAATTTGGTATTGCGTCATAATGTGGTACAAGTATTGCGTCAATTTTTGAGCAACGAGGGATTTTTGGAAATCGAAACACCCATTTTGGGCAAATCCACACCGGAAGGTGCCAGAGATTACTTGGTGCCAAGCCGTGTACACCCCGGCAATTTCTATGGCTTGCCACAATCCCCGCAGCTTTACAAACAGCTGTTGATGGTTTCCGGTATGGACCGTTATTATCAGGTTGCAAAATGTTTCCGTGACGAAGATTTGCGTGCAGACAGACAGCCCGAATTTACACAAGTCGATATGGAGCTTTCCTTTGTTGATGTAGATGATATTTTAGATATCAATGAAAGATTACTGCAAAAAGTATTCAAAGAGATTATGCACGTTGATGTCAAACTGCCTTTGCAACGTATGACTTATCAAGAAGCAATGGAACGTTTCGGCTCTGATAAACCGGACGTGCGTTTTGGCATGGAATTGGTCAATATCTCTGACATTGTCAAAGATACCGAATTTGTTGTATTCCAATCTGCTCTGCAAGCAGGCGGCAGTGTACGTGCCATCAATGCAAAAGGCTGTGGCACATTCCCCAGAAAGAAAATCGACAGCTTGGTGGAATTTGTCAAAACATACCGTGCCAAAGGTTTGGCATGGATTGCCATACAGGAAGACGGCAGTTTGAAAACACAGATTGCAAAATTCTTTACACCCGAAAAATTGCAGGAAATCGTGGACAAAATGGACGGACAACCCGGCGACTTAATCCTCATTTGTGCAGATAGCAACAAAGTGGTATTTGATGCTTTGGGTGCTTTGCGTTTGGAACTTTCCAAAATGTTGGAATTGACAAAAGCCGATGATTTCCGTTTCTTGTGGATTACAGAATTCCCTATGCTCGAATGGGACGAAGAAGAAAACAGATATGTGGCTGTCCATCACCCATTCACAGCTCCCATGGACGAAGATTTGCCATTGCTGGATACAAACCCTGGTGCAGTGCGTGCAAAAGCATATGATATTGTATTGAACGGCTATGAATTGGGTGGCGGTTCTATCAGAATCCACCGCAGAGATATTCAACAGAAAATGTTTGAATTGTTGGGCTTTACCCCCGAAGATGCACAGGAACGTTTCGGTTTCCTGTTAGATGCATTCAAATATGGTGTACCACCGCATGGTGGTTTGGCATTTGGTCTGGACAGAATGATTATGTTGATGAGCGGTGCAACCAGTATCCGTGATGTCATCGCATTCCCCAAAGTCAAAGATGCTTCCTGCCCTATGACAGATGCTCCAAATGTGGTGGAACAAAAACAGCTTGACGAATTGGCAATCACATTCAACGAAGCATTGTTGAAAGCCGCACAGGCAGAAGATGCCGAATGATTTTTTTGATACAAAAAAGCCTTATTCCAAGAATAAGGCTTTTCTTTTTATGGCACCAATATCTTTGTTTCTGTATTGGTTGCATTTGCATATTGTTCCAATAATGTCTGTGCTTGTTGCAACCACATTTCCAAATCTGCTCCGCCATCAAAACAATAAAACAGCATGATAATTTCTTTGGTATCTTCCGTTACCATGGTACGCATACTGTCACTGGTGGGATTGCCAAATGCTCCCAAGTCATCAAACAATACCGGCAAATATGCAATATTGAGAACATCTTTTCCAATCCCCTGATATGCAGTCCCTTCTTCGGCACGTTTCCATACCACAGTTCCTTTGATTTTTTGTATATCATACGTCCCCATAGAATATCCGGACGCAATCGAAAGATAATTTGTAATATCCACAACATTGTTGATATCATACAACCCTCTTTCTTTCGCAATTCTGCGACACATCGCCTCCGCAGAGCAACGATAGCGGTTCGGGTCTTTGCCCAACGCCTTATATGCTTTTCTTGTGGATTGTATGTGTTCTCTTTTATTCGCCTGAGAAAGCTCTGTATCTGCCAATTCTGCAATTTTTTGTTGAAAGATTGCGGCAAATGCTGCATCTTTCGGATATACAGACACATGGCATTGCAATAATCCCAAAACCACATTTGGACAACATTCTGTGATGGTTGGTGAAATTTTTATGGAATACAAGTATCATCACTCCTTACTTTTTATTTACCATACACTTTTTGACAAAAAATAGCAAGTCAAAAAGATAAGATTGCTTTTTTTGTCAAGAACAAGTATCATAAAGAAGAAGGGAGCGAATGAACTTATGGAACATGAGGTATCATTATTGGTTTCTTGCACGGAATATTATGCATATTTGAAAAATATTGCAGGAAATCATGTATTTTTATCATTGGAAAAAAACGGATTGATTGACACGCTGTTGCAAACCAGAGAACAATTCCCCAATGTCGATTTAGACTTTTATATGGGATTGTTGGACGGGTTGCTTTCTATGCAAAGCGATGCCGCAGAAAATACATATGCCGCTTACAAAGAAAGAACCCCACTCGTTGTGGAAGTGGTCAACCGCATTGCACAAAAACATCATATGAATGCCGTAGAGGCTTGTCAAATGTATTATAACTCTGGTGTTGCCGAAGCCGTTTGTGAGGACAGCACAGGATATTATCAAAAATCAGCCGATGAAATTTTTGCATTGGTAGAACAAGCATAACAAAAAACACCGCAAACTGCGGTGTTTTTTTCTGCTTACTTCTGTAATTGTGCCAAACGTTCTTCCACTTGTGCCAAAATCGCTCTGTATTTTTGTTCTTTCGCTTTTTCTTCGTCAATGACTTTTTGTGGTGCTTTTGCCACAAAACCTTGATTGGAAAGTTTCTTTTCTACACGTTCGATTTCTTTTTGCATTTTTTCTTTTTCTTTTTGCAGACGTTCCACTTCTTTTGCAATGTCTACCAATTCTGCCAAAGGCATATAGATGGTTGCATCTGTAATCACAACGGAAACGGCATCTTCGCCAATGCCTGTTTTGTCTGCTTGGACAGTCACTTCGCTTGCACTACCCAATGTTTTGAAGAACACTTTGCTGTGTTCAAAAATATGACGCACTTCTTCTTTTTCGGAAACCACAAACATCTGCACTTTTTTCGATGGTGCAACATTCATTTCCGCACGAATGTTACGGATATTTCTGACTGCTTCTTTGATTGCATCAATTTCTGTTTCATTTTCTGTATAATTCCATTCTTCTTTATATACAGGCCATTGAGAAATCATGATACTTTCTTCTTCCTCTTGGATATGGCAGAACAATTCTTCTGTGATATAAGGCATGAATGGGTGCAACAATTTCAATGCATTGAGCAATACGGTTTTCAATGTCCACAATGCCGCTTCTCTTGTGGTATCCTCTTTGTTGTACAAACGAGGTTTTACCATTTCGATATACCAGTCACAATATTCGTCCCACAGGAAATCATAAATTTTCTGTGCTGCCAAGCCCAATTCATAATGTTCCAGATTTTCGGAAACGTCTTTTGCCAATGTATTGACTTTGGACAAAATCCATTTATCCGCAGATGTCAGCATCAACAATTTTGTTTCCTGTTTTTCTTCCATGTTCATCATCACAAAACGGCTGGCATTCCAGATTTTGTTGCAGAAGTTACGGCAGTTGTCCAATCGTTCCCAATAGAAACGCATATCGTTACCAGGTGCATTTCCGGTAATCAACATCAAACGCAGAGGGTCTGCACCGTAATTTTTGATAACTTCCAATGGGTCAATCCCATTACCCAATGATTTGGAAAATTTTCTGCCTTGGTCGTCACGGATTAAGCCATGAATGAGTACATCTTTGAATGGCACTTCTCCCATATGTTCCATACCCGAGAATACCATTCTCACCACCCAGAAGAAAATAATATCATATCCTGTAATCAATGTGCTTGTAGGATAAAAATGTGCCAATTCTTCTGTTTTTTCGGGCCAACCCAATGTGGAGAACGGCCACAATGCAGAACTAAACCAAGTATCCAGTGTATCTTCGTCTTGTTTCAAATTGGTGCAGCCGCATTTTTCACACGCATCGGGTTTTTGTTTGCTGACTGTGATATGTCCGCAATCCGCACAATAATATGCAGGAATACGATGTCCCCACCACAACTGACGGGAAATACACCAATCTCTGATATTTTCCAACCAATGCATATACACTTTACCAAAACGGTCTGGTACAAAACGCAATTCGTTTTTCTGATACACTTCCATGGCAGGTTTTGCCAATTCTTCCATACGCACAAACCATTGCAATTTAATCATGGGTTCAATGGTTGCATGACATCTTTCATGACAACCCACTGCATGGTTGATGTCTTCTATTTCAATCAAATAGCCTTGTTCTTTCAATTTTGCAACAACGGCTTTTCTTGCTTCTTTTCTGTCCATGCCTGCAAATTCGCCTGCTTTTTCGTTCATCGTGCCATCATCGTTCATCACAGTGATGCGTGGCAAATCATGACGCAATCCCACTTCAAAGTCATTCGGGTCATGTGCAGGTGTGATTTTTACAACACCGGTACCAAATTCTCTGTCTACATATTCGTCTGCAATGATGGGAATTTCTCTGTTCATCAAAGGCAATATACAGGTTTTTCCAATCAAATGCTGATATCTTTCATCTTCCGGGTGTACAGCCACCGCAGTATCCCCCATCATGGTTTCGGGACGTGTGGTTGCCAAACGCAGTTTTTCATCTGTACCCACCACAGGATATGCAATGTGATAAAAATGTCCTGCACTATCCACATGGTCTACTTCTGCGTCGGAAATGGTTGTCTGGCATTCCGGACACCAGTTGATGATTTTTTCACCACGATAGATATAACCTTTTTCATACAAACGACAGAACACCTCTAAAACCGCATCGGAACAACCTTCGTCCATGGTAAAGCGTACTCTGTCCCAGTCACAGGAACAACCCAATTTACGCAACTGGTTCAATATAATACCGCCGTATTCTTCTTTCCAAGCCCATGCACGTTCCAAAAAGCCTTCACGACCGACATCTTCTTTCTTCAGTCCTTCTGTTGCCATTTTTTGCACCACTTTCAATTCTGTGGAGATACTTGCATGGTCAATACCCGGAATCCATAATGCATTGTAACCTGCCATTCTTTTCCAACGAATTAAAATATCCTGCATGGTATTATCCAATGCATGGCCCATGTGTAATTGCCCGGTGATATTCGGGGGTGGCATGACAATGGTAAATGGTTTTTTTGTTTTATCGACTTCCGTGTGAAAATATTTCTTTTCCAACCAAGTTGCATACAGTCTATCCTCTACCACAGAGGGGTCAAAATTTTTTGCCAATTCTTTCAATGTTGTGTTCCTCCTTTTCTGATAAAAAAAGAGCTTTCCTCCCAAAAAGGGCGAAAAGCTCGCGGTACCACCTTTATTCCTGTTTGCAAAAAAACAGGCACTCTGTAACCGATAACGAGGTCAACCGTTTTTGTCTACTTTGTTTCAACAAAACAACTCCCAAGCTACATTCTGTGCTTCTTTTTGAAAAAACCTTACAGCCTATGGGTTTCTCTCTCTGGCAAACGAATGGCACATACTCCTCTTTTTCATTGTCTTTTACATATATGTTTGCATTTTAGACAATACAAGCCTATTTGTCAATACTATTTGATAAATTATTCTGTATTCTTTATTCTTTTGGGTATCTGGAAATATTCAACAACATTCCCATCATACCCATCGTAAACACCAGTGATGTACCGCCATAGCTGATAAAGGGCAACGGCTGTCCTGTATTGGGTATGGTATTTGTTACCACGCCAATGTTAATCAAAGACTGAAAGGCAATCGCTGCCGTAATGCCCGCTGCCACCAACATGGCATAGTTATCTTTTGCATTCAGTGCAATCCGAATCCCACGCCATACCAACACTGCAAACAGTATGATGACAAGCCCTGCACCAATCAAACCCAATTCTTCGCAAATAATGGCAAATATAATATCATTATGTGCCTCGGGAATGAATGTTTTTTGTCGGCTCTGTCCCAAGCCAACCCCAAACAAGCCACCCGATGCCACTGCATACAGCCCTTGTATAATTTGAAATCCACCCTCTAAAGGAGCGGACCAAGGGTCTAACCACACTTGAATACGTCCCAGACGATAGCGAAACTGCGGCAACAATATCATGATTGCCGCAAACGGCACCAAAGCACAAATCCCAGCCACAAAGTACCATATTCTGGGGCTTGCGATAAACAAAATCGTAACACCTATCATCAGCAACAACAACGCTGTGGAAAAGTTTGTCATGGCAATCAAAACCACAGGTATCCCCAATATCATCAACGCTTTTACAAATCCCTTTAAATTTGCCAATTCTTTGCGATGATTGACCACATACAATGACAAATATAATATGACTGCAACCTTGCTAAATTCAGACGGCTGGAACTGTATCGGGCCAATTTCAATCCATCTTGTCTGTCCCTTTACGTTTTTTCCGACAAACGGCAATATCACCAGCAAAAAATTGGAAATCATATAAAACAAAAAAGCAAACCGTTTCCAAAATTGATACGGCACATTCATACACACAACCATGCCGGCAACGCCCATCACTGCCCACATACCTTGTCGTTTTAAGTAATAAAACATATCGTTGTCAAATGCTTCACTTGTCATCGTACTGTAATAACTCGCACTGAATATCATCACCACGCCAAACAGTACCAATGTCAACACCACAAACAACAACCCAAAATCATACGTATCCGGCTTTATGATTTTTCTTCTTGATTTTCTGGTTGGTGTCCCCTGTTTCGTTTGGCTCATGCCTTCACCCCGTTCTTTGTTTTATTTCAAAAAAGATTTGACCTGTTCTTTGAACAGATTGCCACGCTGTTCATAGTTGTCAAACATTCCCCAGCTTGCACAGGCAGGGGAAAGCAACACACAATCACCGGCACTTGCCTGTTTGCGACATTCATTGACCGCATCTTGAAATGTTTCACATTCCGTAATGGCGGTAAATCCATATTGTTCTGCGGATTGTCGAATTTGCGGTGCTGTCACGCCAATCAAAACCAAATGTTTCACACGTTTCGGGAATAACTGTGTCCACGCATCAAAAGAAACACCTTTATCATAACCGCCGCCAATCAATACAATGGGTTTTTGCATTGCCAATACCGCACGAATGGAGGCATCTGTATTTGTCCCTTTGGAGTCATTGTAATAATCCACACCGTCTACCGTTGCCACATATTCGATACGATGTTCCACGCCCGCAAATGTACGCAACACCGCTCTGATTTGTTCCAAAGGAATATTGGCACAAATTGCCATGGCAGTCGCCGCCATCACATTTTCATAATTATGGACACCCAATATTTTCAATTCTTTGACAGAGAGCAATACTTCGTTGATGTTGTTCCATTTCACAATGATATTTTCTCCCTGCAAATAAATGCCTGTTTCCAATACGGTTTCACTGCTGAAAAAGAAAACCTGTGCCTTTGTTTTCTCTGCCATGGCACGGCAAACGGTATCCGCATGGTTTAAGATACAAAAATCCTCTGCGGTTTGGTTTGCAAATATACGCTCTTTCATGGCAATATAATTTTCCATGGTTTTATGACGGTTTAAGTGGTCGGGTGTTATATTCAACACCGCACTGATATGCGGGTGGAATGTCTTTGCTTTTTCCATTTGGAAACTGCTGATTTCTGCCACAACCCAATCCTCTTTGGTCAATGTTTCCACTTTTTCACTGTATGGCACGCCAATGTTGCCCACAACTGCTGTGTTTGGATATGTGGTTTGCATCATTTCGCCCACCAATGTGGTTGTTGTGGTTTTGCCGTTTGTGCCGGTAATGGCTGTGATGGGACATTTTGTTTGTGTATATGCCAATTCCACTTCGCTGATAACAGAAACGCCCGCTTGTTCTGCCTGTTGTATAAAATCCAAATCACAAGGTACGCCCGGACTTAACACAATCAAATCTTGTTTTTGTGCAATATCATCGGGATTTTTTCCGGTATATAACACAACACCTTTTTGCTCCAAATCCAATGCGGATTGTGGAAGTTCTGCCCTGTCTTTCATGTCCTGCAATGTGACAATCGCACCTTGTTTTTGCAGCAATGTTGCGGCGGCAATCCCACTTTTTGCCATACCGCAAACCAATGCGTGTACTCCATTTCGGTTCATATCATTATCCTTCTTTCCTTAAAACATATTCTTACAGCCCAAAAAGCCAACCAGACAAAGCAAAGCCGTTGCCACATAAAACAATGTCACAACCTTTGTTTCTCTCCAACCGCATTGTTCCAAATGATGGTGGAAGGGTGCCATTTTGAACAATCTTCTGCCTTCGCCGTATTTGCGTTTTGTGATTTTGAACCAACCCACCTGCAACATCACCGTAATGGACTCCCACAGATAGATAAAGCCAACCACAACAATAAAAATGGGCATTTTCAGCACAAAAGCCGTTGCGGCAACAAAACCGCCCAATGCCAAAGAACCGGTATCGCCCATAAACACTTTGGCAGGATAAGAATTGAATATCAAAAATGCCAGCAACGCCCCGATAATCGCACCGCAAACAGGGGAAATCAAGCTACCTGCCGCCCATGATACAATCATGAAAAATGCCGCAACAATCAATGTCACACCACCTGCCAAACCGTCCAAACCATCTGTCAGATTGACACCATTGACTGTTCCCAATACTGCCACAAATACAAACGGAATAAACAACACACCCAAATCCAACCAAAACCCATTGGTAAACGGAATATAAATGGCTGTACCCACGCCACTGTCAAACAAATACCAACAAAATACGGCTGTTACCACCAACTGCAACGCCAGTTTTTGCCATGCACGCAATCCCAAAGAGCGTTTTTTTACCACTTTGATATAATCGTCCAAAAAACCAATCAAACCATAACACAATGTCATCAACACCACCGCAATGCCATCGGTATTCTGTTTCAGAAAAAAGATAGATGCCACCACAAACGCAATCAAAAATGCAATCCCGCCCATGGTTGGTGTACCTTGTTTTTGCAAATGCGTTTGCGGGCCATCATCACGCACGTTTTGCCCAAATTTCATGCGGTGCAAAATCGGAATGACAACCGGACACAAAATCACACCAATCACAAATGCAATCAATATCGCATATACTGCCTGTTCCAAAGAACTCACTTCATTTCACTCCTTGCAATTTTTCTACTGTTTTTTCCAATCCCATGCTGCGGGACGCTTTCAACAATATGGTATCTCCTTTTTGTAACAGGGATACCCCCTGCTCCAAAAACATCTCTTGTGTATCAAAACAATATACTTGCTCCATACCGTTTTCTTTTGCTCCTTCTGCCATACATACGCAATGTTTCCCGATACAGCATAACACATCTGTTTGCTTTTGTGCGGCATATGCACCGACTTCTTTGTGCATTTGCGGTGCAAAATCACCCAATTCTCCCATAAAGCCCAATATTGCTACTTTTCTGCCTGTTGCATTTTGTAAAATATCCAAAGCGGCTTTTGCAGATACCGGATTGGAATTATACACATCATTCAAGAGTGTAAAGCCGTTTTCCAATTTCATGACCGCCATACGGTTTTTGGTTGGCACAAATGTTTCAATACCTTTTTTGATTTCTTCTAATGTCAAATCCAATGCCAAGCCAACTGCTGCCGCAGACAATGCATTCAACACCATATGACTGCCGGGTAACGGAACGACAACATCTATCTCTCCTTTTGGGGTATGCATGGTACATTTTGTCTGTTCCAAGCCGATTGCCTGTATATGGTCGGCATAAATACCGGATTTGTTTTCGATGCCAAACCACTGCACAGCAAAAGGCAGTTTTCCTGCTAATGTTGCCAGCATATCGTTGTCACCATTTAACACAGCCACACCTTGTGGCTGCATAAAATCGAACATTTCACACTTTGCCTGCAAAATCCCTTCCCGACTGCCCAAATATTCAATGTGTGCCACACCTACATTGGAAATCAAGCCGATATTAGGACGTACCACCTCTGACAATCTGTGAATTTCTCCAAAATGGTTCATGCCCATTTCAATGATTGCCGCTTGATGTGCGTCCTCCAAGCGAAACAATGTCAAAGGCACACCGATTTCATTGTTATAATTGCCTTGTGTCCACAATGTATTGTATTTTTGGCTCACAACCGATGCCACCATATCTTTTGTTGTGGTTTTTCCCACACTGCCGGTAATCCCGACAAAGGGAATGTCAAACTGGTCACGATAATATTTCGCCAGTGCCAACAATGCCGCTCCTGCCTGTTCCACCAACAGCAATACACAACCGTTTTCCGGTTGCATTTCCTGCTCTGTAAAACAAGCCGTCACGCCTTTTTGCATACAATCCGCAATAAAACGGTGTCCGTCTGTTTTTTCGCCTTTCAGTGGCACAAACAAACTGCCTGCTTCTGCCTCTTTGGAATTTTGTGTAATATGGGAAATCAGTATCTTTTCCACTTGTTGATTTTCTTTTGCCAGTATCTTTGCATGGGTTGCTTTTGCAATCTCTGCAATCGTCATTTTTTTCATAAACAATCCTCTCCGAATGCTTTTCGTACTTCTTCCACATCATCAAAATGAATGGTTTTATCCGCAAATATTTGATACGTTTCATGTCCTTTGCCTGCAATCAATATCACATCATCTGCATTTGCGATGGATACTGCACGTTGTATGGCTTTTTGTCTGTCCGCTTCCATTTCATATTGTGTGGTCACGGACTTTGTCCCCACTTCCACATCACGCAATATTTGCATGGGGTCTTCTGTTCTGGGATTATCTGATGTCAAAATACAATAATCTGCCAATTTTGCACCACATTCTCCCATAATGGGGCGTTTTGTCTTATCCCTGTCACCGCCACAGCCAAACACAGCAATCAATTTCCCTTTTGTAAACTCTCTTGCCGTTTTCAATACATTTATCAAGCCGTCTGGGGTATGTGCATAGTCCACAATCGCCGTGCAGCCTTTTTTGCTGTGTATACTCTGAAATCTGCCTGCAACGCCTTGATTTTGTGCAATGCCTTTCAATATGGTTTCCAACTCCATACCCAAACACAGACAAGCCCCGATAGCACCCAAGCCATTATACACACTGAACCGTCCGGGGGTATGCAATGTAACCGCATAAGATTTTTGTTGATATAACAATGTGAATGTCGTTCCCTCCGCAGAAACCGCAATCTGCTCTGCCTTTAAGTCTGCATCATTGTCAATGGCATATGTCAAAACACTGCCTTTTGCACATTCTGCCATATATGCCCCTGCCGCATCGTCCATGTTGATGACACTTTTTGCACTCTTTGCAAACAACAATCCTTTTGCTTTTTTGTAATTTTCCATGGTTTTATGATAATCCAAATGGTCTTGCGTCAAATTGGTAAACACAGCCACATCATACGAAATCCCATCTACACGGTGCAAATCCAAAGAATGCGAGGACACTTCCATCATCACATGGCTGACATCTTCTTGCTTCATGCGTTGCAACAATGCCTGCAACTCCAAAGATTCGGGTGTGGTGCGTTCTGTCGGAATGACGGTATCGCCGATACGGTTTTCAATCGTACCAATCACACCCGTTTTTTTGCCTGCCGCAGACAATATGGATTGTATATAATAGGTAATACTGGTTTTTCCATTCGTGCCCGTTACCCCTATCATGCACAAATCTTTTGTCGGATTGTCATAATAGGAAACCGCCATATCTGCCAATGTTTGTCTGTTGTTCTTTGTCTGTATGACGGTTGTATTTTTCGGAATATCCAAAACTTCCCGTTCGGTGATGATGGCAACCGCCCCTTGTTCCAATGCCATGGGAATATATCGGTGTCCATCGGTTTGAAATCCGCTGATGCATACAAACACATCGCCTTGTTTTACTTTGCGGGAGTCATATACAATATCATTGACTTCCACTTCTGCTGTTCCCTGTATCACTGTATAAGGAATATGTTGCAACAGTTTTTGTAACTGCATAATATTTCCTCCTTTTGTATTTTGTCTTTGTTACGGTGTTATTATATCACAATTCTTTCTATTCTGTGTATTTTTTCCCATATTTGAAAAAACATATCATTCCGGATACAACAGTACCTTTGTCCCTTTATTGACACTTTGCCCCGCAGGCGGCATTTGCGAAACCACAGTATCCTGTATTTCGCCCTCTGTCTGCAAACCGGCTTGATACAGTGTATTTTTTGCCTCTTGGTATGTCATACCGATGACATCAGGGACAATGACAGTGACATCTTCCGGCAATTCGCCCTCTTTTGGAATTTGCAAATACGGCAATATATTGCTTAACAACTCTTTCATAATAGGGCCGCCGACTGTCCCCCCATAATATACGCCTTGCGGTTCATCAATCATCACAAACGCCATCACTTGTGGATTGTCTGCCGGTGCAAATGTCATAAAAGAGGCAATGTATTTTCCACTGCGGCGTGGTAATTTCTCAGACGTTGCCGTTTTGCCGCCGATACGGTAGCCGTCCACAGATGCTTTATGCCCTGTACCATCTGCAACCACACTTTCCAAAATGGTTTTCATGGTTTCCGATGTTTCTTTTGACATGATAGGTTCGCCTTTTTCATAAGAAAACACCTCCACCATATCTCCGTTTTCATCTGCCACGCCATATCCGATATGCGGTGTAATCAAATATCCGCCATTGACAGAGGCTGCTGCCGCCCGCAACAGCTGCAAAGGTGTAATTTGAAACGATTGCCCAAATGACATGGTTGCCAATTCCACAGGCCCCATGTTTTCCAATTTATGTATAATGCCCGTGGCTTCCCCTGCCAAATCAATCCCTGTTTTTTCATAGAAACCGAATTTTTTCATATATTCCAAAAACGTTTCTGCTCCCATACGCTCTGCAATTTCCATAAACACAGGGTTACAGGAATTTTGTACCCCTTCTGTGAATGTTTGTGCTCCATGTGTGCGAGGGTATCGCCAACATTTGATTTGTCTGTCCCCCGCAACATAAAACCCTTTGCAATAAAACGTGGATTGTGGTGTCACAACGCCCTCCTCCAATCCTGCCACAGAAGTGATGATTTTGAAAATACTCCCAGGTTCATAGGTATCGTTAATGGCATCGTTTCGCCACATTTGGTTGAGTGCATCGTTTCGCTCTTTTTGTGACAACTGTTCCCATTGGCTTTGCAACGTTGCATCATTGATGGTAAAGGGTATATTCAAATCAAACGACGGATAATTTGCCATAGCGTAAATTTCTCCGTTTTGCGGATTTAACACAATCATAGCACCTTTTTTTGCACCCTTCGCCTCCACAGCTTTTGCCAATGTTTGCTCTGCATATTGTTCAATCACAACATCTAATGTGGTCACCAATGTTTTCCCATCGGTTGGTGGTATTCTCTGCTGATGGTCGGAAATTTCTCTGCCAACAGAGTCCGTGACGGTCAGTATTTTGCCTTGCTCTCCTTTGAGCATTTCATCATACTTTGCCTCCAAGCCGATAATCCCTTGATTATCTTTCCCCACAAATCCAATGACTTGTGCTGCCAAATCCTGATACGGATACACCCTTTGCACATCTTCGTCTACCTTGACACCCGCTACATCTGCCTGTCTGATTTTTTGTGCCGTTTCCATATCCACCTTTGTCTGAATACGTACCAAAGCCACTCTTTGTTTGACTTTTTCCAGCACTTCCTCATAAGACAAATCCAAAGTATCTGCCAAAAACTGTGCCGTTTTTTCTTTTTCTTTGACTTGGGAAGGAATGACGCTGACTGCAGTTACCGTTTGCGTTTGTGCAATCCCCACCCCATTGCGGTCTGTGATACTGCCTCGTTTTGGCGTAATCAAACGGTCTCTGGTTTGTTGTTCATATGCCATTTGTTGCCATGCATCTGCCCGAAACAACTCAATATAAACCAATCTACCCAAAAGTACCGCAAACCCCAGTACACAACAAGCCAGATAAAACAACAACCTTCTTTTTTCTCTCATGGAAGGCTTTTCCATAAAAAACCCCTGCCTTTTCAAAATCTTATTATCAAATATATTGAAAAGGCAAGGGGTCTATGCATTTTCTGAAAACAATCAGTCTTGTTTTTGTTGTGTTTGTTCTTGCTTTTGTTTCTCCATCACCAACATGACTTCTGTATTTTTTTCCACAGAAACGCCATATTTCGGATTTTGTGCTGTTACAACACCTTCTTGGTCGCCTTCAAAAGCAACCGTAAATCCTGCATCTTTTAATATTTTTTCTGCATCTGCATACGATTTGCCAAACACATTCGGCACAGGCACTGTACCGCTGTCCTCCTCGGATTTTTCCACATACAGTATCACTTCGCTACCGACATCAACCTTTGTACCGCCTTTTGGCACTTGGTTGACGACTTTATTTCCTGTACCCACCACTTTGTACTTTAAGTCTTTGCCGTCCAAATCCCCAATGACATCATAAACAATACTTTCTGTATAATCTGCCATGGTAACGGTTTTGTTTTGTGACAAATTGGCTTTGTCTTTTGTGGGTTGTGTTGGCTCCATATTTTCGTATTTGATGATGTTTTCAATCAGTTTTTTTGTCATGGGAGCAGGGGTATGCACTCCATCTTTATAATGTTCGGGCAAATTGATGACCGTGAATACCAAATATTTCGGATTTTCTGCCGGAAAATATGCCATATTGGTCAATGTCCATAAGTCATCTCTGGAACGTGGGCCTTCTTGTGCAGTACCCGTTTTACAGCCAATGGAATACCCATCTACTTGTATTTTTTTGCCTGTACCACGCTCTACGGTTGCTTTCAATGCTGTTCGCATATAAGCAGAAGTTTTTTCCGAAATCACACGTCTGATAACTTCTGTATTGTTTTGCAATACCACATTTCCATCTGCGTCCACAATCTGAGAAACCACGTGCGGTTTCACCATTTTTCCACCATTTATCAAAGAAGCAAATGCAGTCATTGCTTGTACGGTTGTGCTGTTGAATGTTTGTCCGAATGACATGGTTGCCAGTTCCACAGGTCCAATGCCTTCCAAACTATGCAACAACCCTACGGCTTCCCCCGGTACATCAATGCCGGTTTTTTGCCCAAATCCAAACTCCCTTTGGTACTCATAAAATTTTTCCGGTCCCAATAAATCTGCAATTTGCATCACACCCATATTGCAGGATTGTGCCATAATTTCTTCCACGTTGATGGTGCCATGCCCGCTTCTCAAATGGCAACGGATTTCTTTATCCCCAATCACAACTTTCCCACCGCAATAAAATGAGTTGTTTGGTGTAATCAAACCTTCTTCCAAAGCCGCCGCCACCACCAACGGTTTATAAATAGAACCTGGTTCATAGCTGTCACTGACCACAAAATTTTTCCAAATGGTATTCATATAATTACTTTGTTCTTCCGGTGTCAATTCGTCCCAATGTTTGGTATACATTTCATCGGTTTCCCATGCAGGAATTTTGTCCGGCTCATTCAAATCAAATGCGTGTGCCTCTGCCATTGCGTAAATTTCCCCGGTATTGGGTTCCATCACAACTGCGGCAACGTTTTTTGACGGCCATTGCTGTTGTGTTTCTGCCACCACTTCTTCTGCCATTTGCTGTATGTTATAATCAATAGTTGTGATGATGGTGTTCCCATCTTGTGCTTTATAATCTTGGTACACCACGGAGTCTGCCCCTTGATACAATATGAAAGAACGACCGGACATTCCTTTCATATATTTGTCATAATATCCTTCGATACCCCATTGTGTATCCCCACGGGTAAACCCAACCAAATGGCACGCACTTGTTTTTAAGGGATAGGAGCGTTTGCTTGCCTTTTCAAAATATACCCCTTTGATTTTTTGTGCTTCCAATTCTTCTTTTATACTTCTGTCTACACTCTTGACCAAATATTTCCAGTGATTGTTCATATAAATCTCGCCTGTTTCCGGATTGACGGTGATGTACTTTTTCAATGTTTCATATTGTAACTGCGGAAAATATTTGCACAATGTGGTTATCGTTTTTTCTTGTTCTTTTTTGTCAAATTCTGCCAACTGCAATGCATCTAACACCACATGATACACCGTGGTACTGATTGCCAATACCTGATTGTTTCTATCCATAATCGAGCCACGGTTTGGTGGGATTGTCATATCATAACGATTGACCTGTTGATTTTTTGTCACTGCTTCAAATTCTGCCCCATGTGCGACTTTCCAATAAAACACACGCCCAAACATAAGTGCAAAACAGCACAAAAATACAAAAAGAATAAAAGCAAATTTCCCATTTGCCTTTATTCCTTCTGTGTGTTTTTTTCTCATATACATCAATCCTTTTTCCACAAATTCATCAAAGAATCAAAGAAGGAAGATTCTTTTTTTTCCGTTTCATCTGCCGCATATTGTATGGTATAACTTTGTTTTGGCACATCTATGTAAACAATCTGATAGGGTTGTGGTTCTGCCATACCCAAACGTTTGCTTGCCTCTTGTTTGATGTATTCCAAATCAATTTGTTCTGCCAATTCCGCTTCCAATGTGGCATTTTGTGCTTTGATTGCGGACAACGTATTGTTTTGCTGTCTGATTTGCATTTCTTTTTTTGCCACAATCACATTTGCTCCCATAAACGCAATGCAACCACCAAAAACCAACAACATCACAGCACAGACATAGAGCATATGCCGTCTTTTTTCTCTGCGTTCCGTTCTGGTTTCTCCGATTTGCGGTTGTGGTTTTTTTGCAGGCATTTGCATGGGTTCTTCTTTTGGTTGCAGTTTGTACGCAACGTTGCCTTGTATGGGATATGCGTTTTGTGCATTACGCTGATATTTTGCAGTGTGTGGTGTATTTCGATTTCTTCTTTTTTGTGCCATATACTGTTACACCTCTTTTTTATGCATTACCCAATCCTTCCAACACACGCAATTTTGCACTTCTGGAACGATGGTTAACTTCCAATTCCTGTGCAGAAGGCAATATGGGTTTTCTTGTTATGACTTTTCCAACAGGCTTGCAACCACATACACAAACCGGAAATTGCGGTGGACAAACACAGGGATTTTCCAACTTACGAAACGCCTCTTTTACAATTCTGTCTTCCAGAGAATGGAATGTGATAATGCATAAGCGACCGCCTCTTGACAAACGTTTTGCCGCTGCATCAATGGCATTTTCCAACACTTCCAATTCTTTGTTTACTTCAATACGAATGGCTTGAAATGTTCTTTTTGCAGGGTGTGGGCCATCTTTTCTTGCACCTTTTGGCACTGCTTTTTTGATAACATCTACCAATTCCCCTGTGGTTGCAATGGGTTCTTGTTTGCGTTGTGCCACAATGAATTGTGCAATGCGTTTTGCCCATCGTTCTTCTGCGTATGTAAAAATCACACGGTTCAAATCTTCTTCGCTGTATGTGTTCACCACATCATATGCACAAAATGGCTTTGTTGCGTCCATACGCATATCCAGCGGTGCATCTTGTTGATACGAAAATCCACGTTCTGCCTCATCGAGCTGATGAGAAGATACTCCAATATCCATCAACATACCATCTATGTTGTCAATTTCTAATGTTTGCAATATTTGTGCAATGTTGCCAAAATTATCATGCACCCATGTAATTTTATCCAAATGCTCTTTCAAGCGTTCCTTTGCTGCTGCGTGTGCGTGCAAATCCTGGTCAATACAAATCAATCTGCCTGTTGTCAATTTTTTTGCAATTTCCAAAGAATGTCCGCCACCGCCCGTTGTACCATCTACATAAATACCGTCGGGACGGATATTCAAATTATCCACACATTCTTGCAACAATACGGAAATATGATGAAATTCCAAACAAAAACACCTTTCCTTTCTTTTGTAATTTTGAAAATACGTCCTTGCATGATTACAAAAGTGTATTTTATGACAATAAAAATATCTTATATCTTATCATTACCCACATTGTAATATAACAACATCAAAAAGACAAGTAATTTACGTGTTTTTTTCTGGTTTTATGCAAATATCATTCTATATTTTTATAGACAAAACGACAGTTTGCGATTTTGTTTGGCACAAAAATTGCATATCTTTTGTATTTCACAAAAAAAGGATTTCCCAACATCGGAAAATCCCATTTTTTTATTTCTCATACTTTTGTTTCAAATAGGCGATTGCCTCCAAATATCCTGCAAATCCTTTGCCTGCAATCGTTTTTTCACACGCCATGCCTGCATATGATACTTTCCGAAAATCTTCTCTTTGCTCCACTGCGGAAATATGCACTTCCACAGCCGGCAAAGAAACCGCTTTCAATGCATCGAGTATGGCAATGCTGGTATGGGTATATGCCGCCGGATTGATGACAATACCGTCTGTTTTATCAAAATAGGCTTGCTGTATCCGCTCTACCAACACCCCTTCATGATTGGATTGCACAATTTCTACCGAAATCTCCTCTGCTTGGCAATATTGTTCTATTTGTGTTACCAAATCCTGATATGTCTGTGTACCGTAAATCTGTTTTTCCCGAATGCCCAAAAAATTCAAATTCGGGCCATTCAATACCAATATCTGCATCTGCTCACTCCCTCACACCATTTCTGCATAACAACCCAAAAACGACAGTTGTTTTGCCTGACTTTGCATATCTTGGAGCAATGTTTGCACCTCTTTTGAGAATACAGAGGCTTCCAAATCAAAATAAAAACAAAATGCAAAATCTCTGCCTGCAATCGGACGGCTTTCCAGTTTGCTCAAATTGATATGATGTGCCGCAATTTTACCAAGCATTTGATACAACGCCCCCGGTTCGTGTGCCAAAGACAGCAACAGGCTGATTTTGTTTGCTCCTGCATACAGTTCCATATTTTTTGCAATACAAATAAATCTTGTGTCGTTATGTGCATGGTTTTGTATCGCATCATGCACAACCGATAAACCATACAGGCTCGCACAATCTTCCGATGCAATGGCTGCAATGTCTGTTCTTTCGCTTTCTGCGACATATTTTGCTGCCATTGCGGTATTTGCAAATTTTGTGATTTTTACATTTGGCAATGCTTTCAAAAATGCACTGCATTGCTGTAACGCCTGTTCATGGGATACAATTTCTTTGATTTGTGAAAGTTCTGTTCCTTCTTTTGCCAAAAGCATATGGTGGATATGCAATTTCAGACTTCTGACAATATAAAATTGATGTTGCACCATCAAATCATACACTTCCGTCACAGAACCGGCAGTGCTGTTTTCCAAAGGCAATATGCCATACGCACACATTCCCTTCTCCACTGCCTCAAATACATTTTCAAAACTTTCAAAAAACATCATATTTGGCATATCAAACAAACGCCCACAGGCACGGGCCGCATAAGAACCCTCTGTCCCTTGGCAAGCCACAACCGCTCTTTTTGGAAATTCCATCAACGGCTGTTGTACCCGTGCTTTGATTTGTGTGAGCAAATCGTTGTCTTTTTGCAAAATCCCTGCCTGATAACTTCTGCTGACATCGAACATGGTTTGGTACAACGTATTGGCATACAAAGCAAACTCTTCCCCTGCCTGGTTCATAATTTTCTCCAAAACCAATTTTTCTCTTTTTTTGTCCAACACAGGCAGATGTTTTTCTGCTTTTGCAGATGCAATCTCTGCGGCAACCTGCATTCTTTGTACAAACAAATCTACCATTTTTGTATCAATTTCATTGATTTGTGTTCTCAGCTGTTCCAAGTCCATGTATCTTCACTCCCTATCCTCTGTATTGCAACAAATATAAATCCAACAATGCAATGGCAATCGCCGCCTCCACGCAAGGCACTGCCCTTGGCACAATACAAGGGTCATGCCGTCCCACAATACGCAATGTTTCATTCCGTTTGGTTTCCCAACCAATGGTTTGCTGTTCCTGTGAGATGGAAGGTGTTGGCTTAAACGCCGCACGCACCACCAACGGCATACCGCTGGAAATACCGCCCAAACTACCGCCATGATGGTTTGTTTTTGTTTTTATATTACCTGCCGCATCATAATAGAAATCATCATTGTGCATAGAGCCCATCATAGTTGCCGCCGCAAATCCTGCCCCAAACTCCACGCCTTTGACCGCAGGAATGGCATACAACAAAGCGGCAACTTTGCTTTCTATGCCGTCAAACATCGGCTCTCCCAAACCCACGGGCAAACCAACCGCAACCGCCTCAATGATACCACCGACAGAGTTTTGTTCTGCTTTTGCCTGTGCAATCACTGCCTGCATTTGTTCCCCTGCTTTGTCGTCTATGGTGGGAAATGTTTTTTTTGTGACATCTTGCAACATTTGTGCTGTGATGTTTACGGTATCCCAACTGGTATCCTGACACTGTTTGATAGCGGCAATATGTGCTCCAATGGTGATACCTTTTCTCTCCAATATCTGCATACAAACCGCTCCTGCAAAGCAAAGCGGTGCTGTGAGTCTGCCGGAGAAATGCCCGCCCCCTCGATAATCCTGAAACCCTTGATATTTCACTGCCGCTGTATAATCTGCGTGTCCGGGTCTTGGCATTTTTCTCAAATTGCTGTAATCTTTGGAGCGTGTGTCAGTGTTCTCTATCATGGCACAAAGCGGTGCACCGCAGGTTCTGTCCTGCCACAATCCGGACAGCACTTTCGGCACATCTGCTTCTGTTCTGGTTGTGCTATATGCGTTTTGCCCCGGTGCCCGTCTTTGTAAAAACGCCTGCACCTGCTCCAAATCAATGTATTCTCCCACAGGCAAGCCGTCTATATTCACGCCGATGGCATCGGAATGGGATTGCCCGAATATCGAAATTTTCAAACGTTCTCCAAAATTAGAGGACATCTGCATCACCTCCCAGTTTTACAAATTCCGCAAAAAAGTTTGGATACGATTTGGAAACCGCTTCCGCCCCTTCTATCACGATTTTTTGCTGTAATATGGTTGCACCAATGGCTGCTGCCATCACAATGCGATGGTCGTTATGCCCATGGATACAAACTTCTGTTTCCGTTTTTGTGTGGCTGTTGCCGTAGATACAAATGCTTTCGGGATATTCTTCCACCGTTACGCCAAATGCTTGCAACACCTCTGTCATGGCTGCCAATCGGTCACTTTCTTTGATACGCAAACGCCCTGCATTGTAAAGCTCTGTTTTCCCTTCTGCCACTGCTGCCACCATACACAAAATAGGCAACATATCGGGAATTTGTGCCATATCCATGCGGCAACCTTTTAATCGGTTGGGGCGTAGCGTCACACTGTTTTCTGCCACTGCTACATCTGCACCGAATTGTTTTAATATTTCCAAAATTTGTTTATCCCCTTGTTTGCTGTCCTGTCGCAATCCATAACAAGTGATAGGCTTTGTGGTCGCCCCTGCCGCCAACCAAAACGCAACATTTGACCAATCCCCATCTGCCTGTATCCGTTTTGGTGTATGATATTGCTGGTTTCCTTTGACAAAAAATCCTGTTTCGGTTTGCTGTATCACAATACCGAATGTTTGCAAGGTATCTAACGTCATATCCAAATAACCCTTAGATTGTATTTCCGTTGTCAGTATGATTTCGCTGTCTTGTTCCAGTAAGGGCAATGCAAACAAAAACCCTGTCAAAAATTGGGAGCTGATATTGGCAGGCAATACAAACCTACCACCGCATAATTGCCCCGACAATTCCAAAGGCAAACCATTTGCACTGACGGTACAGCCATGTTCCCGCAATGTTTCTGTGATAACTGCAATGGGGCGTTGGGGCAATCTGCCTTTGCCCTCCACCCATGCATTTTTGCCCAATGCCGCCACAATCGGCAACAAAAACCGCAGGGTAGAACCACTTTCCCCACAATCCAATATAGCTGTTTCTGTCTGTTTCTCTATGGGTATCACTTGCACACCATACGCCGTTTTCTGTATCTCTGCCCCCAAATTCTGCATACATCGTATGGTAGCCTCTATATCCGCAGAACACCCTTGCAACAAAATTTCTGTTGGTGCATCTGCCAACGATGCCGCAATCAATAACCGATGTACATCTGATTTTGATGCAGGTATGGTAATTGTTCCTTGTAATGGTGCTGTTCCTACTTTGATATTCATATGCCACCTGCCTATTTTCCGATTGCGATATTTGCCAATGCCTCCACATCGGAAACCGCAATATCCACAATTTCACAATGCCCAATCTCATACGGAAACACAAATTGTATGATATTTCCTTTTCGTTTTTTGTCATGCAGTATGCCTGCTGTCAGCTCTTTTGCTGTATACATACAATGTATGGGCAATCCATGTTGTTGCAATGCTTTTTCAATTTGTTCTGTCAATCCTTTTTTCGCTTTTCCCATATGCTCTGCGGCTCTTGCGACCAATACCATGCCAATGCCAACCGCTTGCCCATGCGACATACAAAAAGCACTGTTCCATTCTATGGCGTGTCCAAATGTATGCCCCAAATTCAATAACTTTCTATCGCCCTGTTCCGTTTCGTCTTTTTCCACAATATCCCGTTTCATAGACACACACATTTCCACAATTTCGTCCAAATGACTGTGTATCCCTGCCTCTGCAATCTGTACAAATAAATCCTGATTGCCAAGCACGCCGTATTTCAACGCTTCTGCTATGCCATCTGCAAATATGGATTGTGGCAACTGTTGCAATATCTCTGTATCACAAAGTACCATACGGGGTTGATGGAATGCCCCTGCAAGGTTTTTTCCTGCTTTGAGGTCAATGGCTGTTTTGCCGCCCACAGAGGCATCAATGGCTGCCAAAAATGTGGTTGGTATTTGCACAAAAGTAATCCCTCTTTGATATACCGCTGCCGCAAAGCCCGCCATATCTCCCACAACGCCGCCACCCAATGCGACAATGACATCTTTTCTTGTCATTTCCTGCTCTGCCAGAAATTCCAAAATATTGCTCCATGTGGTGATTGTTTTGGAGGCTTCCCCTGCCGAAAATGCATATGCACATACCGTATAGCCTGCCTGTTCCAAGGATTGCCGCACCTGTGTTGCATACAATCCAAAAACAACATCATCTGTGATGATTGCCGCTTTACAAGGTGCAATCTGTTTTTTCATTTGTTCGCCAATTTGTGTGCGTATGCCCGCTCCAATATAAATGTCATAAGGTGTTTTTGTATGCACCGTTACCGTTTTCATCGTTTCACTTCCTCAATCAAATGCTTTGTTTTCCTCTATGGCAAGGCGTTTTTGTTTGCCATCTTGCAATAATGCTTTTAATTGTTGTGCATTGCCTTTGTGTATGGCATCACTGTATGCTTGCAGTCTTGCAATCAAAGTGTCAATTTCCTCTGCCAAATAGTCTTTATTTTCCAAAAACAATTCTGTCCACATGGTTTCATTCAATTTTGCAACCCTTGTCATGTCATGAAAACTTCCTGCGGAAAATCCACGAAATTTTGGAGAAAGTTCACTTTTGATATATGCACTGGAAACCACATGAGCCAGTTGCGAAGTATATGCAATCATTTGGTCATGTTCTTGGGGTGTGGTGACTTGCATACGTCCAAACCCAATGCTTTTGCATAACATACTCAAAGTATTCACATCTTTGATATCTGTACCGGTATAAGGTGTTAAAATCATGGTTGTACCATCGAATAAATCTGCTTTGGAATAGGTGAATCCGGAGCGTTCTATACCAGCCATCGGGTGTGCCCCCACAAACACAAAATCATGTTGTTTTGCAATTTCCTGCACACCGTCACACACCAAACGCTTTACCCCTGCACAGTCTGCCACCAATGCATTTTTTTTGAATACCGCTGCATATTGTGTCACATAATCAATCGTTGCCTGTGGGTACAGTGCCAAAAGCACCACATCGCAATCTTTTGGATTGCCGTTTTCCATACAAGTATCCACTGCCTGTGCCATGATTGCAGCCAGTCGCACTTGCTCTGTATTGTCCCAACCAATCACTTCATGATTTGTTTTTTGTTTGATTGCCTTTGCCAAAGAACCACCAATCAGTCCCAAGCCCACAACACCGATTTTCATATCTGCCACCTCTTTCTGATTTTTTTATTCGTTTTCGTTGAATTTGCAAGCAAATGGTCTGATTTGGAATACCGCTTTTGCCACATCGTCAAATGCCTGCGGTGTCAAAGATTGTGCCCCATCACACAATGCTTTTGCCGGTTCGTTATGCACTTCAATCATCAAACCATCTGCCCCCGCAGCCGTTGCCGCCATTGCCATGGGTTTTACCATATGTGCGTAGCCCAATGCGTGGCTGGGGTCTACAATAATGGGTAAATGTGTCAATTTTTTCAACACAGGAATGACGGATAAATCCAATGTGTTTCTTGTTCTGGTTTCAAATGTTCGAATCCCTCTTTCGCACAAAATGACATTTTCATTCCCGCCTGCCATGATGTATTCCGCACTCATCAACCATTCATCAATGGTGTTTGCAAGTCCTCTTTTCAACAAAATGGGTTTTCTGACTTTTCCCAATTCCCGCAACAAATCGAAATTTTGCATATTTCTTGCACCGACCTGTATCACGTCCACAGGCTCAAACATTTCCAAATGGGAAATATTCATAATTTCCGATACAATGGGCAATCCTGTTTTTATTTTTGCCTCTTGCAAGAGTGTAATGCCTTCGCCTTTCAAGCCTTGGAATGCATATGGAGAAGTACGGGGTTTGAATGCACCGCCTCTGAGCAAACCTGCACCGGATTTTTTGACACATTCTGCCACATAACATACTTGTTCTTCCGATTCCACGGAGCAAGGGCCTGCAATGATTTGGAAATGACCACCACCAATTTTGACACCGCCAACATCTACCACCAACGGTGCTCCATGAAACTTACTGTTTGCATTTTTGAATGGTTCTTGAATTCTTTTGACACTTTCCACAATATCCAAAGAACCCACCAAATCCATGTCTACCTGTGAAGTATCTCCCACCAAACCAATGATGGTGTGTATCTTTCCTACGGAAACATGGGTTTCAATCCCCAAACTGTGTATCCAATTTTTCAAATTTTCAACCTGTTCTTGTGCTACATTTTGTTTTAATACAACAATCATATCCAAATCCTCCTTTGTATCTCATTTCTGTTGTGTTGAAAAAAATCCCAAAAATAAAGAAAGACCTCGCAGCGAATTTCACTGCGAAGTCTTTGTATATACGCTGACTTTCTTCATAAGAAAAAAACAACAAAACGAACCGTCTTTTCTTAACAGTAAAATTCACTTGGAATGTCTGAAAACACGGTAAAAATAAAAGTATGCAGTTGTGGAAACCATATTGATTGGATTGGTTATCATCATCAGCAACCTCTTTCGTCAAGTTATTTTCCTCATACTAGCACAAAGCAAAACGAAAGTAAACCCCTCTGATCGAAAAATTTGTATTCTGTGCAAATTGCAAGAAACTTTCATGCATTTTTATACAGATTGCGTGAATTTGAACAAAACAAAAAACCACCTAAAAACGATAGGTGGTTTGCAAAGCTACTGACGGGACTTGAACCCGTGACCTCCGCCTTACCAAGGCGACGCTCTACCGACTGAGCCACAGTAGCAAA
>JAHHTU010000001.1 GCA_020024455.1 Anaerotignum sp. | reverse complement strand
TTTCTTTTTCGAAACCAGCTCGATTATTTTATCAAACCGTTTTCTTTTTGTCAAGCACTTTTTTCAGTACTTTTTTTGTTTTCTTTGCGAAACTTTTTCGCTCAGATATCTTATCAAATTCATTTTTGTTTGTCAAGCATTTTTTTTGCTTTTTTTCAAACATTTTGTTTTCGAAAAGATGTTTTATTATTTTAACACATCATTCTAAAATGTCAAGTCTTTTTTTCATTTTATTTGATGTATTTTGTCATCTGCGTTTTGCAGTGACATCTATACATTTTACAGATTATTTTACTTTTGTCAACATATTTTTACATCTTTTTTTGTATTTTTATTCGTACATCATAATTGAAGCACCACACTTTCCCGAAATCATCGCATTTTCTCCACTTTTCCTCCTATTTTATTTTGCTATTCTTTTTCTAAAATCCTCTATATTTCCCATCTCTTTCTGTCTACTGCATACCATTTCCCATATATTGCATCACAAAAAACACAGCATAGCTTTTGCTATGCTGTGTCATCATCATGCCCCAAAAAATTGTGCCATATCTTCTTCCACTGTACCAATTCCTGCAATACCAAAGTTTTCCACAAGCACTTTTGCTACGTTTGGAGAAAGAAACGCTGGCAATGTTGGGCCCAAATGAATGTTTTTCACACCCAAATACAACAACGCCAACAATACAATCACTGCTTTTTGTTCATACCAAGCAATATTATAGATAATCGGTAACTCATTAATATCTTCCAAGCCAAATACTTCTTTCAACTTCAATGCAATCACTGCCAAAGAATAGCTGTCATTACATTGTCCTGCATCTAACACACGAGGAATGCCCTGAATATCGCCCAAATCCAATTTATTATATTTATATTTTGCACACCCTGCTGTCAAAATCACAGCATCATTTGGCAAAGCCTTTGCAAAATCGGTATAATAATTTCTTTTTGGACTGCGTCCGTCACACCCTGCCATCACAACAAATTTTTTAATCGCACCGCTTTTCACAGCATCTACAATCTTATCCGCCAAAGCCAACACTTGATTGTGTGCAAAACCGCCAATGATTTCACCTGTTTCCAATTCTTTTGGTGGTGGACATTGTTTTGCGTGTGCAATGATTGCGGAAAAATCTTTTTCTTGTCCAAAACTGCCATCAATATGTTTGCAACCGGTAAATCCAACTGCACCTGTTGTGTAAATACGTTCTTTGTAGCTTTCCAAAGGTGGCACCAAGCAGTTTGTTGTCAACAAAATCGGCCCTTGGAACGCTTCAAATTCTTCTTTCTGTTGCCACCAAGCATTTCCGTAGTTCCCTACAAAATGTTCATATTTCTGGAATGCAGGATAATAATGTGCGGGTAACATTTCGGAATGTGTATACACATCAACGCCTGTCCCCTCTGTTTGTTTCAACAACATTTCCAAATCATGCAAATCATGACCGGATACCAAAATCCCCGGATTGTTTCTCACACCGATATTGACTTTTGTAATTTGTGGATTGCCGTATGCACTTGTGTTTGCACCATCTAACAACGCCATCACATCAACCCCATATTTACCGGTTTGCATGGTCAATGCAATCAATGCTTCTGCATCTAAGCTGTCATCTAATGTTTTTGCCAAAGCCTCTTGTAAAAACGCATCTATGTCTTCCTGTGCTTTTCCCAATGCATTGGCGTGTTTGTTGTATGCCGCCATACCCTTCAAACCATACACAATCAATTCCCGCAAACTGCGGATATCTTCGTGTTCTGTTGCCAATACACTGGCTTGTGGCATTTTTTGCTCAAAATTTTCTGTGGCATACCATACCGCCGCATCAGACAAACCGTTCCCATCACCCAATGCTTCCAACAGTGCTTTTTTACATTCCAATGTATCTGCAATTTGTTTTGTAATTTTTTCATCATCAAAATTTGCATTTGTAATCGTAATGAATAAATTTTCTGTCACCAAATGGTTGACTTCTTCTGCAATTTCTTTTCCCAATGCACGCAATTTTGTTGTCACTTCGGACAAACCTTTTGTTGCATAAATCAAAACATCTTGCAATCCTGCGGTGTGTGCTGTTTTTCCGCATACCCCCACTCTGGTACAACCTTTACACCCTGCGGTTTCCTGACATTGAAAACAAAACATATTTTCCATATTTTCTTCCTCCTTATACTTGTGGAAATATTACTGTCAATAACATTTTCATATTTTCTTTTGCAAATACTGCGTGTGGTTTTTTTGCCGGCATCACAATGGTTTGACCTGCACATACGGTATATGCCACACCTGCTATTGTAAACATACCCACACCCTCCAACACCGTCACCATGGCATCACCTTGTGAAGCGTGTGTATGAATTTCCTGGTTTTTGTCAAAAGCAAACAGTGTCAAACTGACTGCTTTGTTCTGCACCAATGTTTTGTGCATCACTTTTTGTTTTTCCACAGAGATTTGTTCTGCCAAGCATAACACTTCTTCTGCATTTATATTTTGTATATATCCCATTTGCTTTCCCCTCTCTTTGCATTTGCAGTATACTATAACCGCCATAAAATTTCTGTTGTATTTACAACAAAATGATTTTGATATAAAAAAAACGGCTTTCTTTCAAAATTTTAGAAAGAAAACCGTTACCATTTATGCTTTGTCTTTAACCAATGCTTTGCAGTAACCCATTGATATCCACAGAAATTGCCGCAACACCACCGCTTTCTGCCACTTGCACTGCCTGTGCCAAATCCGTTGTGCTTGTTGGTGGTGTAGATGGCATCACCATAGGTGGTGTGTCTGCACCTGTTGTCACCACTTGATAAGACATACCACTAAATGTAGATAATCCCATGCCTTCCTCATATTCCTCATATAAGGATTTGTCTTTTTTTCTTGGCAATAAATATTGTGGCACATATTCTCCTTTGATGGGTGTATGTTCTCCGATTTTTCGTTTTGTTCTCATTTTCCGCAAATTTTCCGCAATTTCTCTTGCTTTTTTCAATTCTTCCGCTTTTTTCGCTTCTTCCATGCGTTTCTCTTCCACATCTTCGGCTTTCAATTTGCGTATTTTGACTTTTGCTTTTCCGACAACCTGTCTCATTTTTGCCACAGCCGCCCTGATTTCCTCCTTGTCTGCAAATCTGTCTTTGCTGATGCGGTTCATATTTGCCTGCAACCCCACAATAAAACTTTTTGTATTTGCCACATTTGTCAAGCCTGCCAACCGCCCGACATCTTTCGCAGCAGAATATTTCACCCGTCTGACAAACTCCAACCGCACAACCTGTCCATTTTGCCCCATGATTTCCGTAATATGCCTGCCACCTTTTTCTCTGCGGTATGTCACCAAATTGAGTGGTTTGATGGGATTTTTGTTTTGTTCTTTCCATCGCTCTTTGAAATCCTCCAACATACGCACCACGGCATCTTTCTGCTCATCTTGTGCCTGTTTGTTTGAAAAATACAGTGTGCCGTCTTTTTCCAATTTCAAATTCCACGCCATACTGCCTTTATATGTTTGTCCGTATACATTCGCCTTTTTCAATAAATCATCAATCAACTTTTGATAATGTGCAAACACATTGTTATCTTCTTTCCATATTTGTTTCATTTCTTCAGAAATTTCAAAATCCAAACGGTTTTCCAGTTGGCTGATATATGCCTCCACACGATACGTTTGATTTTCTTGGCTGTTTTGATTTTGTGCAATCGTGGTTGGTGAATATGTATTTACTTTTGTTTCCTGTTCCCATGCAGTTTCTTTGATAAATGCGTCTTGTAAAACTGTTGTTTTTGCTGTTTGCCCTGTTTTGGATATTGCCGTTTGTTGATTTTGTTTCACATATGCATTTTGATTGGAAACTCCTTTCAGCATTTTCATAACTCCCTTCCCCGCTATCAAATCCATACAGTACGTCCTTTCTTGTTTCATCGGATAATTTGGAGAAAATCTTAAATCATTTTGCACATAAAAAAACAGAAACAGCAAATATATTTGTTTTTTCAAAATATATTTCTGTTTCTGTTTCAGTTATTGTTTTGTAAATCCTTCTAAATACTGTTTCAAATCCTGTTCCCATTGTTGATACGCCGCATCACCATGATGGTTTGGCAAATCATATTGTTGAGCCAAATATGCCCCCAACCATTTGGAAACTTTTGCAGAACCCTTTGTGTTGATATGCCCTTTGTCATAATAATCCTGTTGCGGCAAAATCCCAACTTCCTGCTGTATTGCTTCTGTATTAAAATCAATATATGGTACTTGCTGCTCTTGTGCAAATTGTGTCATCGCCTGACTTTTTTCAAAACTCCAACTCACTTTGGGCAAATGCACCAGTACCACATCAATGCCCTTTTCTTTGCATAAAGCGATTGATTTTTCTGTATATGCATATGCATCTGCATCAAATGTCACTTTTTCACCTGTTGGCTGCATAAATCCGTCTGGATACACCTGTGGCACAACATCGTGCAAATAGACTTGTCCCTTTCGTATAGAATGTTGTAAGAGTGGCTGTGGTTCTAAATTTGCCATATCTATTTCTTTCCACCGTTCATGATAGCGAAACAAAGGAAACAGGTAAGATAATGATGTTTGCCTTTCATCTGCCTTTGTGATTTCCTGAATCACAGACCATTTGTGTGTGGAAAGTTTCATGCCGTCCAATGCACGACGCAAATCGCCTTCCCGTTCTGCATAATCATATTTTTGAAACAAGTTGTCACATAACAAAACCACCACTTCTGGCTTTTGATATTGTAAAGACTCCGCCAATATTGCATAACTGACCGCAGGTGCCTGCAAAGCCGATGCCCGTACATACCCTGTAAACCCATAATCTTGGTACATCAACATGGGGGATACCCCTCGCAATAATGGACTGCTGCCAATCCAAAGCACATCTATGCTGTCTTTTGGCTCTTGATAAAATGCATGAATTTCGTTTGTTTCATCATCATACCGCCGTAAATATCGTGTCAACTGCCCAAACAACAATGCAAACACCATACAGAAGGCAATACAACGCAATACAATATTCCATTTTTGTTTCATGGTTTAAAACCCCCTGTATATAAAATCTGCCGCATTGTAATTCAATCCGTATACACCGAATAATATCAATGCAAATACACCACATAAATATATCAGCCAACGGAAATAAAGATTTTGTTTTGCCAACGTTTCTCTGACTTTGATACCACATTCCTGTAAAATACTGACTGTCAGCAATACACCGCAGGCAACCAGAAACACCAGCCAATCTTTCCCGTCCAAGCCTAATTGCAGTAAATCACCATTCCATAAAATATCCGTATTCCAATTTACCACCATGGTATGCATCATAAACAGCGATAAACCAAAGTTTGACGCTCTTGTAATGATTTTTCCCAATGTCACCAAAACCAAAGTCCGCAATATGCAAAACAAATGCCAGCTGAAACAATCTGTGTGGATACCGAGTTTTTTTGTCAATTTCTGCAATGGTTGTTCAAACAGTATGCCCAATACAATCAATGTCCCATTATATACACCAAATGCAATATACTTCCATTCTGCACCATGCCAAATTCCAATTAGGAAAAAGATGATAAACTGCGGAATAAGCACAGGCAGTAATTTTCCGACATAGTTTCCCAGCACTTGGCGACCTTTTTTCCCCACTCTTGTAAAGAACTTGGACAATGACAATGGATAGAATACATAATCACGGAACCAAGCCCCCAATGTGATGTGCCATCTTCTCCAAAAGTCGGGGATACTGGTTGCCAAATAGGGACGTTCAAAGTTTTTGTCCAAATCAATCCCAAACAGTTGTGCCGCCCCTGTTGCAATGTCAATTCCTCCGGAAAAATCACCATATAGCTGTATACAATAAACCAATGATGCCACAGCAATATATGTTCCGCCATATGTCTGCGGATTATCAAACACCGTATCCACCAATACTGCCGCTCTGTCTGCAATCACCAATTTTTTGAACACACCCCATAGGATTAACTGCACCCCAAATTTTGTGCGTGCATAGGAAAATGTGTTGCCACAAAATAGCTGTTCTGATAATGTTTGAAATCTGCCGATAGGGCCTTGTACAATCGACGGAAAAAAGGAAATAAACAATGCCAATTTTCCGATATTTCGTTCCGGCACCACCTTTTCCCGATAAACGTCAATCAAATATCCCATTGTTTGGAATGTATAAAAAGAAATCCCCAAAGGCAATAAAAAACGAAACACAGGCAGTTCTATCGGCACAGAAATTTTTGCAAATAACAAATTCAAATTCTGACTGACAAAACCGGAATATTTCAACACTGCCAATATCCCAAAATTACACAGTAATGTGGGAATTAAAATACGCCGTTTTCTTTTTGTAAAATTTGCTTTCCAAGCCTTCTTTTGTTCTTTGTCCAATTCTTTTTTAACTGCGTTGTATGCTTCCTTGTTTTTGGCTGCCATATTGCCCAATTTGACAGTTGCCAAATATGTCGTACCCGTTGTGATAAACAGATATACAAAATATTTCACACCTGCAAAATAATAAAAGGCATAATTAACAACCAAAAGCGTTACCCAACGGTAACGCTTTGGTGTCAAATAATATACACAAACCGCCAACAGCAAAAACACCGCAAATTGTATAGATGTAAATGCCATATGCTTGCTCTCCTACGATTAGTCCTCTTGCAATCTGGTTACCAATGCCATAATTGCTTCCACAGAATTGAAGTTTTCCGGCACAATGTCATCTGCACCGATTTCAATTTCGTAAGCATCACATAATTCGCCCACCAATGTCACAATATCAAAGGAGTCCAGCTCGCCGCTGTCCACCAACTCTTTATTGTCCTCAAAGTCTACATCAGGTCTGATTTCTGCCAAAATTTTCAATAAGCTATCCATTTACAACATTCCTCTCTTATCTTATTCTTTTATCATGACGGGAGCAATTCTGCCATCGGGCAAAAATCCCAACATTTCATACATACGTTGTGCGGCTTGGTTATCCGTCCGCACCCAAAGTTGACAACGCAACGCATCATCTTTGACCTGCCAAATCCATTGTTTGACCAACATTCTGCCAATGCCTTTGCCTCTTGCCTGTTCCAACACGGCAATCTGCCAAAGCACAGAAACTTTTTTTTCTGCACCATATCGCAAAAAACCAAGCAATGTGTCATCTTCCTGTACCACCAACACTTCTTTTGCCTTGATGGAAGCCAACAATTCCTGTTTTGTCGGCAAAGCAGATGTGTAAGGTTCAAACATGGTTTGCATCATATTCCATATGACATCTATTTGTGAAACATCAGCAAATTGCATGACACTGGTTGCAGAAATGCCCTCTTGCAAAGGCATCATCAATCGTTTTCTTTCCAGATACGGTACAAATCCTACACTTTGCCATGCAGCGGCTTTTGGCTCTTGTCCTTTTCGCTCCAAGCAAACCTGTTCCAATACCAAAGGTTTTGGCATTTGCGGTACTGCCACAGGATTTGTCCCTTTTTGCAAAAAGAAATAAAAATCATAATGATGTTCTTTTTCAAATACCAAATAACAGCCATTTGCAAAACGCATCACTGCACATTGTTTTATCATAGACAAATATACATCTTCCGTCAAGAAAAAATTTGTTGTTGCTCTTTTTCCGTGCCACGCTCTGAGCAATGCTTCCAAATCTTTTGCGTTACGTATTTTTTTGAACATAATATTCCCTCAGTTTCAACCGGTCTATTTTTCCATTGAGTGTATGTGGTAATGTTTCCATCTGCATCATAATATTCGGAAACATATATTTTGGTACTTTGTCACGCAGTTGTTTTAATATATAAGCTTGTGTTGCCTCAGCCCCGCAATAAAACAATATGATTTTCTGGCTTTCTGTGTCATATAAACAGACACCCTGTTCCACCAAATCCAAAGATTGCACTGCGGTTTCAATCTCGCCCAATTCAATCCGATGTCCCATATGTTTGATTTGATTGTCTTTTCTTGCCAAAAAAACCAATTCCCCATATGCATTGTATTTTGCAATATCGCCTGTTTTATAAATTTTTTCGGGATAATATGGGTTCAATGGATTTTGTATAAATGCCTCATCTGTTTTATCCCAGTTGTTGAAATATCCCAAAGCCAAACAACGTCCACGCACACAAACCTCACCTGCTTCCTCTGGCTGTGCCAAACGATTGTTTTTCAACAAGAAAATATCCGTGTTTTGGCAAGCATAGCCAATCGGCAACGGTTCATCGTCTGTAAAATCCCTTGTAATGATATAATACGTGCAATCCACAGTGGTTTCCGTCGGGCCATAAATATTGGCAAACAAGGCATTTGGATAATGTTTTTTCCAATAATTGAATTGTTTGGTAGGCATTGCCTCGCCCACAAACATAATTTTTTGCAATGTAGATGGTCTGACCTGTTCCAATGCCTGCGTATTGGCAATGATACACAATGCCGAAGGCACCCAGTCAATATAATTGATTTTCTTTTCTTCCAAATAAGGCAATAATTTTACAGGAAATGAAAATAATTGTTTTGGGATAATTTCCATTCTTGCCCCTGTTTTGAGTACTGCATACACATCTTTGACCGAAGAATCAAAATAAAACGGTGCTTGATTGCCGATAATTTCTTTTTCTGTAATATCGAATGTTTCCGTATACCATTCCACCAAATTCACAACCGCTTGATGGCTAATCACAACCCCTTTTGGTGTTCCCGTAGAGCCGGAAGTAAACAATGCATACAGCGGGTCTGTGTCAATGGCATTTCTTCTGATATTTTGCAATGCATCTTCTGCAATTTGTCCTGTCGGAATTTCTTCCAATGTGATGATATTTCCTGTAAAGCCCAATGTTTGTGCTTGTTTTTGACTTTTTTCATCTATCAAAAGTGCCACCGGCTGCAAGGTATCAAAAATGGATTGTATTCTTTCTTTTGGCATGGTGTTGTCAATCGGTGTATAAAAATTCCCGCTATATACACACCCCAAAAATGCTGCAATCATATGCGGCGTTTTTTCTGTCATCACTGCAATCGGTGCATTTTTGACACCATATGGCAATAATGCACTTCCGATTTCTTTTGCACGTTTGACCAATGCCAAAAATGTCATTTCTTCTGTTTGTGTTGCAAACGCCACAGCATTTGGCATTTTTTGTGCTGTGTGTTCTGCATATTCCAATATATTCCGAACCATACCGTTTTCCCTCAATTCTTTGCACCATTCTTTTTCTGAAAAGCAGCTTTTTTTGAGTATAGCATTATCAAATTATCAAGTCAATATCACATAAATTGAAAAAGCACCATATACGGGGATATACGATGCTTTTCATATTGTATGATTATAGCGCTGTCTCTCGCATGGTCATAAAAAGACTTTGCATAAACAATACCATGTTTATAATCTGAACTTAGTCAGTATATCATAGTTATCAAAAAATCTCAATATGTTTCTATTGCCTCTCCCTGTTTTTTACTGCCTGTATTACTTGTATTTTTTCAAAAGTGCATTTGTTTTTCTTGCATAAATACTACTTTTCTGCTATGATATTGAAAAACAGGATTTACAATGTTGCAAAAAGGAGATGTATTCTATTATGTCAGTCGAAAAAGTCAGAACATATTTACAAAATATGCATTGTCCCAAATCCATTTTAGAATTTGAAACTTCCAGTGCCACTGTGGATTTGGCAGCACAGGCTGTGGGTGTCATTCCCGCACGCATTTGCAAAACATTATGCTTGCTTTCCAAAGATGGCCCGATTGTCATTGCCATTGCAGGTGATGCAAAGATTGACAACCATAAATTCAAACATACATTCGGCATCAAAGCCAAAATGCTCTCTCCCGAAGAAACACTGCAAGCCACAGGTCATGCCGTTGGCGGTGTTTGTCCATTCGCATTACCCGAAGGCACAAAGGCATTTGCCGATGTTTCCATGCAGCGTTTTGAAACTGTATTTCCTGCTGCCGGCAGCAGTAATTCGGCCATCGAATTGACTTGTGACGAATTATTCCATTATGGCAGTTGCACCGCATGGATTGACGTCTGCAAAGGCTGGGAAGAATAAATATAGTAAGGAGAATGATATGAAAATTTCTACAAAAGGTCGTTATGGCATACGTTTGATGCTCAGCCTTGCACTGCATTACGAAAGCGGTACAATGGCACTCAAAACCATTGCCAAAGAACAAGACATTTCCGAAAAATATTTGGAACAAATCATCAACCCCCTGACAAAATCCGGTTTGGTAAAAAGTTTTCGTGGTGCACAAGGTGGTTACATTCTGACCAAACACCCCAATGATATCAGTATCGGAGAAATCTTACGCATTTTAGAAGGTTCTTTGTCCCCTGTGGACTGTGTGGACAACCCTATGTGCCCCAATTCTGACAGTTGTGTTTCCCTCTCCGTTTGGAAAAAAATGAAAGATGCCTTAGATGATGTTGTAGATAACATTTCTTTGGGTGATTTGATTGCAGAATATAAAGCAAAATAACAAAAAACCGCTTTCATGCCGAAAGCGGTTTTTTGTTATGGTGTTTGTGTCATTTCCTGTGTTTTTGTTTCCACATTGCAAGTCGGAAAATAATGTTGCAAAATCTCCACTGCATTTTTTCCCATTTCCGCCATACCTTTTGCACCATATTGGCTCATACCCACACCATGCCCGTTGCCACCACCATACAACGCAATGCCTGTCAAATCCCCTGCATCGTTTTTCATTTCTTTGACTGCAAAGTATGCACTGGGCAGCGTTGTGGTTTCTGTCAAAGATGTCCCGTCTTTTCTTTGCAAATAAATTTCGTCTGCGGTATCTGCTTTATTGGGAGATAATACCTTGCGGATACAATACTCTGTCTTTACCTGCACACTGCTATTTTCATACTCTAATTGCAACACACGAATGACACCTTGTTCTGCTCTGTCCACCACAGAAATACCTTTTAGCTTTCCTAAATTTTGCGGAACTTCCGCTTTCCAACTGCCATCTGGTTGCAATACGGTGATATGATTGGGATTTTGTTTTGCCTCTTTTTGTAATGTTTCTGCTGTAATATGAGAAAGCTGTCCCGCACCAAAATAGACTTTCCAGCGATACCAAGGCGAACTGTCATCATATCCTTTGATATCCCAATTCTGCCAAAAATCCAGCCATTCTGTTTCTGTTTTCGGTTTTTTTTCTGAAACACCATGCACACCGCCTGTCAAATATGACGCTTGCTGTTGCGAAAATGTGCCATCTGGCGACCAAACATCTTTCACATCAGAGCCATACCCGCAAGATGTGGAATAAAAATAAGTTGTCACCACTTCGCCATCTTCTGTCAAATAAACCCCTTCGGTATCTGCCACAGCCGCATCTGCCAGCTCGTCCGTTTCTGCACCGTAATATACTTGACTTGCCACACTGTCTGTCAAATGTGCCCCATATCCACAATAACTGTTTGCCCATATTTGATTATATGCATAACTTCTTGCCGTAATGGCTTGGGCTTGTAATGCAACTTTTCCAAACTGTACAGGCATTTCATGCGGCACCACCCCACGCAGATACGTCTCCAATGGTAGTGTATTGACAACCGAAATCCCGTTTTTTCTGCGTTCCAATTCCAATATGCCTGTATATGGGTGTGTCCTGCCATCTGCCAATCTTACTTCCACAGTGCTTGCATCATTTGGAATGACCTCCACAATCCCTGCCGAAAACCAATCCAAATCCGGTGTCAAAACTGCCGTTTCCCCTGCACCAAACACTTTTTTGTGTTCCGCACTTTGTAATGTAAATCCATTTTGTGCAGCCAATGTTACCTTTGGCTGTTCTTCACCACCCAATAACACACGAATATTTTCTATTTTCGGTTGTTTGGTAATCACAGCACCCGCCACTTTGCCATCTTTCAAATAATATCTGGCAATGTCTGTACCGCAAATCAAATTGGATACTTTTGCATTTTGTGTATGTTCTTTTGTATCATCATATACCCGAAAATCATCTGCCCATTGCAGCAACCCCTGCTCTGCCAAATAGACCTCCTGCCCATTCACCCGTTTGACCGTACATTCCCCCAAATCTGCGGCTTGCTCTACCTCAGTCACAATACCGTTTTCCAATGTAATGTCACATATACCGGAGACAGCCTCCCCCGCATATGGATAAGCAATACTACCTGCTCCTGTTTCCATATAGCATTGTTTGCCTTTTGTATTGCAATACACATTTTCTATGGTTGGTGTCACATCTGTCACTTCCAACAAAGCCAAAATTTCCCCATCTTTTTCCAAAAACGTAATTTCCGTATTTTCATACGGACGCAACGCCAAACCTGCTGCCTCATATTTTCCTTTTTCAAACAAACCACCGTCTTCCTCTGTTTTGCATAGTACTTGGCTTTGTTTGGAAATCCCATAAGAAGAAAGGTCTGTTTCTCCTCTACGTTCCTGTAACGCTTTTTCCAATAACTGCACCCATAAACTGTACGCCACAGCCATATTTTGATTTTCGTCATTCAACGCAATACGGCTTTCAAAATCCGGTGCCAGCCTGTCCATCAATACTTGTGCCTGCGACAATGTCAAATCTTTTTGCGGATAAAAATTGCCATCTTCATCACCGGACAAAAATCCCAACGCAACCGCTCCATTGATATAAGGATATGCCCAATCCGTTTCCGACACGTCCGGAAAATCCGCTTTTTGTTCCAATTCTTCCAATTCCTTTTCCGTATAAAAAGAAAGTGCAATGGTTTTTGCCGCCATCTGTCTTGTAACCGATAAATCATCTCCAATCCGTCCTTGTTCGGTATGTATCTTTTGTTGTGTCATGCCACAAGATGACAGACTGATACAAACACCTGTCAACAACAACAATACTGCTTTTTTCATTCGTTTTTCACACTCCTTGTCCTTTTTTCCTCTATATCAATATATGTTTTTCTTTTCAAAACAGAAGAGAAACAGAACAAAAAACTTGTTTTTATGAAAACATATATTTTTTGTTGTTTTTTTGTTTTTTGTGAACAACATCAAGATTTTTTGTTGACAAGCTATCCTTCTTCGCCTTATCATAGTTTTAGCATCAAACAATCGGCACTGCTTCGGCAGTGCTTTGATTTGTTTGAAAACATTTGTTTTATAAACACACAGAAAGGGTGGTATCATGATATGAGCGAGATTGCTATACAACCAAAAGAAAACAAAATGGGTACAATGCCTGTCAACAAACTATTGTTGAATATGTCGTTGCCAATGATGATTGCCATGCTGATACAGGCATTATATAATATCATCGACAGTATTTTCGTTGCACAAATCAGTGAAAACGCATTATCTGCGGTATCTTTGGCATTTCCCATGCAAAACTTTATGATTGCCGTTGGTACGGGTACGGGTGTTGGTGTCAATGCATTATTATCCAAAAGCCTTGGTGCAAAACGTACCAAAATCGCAAACAAAACAGCAAATGTCAGTATATTTTTGGTATTTATGAGCTGGCTATGTTTTGTATGGATTGGTTTATTTGTTTCTGTACCCTTTTTGAAAGGGCAAACCAATGTGCCGGAAATCATCGAATATGGTGATATTTATTTGAAAATCTGTTGTATTGCCTCTTTGGGGATTTATGCGGAAATTGCACTCGAACGCTTATTGCAAGCAACCGGACGCACATTTTATACCATGATTACACAAGGGGTAGGTGCTATCTTAAATATCATACTTGACCCTATTTTCATATTTGGTATGTTTGGGTTACCCAAAATGGGTGTTATTGGTGCGGCTTTGGCAACCGTCACCGGACAATTTGTTGCTGCCGGTATGGCGTTATATTTCAACTTGACCAAAAACCACGAACTGCACTTTTCATGGAAACAGATGCTGCCTAACAAATTGATATTGACACATATCTATAAAGTTGCCATACCATCTATATTGATGGTTTCCATCAGCTCCATCATGATGTTTTTCATGAACCGTATTCTTGCTGTTTTTACCACAACCGCTGTTGCTGTTTTTGGTGTATACTTCAAATTACAAAGTTTCATATTCATGCCCATATTCGGCATGAATAATGGTATGGTTCCCATCATAGCGTATAATTATGGTGCAAGAAACAAAGAACGTGTCACAAAAACCATACGATATGCCATCATTTATGCAATGAGTTTCATGTTGATTGGCTTTGCCATATTCCAACTCATTCCGGATAAATTGCTTTTGATGTTCGATGCCTCAGACTCCATGCTTGCCATTGGTGTTCCGGCTTTGCGTTTGATTTCCATTAGCTTTTTGCTTGCAGGCTTTAACATCATTTGCTCCTCTGTGTTCCAAGCTATGGGCAATGGTATGTACAGTTTGATTGCTGCCATCGGTCGTCAGCTGGTCATATTGGTACCTGTTGCATATTTGCTTTCCAAAACAGATATCTTAGACCTGATTTGGCTTTGTTTCCCGATTGCGGAAATCGGCTCTTTATTGTTCTGTACATTCTTCTTGCGAAAAATATTGAAATTGTTAAATTTTTGATGGCTTGGAGGGTATGTTATGATACTGTATATCATTGTAATGGGTATTTTTGGATTTGTTTGTTTCCGAAAATGTCGTATGCTGCAAAAAGACACAGCCATCTATCGTACATTGCACCAAATGGGCAGAATTGCATATTGTAGCGGTATTTTGATGTTGATTGCTTCTGTTTGGCGTATGTTGTTACAGCAAACACCCAAAATATTGCTCGTTGGTGCATTATTGATTTATAGCATTGGATTGGTTTACACCATGCTGCAACTGTACACCATACACAAAAACGGAAAAGAGGATTGATATGCTGCAATATTTCAGTACATTATGTAGTGTATTTTGTTTGGATTTTGTCACAAAACGCTGGGCAGAGCAAAAACTGCCCTATGCGGTATCCAAAGAAGTCATCAAAAATAAGTTATATTGGAAACGTATCAAAAACAATGGTATGGCATATAATATATTTGAGCACAAACCAAAGTTTGTTTTGATAGTTGCCAGTGCCTTATCGTTGTATTGCCTCTCTATATTGCAAAAAGCCGCAAAACAGGGCAATACCAAAATGGCATATGCACTTGCCATATTGCTGGGTGGTGCATTTGGCAATTTATACGACCGTTTGCAAAACGGGGGTGTGACCGATTTTATATACATCAAAGCCAAAAAAGCGCCCATATTTAACGTTGCCGATGTTGCCATTGGCGTGGGAGGTATTTGTTACTTCCTATCAAATATTGTAAAAAAAACATAAATCATGAATTGGTACTTGAAGATTGTCAAAAAACGTAGTATAATACATTCATAAATATCCTGAGATGTTCGATAGCCCATCGTTATTGAACCTACATGACTGAAAAGGGATTCCTATATGCACAAGTGATGTCAGGCCTCAACATAATTCCCTTTGGGCAGAGGAAGGCAGAGACTTGGGCTGCGGTTGCCCACCTGGCTTAGGCTAGGTGTCAAGAGATGGGAACGACATTTCGGGATTTTATGTACACAACAGATATATGTATCTGTTTTTTATTTTGTCCAAAATCGAATATCATAAAAACAGAGCTTTTTTCAAATGGTTGAAAAACGCTCTGTTTTATGCCCTGTTTTATGCTTTTGTTTTATTCATTTTCTGTTGCTTGCCGCTACATTTGTTTTGTTTTTTTTGTTCCAGACTGTATTCCTGTGCAAATTCGGTTCTGTTCAATCCATTACTGGATTTTTCCTGTTTTTTTTCTTGTTTTTTGATATTTTGTTCCATAGATTTAACCTCCCAGACATACGTTTTTGCAAGCTTCATTGTTTGCAAAATTAGTATGACCTTATTTGGCGGTTCTATACTTTCCTTTTTTTCTCAAATATCTTTTTTGGTATTTGAATGTGGCATATTTTTGTATTTTATGGTAAATCACAGGGTTCATTGCACCACCCAAAGCCCCTACAATAGGCAATCCTTGTATAAACTTCAATGTCAGCATACCAACTGCCATCGCATCTGCGGCTTTTTCAATTTCTGTTTTCTTATCATATGCCGGTGCTGTACCTGTCATAATCCATGCATCTAACTTCTCGTTTGTTTCTTTCTGCACATCATATGCACCCAATGCCCCACAAATCAACCATAGCAAAAAAATCTGTTCTTCTTCTGTTTGGTAATCAAATCCATAACTGATGGCTGTTTCATACAAGCCTTTCAACAGCATACCCATAAAAATAGGAATATCCGGCAAGCCAATGCCCAACGTGCCAAGTGCCACACCTTCCACCGTTGTCATCATAACATTCAGATTGCCTTTTTTCTGACTGCTTTTTTTCAACTTTTTCCAAGATTGCTTTGTGGGTGCTTGTTGCATACGAAATGCATTGACCTCATATTCCAAAGCCAAATCATCGGAAATGGTTTTTTCTATCCAACCATTTCCTTTTTCAAACATCATATAAAATGCCTTGCGAAATGCCGCTTGCAATGTATCCTCTAATTTTTTCGGAATTTTTTGTGCAATCTTTTGTTGCAACATTGATGTTTGTTCTTTCTGTATTGTCTGCAAAAATTTTTCTTCTTTTTTCAAGAGCTTGTTCCATTCTTTTTCAAATACGGTTTTCATGCTGTTCCTCTTTTCTTTTTCAAAAAAACCGAATAAAATGATATCCATTTTATTCGGTCTTTGTACATCAAGATTTTTTTGGTGGCTCTTCTTTTTTCAAAATACCGTTAAAATCTGCTTTTCCAAAATTTTCTTTCATATTGGTATCTGCCTGCACATTTTGCAAACGATAGTAGTCCATCACACCCAATTTGCCATTTCGTAACGCTTCTGCAAGTGCCATTGGCACTTCTGCCTCTGCTTCCACAACTTTTGCCTTCATGCGTTCCACTTCCGCTTTCATTTCCTGTTCTTTTGCAATGGCTGTGGCTCTGCGTTCTTCCGCTTTTGCCTGTGCAATTTGTTTGTCTGCCTCCGCTTGTTGAATTTGCAAATGTGCACCAATATTTCTTGCAATATCCACATCAGCAATATCAATGGATAATATTTCAAATGCCGTACCATTATCCAAGCCCTTGGACAATACGGTTCTGGAAATCAAGTCCGGATTTTCCAAAACACTTTTATGGCTTTGGGAAGAACCCACCGTAGTCACAATCCCTTCGCCAACCCTTGCAATGATGGTTTCTTCTCCTGCACCACCAACCAATCTGCCTAAATTTGCACGCACTGTCACTTTTGCGATAACTTTTACTTCAATCCCATCTACGGCAACCGCAGAAATCCAAGGTGTTTCAATGATTTTCGGTGTTACGCTCATACGCACCGCTTCAAATACGTTACGTCCAGCCAAATCAATCGCCGCCGCACGTTCAAAAGACAAATCCAAATTTGCTCTGTGTGCCGCAATCAATGCATCTACCACATTGTCCACATGACCACCGGAAAGCAAATGGGATTCCAACTGATTGGTATTCACGTCCATACCTGCCTTTTGTGCCTTAATCAATGGGCGAATAATGGCATTGGGATTGACACGACGCAACCGCATACCCACCAAAGAAAAGATATTGACTTTCACACCTGCGGAAATTGCAGAAATCCACAATCCCAAAGGAACAAAACTCAAAAATACAACAACCAGTACCAAAATCAGCACAATGGGTATTACAAATGTCAAAATATTAAAATCTGTATACATAAAATACCACACCCCTTTTTCTGTGTTTATGCCTCATGTTTTTTGACCTTTACGGTTTTTCCCTTAATTTGTGTTACAATCACCTGTTCCCCTCTGTCAATAAAATCCCCATCGGAACAGACATCAACCATCTGCTCACCAAATTTTGCCGTACCATATGGTCGCAATGTAGATGTTGTCACACCTATCTGTGCTTGCAACCCTTCCAATATGCTTTCATCAAAATCTTTTGCTTTCTGTTTTTCTTTGAGTATCACCTTTTGGTAAATTCCACTTTTTTTGACAATGATAAGCAATAATACAAACACAACAATCAAAATAGCGACAGTCCATAAAAAAGAAAACATACCATATACTTTTGCCACCAATAATGTTGTGCCAACCAAAAAGATACTGCCCAATATGCCAAACACGCCAAATCCGGGTATCAACATTTCTGCAAAAACAAGTATCAATCCAATCAAGCAAAGTATCACAATCCACGCTAACATCATGCGTCCCTCCTCTTTTGATGGATATTATATGGCTTTATTATACCATAGCAAAAGACATTTGTACATCTATATTCTGCTTATTCCGACGTAAAGCATCATGATACTTTTTCTGTCATTGGAACAAGTATACGAACCCCCGCCTTTATGTTCGCAGAACGCATCTGGTTACACTCTTGAATTTTATCAATCATGTGTTCGGTTGTTTCCGTTTCACTTTTATATTTTTTTGCAATATCCCATAAGGTATCTCCCTGATGCACCATCACAGATTGATAATAGACTCTCTCTTTTTGTATAGTTTGTCCACCAAATACAATGGTTCCAAGGCTTATCACAAACAACATCGCCAGACAAAGCAGCAATTTGGGCATATGCACTTTGCTTTTTTTGTTTCTGATATCATATCCGTTCTTTTTCATATAGACACCCCTCTCAAATAGAACATATATTCTTTTTTGTTCTATCATACAAGAATATCTGTTCTTTTGTCAATATTTTTTTCTATTTTTGCGAACGTATATTTGATTTTGTATACGCCCTATGTTATATTAGTATGTAAGAATAGGTAACATTTATGAATATCTCATACAAACAAATAAGGAAGTGATAACCATGACAGATTTATCCGCAAAACAACAACAAATTTTGGATTATATGAAAGCAGAAGTACGTGAAAAAGGCTATCCGCCTTCTGTACGTGAAATATGTCAAGCCGTTGGCTTAAAATCTACCTCTACCGTACATGGACATCTGGCAAGGTTGGAGAAAAAAGGACTAATCCGCCGCAACCCTACCAAACCCCGTGCCATCGAAATTTTAGATGGTTCTTCCAATCTCGCACAAACAAGAGAATTGGTACAAGTCCCCATCGTTGGCAATATCACCGCAGGCACACCCATTCTTGCTGTTGAAAATATCGAAGATACATTTCCCGTTCCTTTGGACTATGTCAAAAACGATAGTGTATTTATGTTGCACGTTCGTGGGGATAGTATGATTGAGGCAGGCATTTTTGACAAAGACCTAATACTGGTACGGCAACAAAACAATGCCGATAACGGAGATATTGTGGTCGCACTCATTGAAGATTATGCAACCGTCAAAACTTTTTACAAAGAAAATGACTTTATCCGCCTGCAACCGCAAAATGCTTCCATGAACCCGATTATCGTGCGAGATGTCACCATATTGGGCAAAGTGATTGGTCTGTTCAGAAAATTTTAAGGAGTGAAATGGATTATGTACGGTTTTATCAAAGTTGGTGCTGCTGTGCCAAAATTACATCTTGCTGATTGCATGGCAAATCAACAGGAAATCATAGAAATCATCAAACAAGCACAACAAAAAGGCATACAAGTGTTATCTTTTCCGGAATTGGCACTGACCGGATACACTTGTGGAGATTTGTTTTTTCAACTGCCTTTGCTTTCTGCGGCAGAAAATGCCGTGGCACAAATTGCCAAAGCCAGTGCAGATATGGATATGGTGATTGCTATGGGTGTGCCTGTTTTGGCAGATAACCAAGCATTCAACTGTGTTGCTGTATTGCATAAAGGCAAAATATTGGGATTGGTACCAAAAACATTTATTCCCAATTACAGTGAATTTTATGAAGAACGCTGGTTTGCATCAGCAAATGATTTGTTGCATGAAGAAATCATGTTCGCAGGACAACGTGTTCCCATCGGTGCAGATTTGTTGTTTTGTGCAACCAATGTGCCATTTTTGAAAATTGGTACAGAAATCTGCGAAGATTTGTGGGTACCCATTCCCCCCAGTTCCTACCAGAGCCTGTATGGTGCAACACTGATTCTGAACGCCTCTGCAAGCAACGAATTGGCATCAAAAAAAATGTATCGCACACAACTGGTATCTCAGCAATCTTCCCGCTGTATCTGTGCATATGTATATGCGTCTTCCGGCATTGGCGAATCCACACAAGATGCCGTATTCAGCGGACACAGCATGATTGCGGAAAACGGCACATTGCTTTGTCAATCCGAACTGTTTTCCAGAGAAAATCAACTCATTTGTGCAGACATCGACTTAGAAGTGCTTGCCAATGAACGCCGCCGCCATACCACATACATGGCACAGCTTTCTCAAAACGATGCCAAGCGTTTTTACAGAGAAATCTCTTTCCAACTGGCAGAACCGGAAACACAAACATTTGACCGTATGGTATCCAAAGCACCATTCATTCCCGAACAGAACGAATATTTAGACGCACGCTGTCAAAACTTATTCCAAATACAAGTTGTCGGATTGGCAAGACGCATGGAGCATACCCATGCCGAAACATTGGTGATTGGCATTTCCGGCGGTTTGGACTCCACATTAGCATTGTTGGTTGCCGTCAAAGCCTGCGACTTCCTGCATATTCCAAGAACACACGTATTGGGTGTGACTATGCCCGGCTTTGGTACAACCGACCGCACATATCAAAATGCCTTAGACCTGATGAACCGTTTGGGCATACAAACAAAAGAAATCTCCATCAAAGAGGCGGCATTGCAACACTTTGCAGACATTGGACATGACCCATCTGTGCATGATGTGACATATGAAAACACACAAGCCAGAGAACGTACCCAAATTCTGATGGATTTGGCAAACAAAACAAACGGGCTTGTGGTTGGTACCGGAGATTTGTCCGAATTGGCATTGGGTTGGGCAACCTATAACGGCGACCATATGTCCATGTATGGTGTCAATGCCAGTGTGCCAAAAACATTGGTGCAAACACTGGTACGTTGGATTGCCACTTCCCAAACATTTGAGCAAACTGCAAGTGCTGTATTGTTGGATATCATTGATACCCCCATCAGCCCCGAACTTTTGCCACCTGACCAAGACGGAAATATCAACCAAAAGACAGAAGACTTGGTAGGGCCTTATGAACTGCATGACTTCTTTTTGTATTATATTTTGCGTTTTGGCTTCCGCCCTGCAAAAGTACTGTTTTTGGCAGAGCAAGCTTTTGGCACACAATATGACAGAGCAACATTGTTGAAATGGCTCAAAAATTTCTATCGCCGTTTCTTTATACAGCAATTCAAACGTTCTTGTCTGCCTGACGGGCCAAAAGTAGGGGCTTTGTGCCTTTCCCCTCGTAGCGATTGGCGTATGCCCACAGATGCACATAGCCGTATTTGGTTAGATGAGGTAGAAACATTATAACTTGTATAGCAAAAAGCCATTTTATTCTATAAAATGGCTTTTTTTCGTTCTGTTTTGTTTTGCAGAAACATATACTTTTCAAAAACGATAGGAGTGCAATGTATATGCAAAATCCCTATGTGAAATATTGTAAAACATCGCAGACATTCGCATTGTTTTATATGCAAAACAATAACATCTATTGTCGTACACAAATGGCAGACGTTTGGTGTGCACCTTATTGTGTTGCCGAAGGTGTGACTTCATTTTCTGTTTGTTATTATGATACATATGTGTATTTGCTTTATCCCACCACAGACGGCAGACTGATTCTTTCTGCCTCTATGGACTTTGTGCAGTGGCAGGAACGCTCCTTATGGCAAAATGCCAATACACTCCAATGGCAAAACAGTCATTTTTTCATCATACCCCAAACAGATACCTTCCATGTTGTATATGCCAAAACAAAAGACATACAAGGCATTTCCACATTATACTATACCAAATTCCAAAAAGGACAATGGCAATCTCCGTATCAGATTGACCGGTTTTTGCCCATGGCAGGCACACCATTTCAAGCAAGACGCTTGTCAGAAAATCATATAATTTTATACTACCGTCAGCAAAGGAACATCATTCATGCAAGAGAAATTTTGTTGCACCCTTTTACATTGGGTAGCATCACGCCACTGATACAAACCAATACCCCTTGCATTGATTTTTCCATATTGGAGGACAAGGAACATCTGCACTTGTTATACGCTGTACGTTCTTTGTTTCGTACACAAATCATATATCGTTATAAACAAGTGCATAGCATCAGTCAACCCATTGTTCTTTGGGAGGGCAACACTTGTGAACAATGCTTATTGTATCGGGAACATAACAATCTGGTTGCCTTTTGGACAGCAAACGGAAAACCCATGCGTTGTGTTTGCCAAACAGACCACACATTCGGTGTCATCGAGCAATACACAGCACCTTTCCCCATGCAATGTATGAAAGCAGAACTCATTTGTGATACCACACAGCCCTCTACTTTCTGTACGGAATTATTCGGGGACAGACAAAATCATTTTCTGCCGGTTTTGTTTTCATTTGCACCACCGGAACATTCATTATGCACAGCATCAGCACAAAACAGTTTCAAAACACCTCCACAAACAAACACCAATCCCACAAAAGAACAAGAGGAAATCCATGAACTCAAACAACTCCTGACACAACGCACAGAAGAAATCTCTGCCGTCAATGCACATTGGCAATCCAAAGTCACACAACTGGAACAACAACTTGCCGCTTTGCAATCCAAACCAGATACCCCATCAGAACCGGAATCCATGGAAGAAACGCCGTCCTGAAAAAAACCACTTCGGAATATTCCCCGAAGTGGCTTTTTCATTTCTTTTTGATATATGCTTGATTTTGTGCAATCTGTTCTTCCAATAATTGCACAATATCCAGCATCACATCTGTACAATCCAATCTGCCTCTGGAAACGGTACAACAATCAAATCCTTTGTATTTTTCTTGAAATTGCAAAAACAAAAACAATCGTATTCTTTTTGCGTCCTGTTCCGAAAACAATATCCCCAAAACCATCAAGCACGCAACCAAAGCACCACAAGTGCCACATACCCCAAATCCTGCCTCCAATACGGTACAGCTGTCTTTCAATTCTTGCGAAACATCAAACTGATATTTTTCTGCGGCAGCGTGTAAGATTGCCAAAGCACAATTTTCTCTTTCTTCGATATATCTTTTTACCAATGCTTTCATATATGTTCTCCTTTTTCGGATAGACTTGTTTTTATTTTATGAAACATTTTCTGTTTTGTGAAATCAAAGAAAAAAGGAGAATACAGCAACGCATATATTCCCCTTTGATATGTTTTGATTTTATACTTGGCAAGCACTGCCGTCTTGTGTGGTCAATTTGGTTGCCATTGGTCTGTATTTTCCTCTTTCCCAACGTTTGTTTTGACTGCGAATCCACAGCACGCAAATTGCAATCCCAATCGCACTGCACGCAAATGCAGTAATACTTTCCTCAATCGGCAATAAGGGTGCTACCACAAAATTTCCAAACAATAAACCAGCCAAAAAGCCAATCAGCGGAATACCATACATAATCAATACGGCGTGCATGAACGCATTATCCTGCAATTCCAATTCCACCCAATCACCGACTTCTGCTTCACACAAATTTTGTGCTTCAATATCCATATCTTTTTCCATCATACCACGAAAACAAGCACGGCATTCTCCGCAGGCTTCTTTTCTGACGATATGCACTTTCACAAATTTCCCTGCGGTTTCTGTCACCAAACCTTTCATAAACATACCACCTTTCTATTTTTCAAAAATCCATATTTACGGATATTTTTTCATTTTGGTACGATATATTGTACCATATCCCACATCGAAAGAAAAGTAGTATTTTGCACATAAATTTAAGGAAAAAGTTTTCTCTTTTCCAACGCCTTTTTTTCATAGAACCAAAAAAAGACATTTTTTGTCAAAGCCCCCAACGGCACTGCCAAAAGCAAGCCCCAAAAGCCAAAAAAACCGCCAAATACTGCCAATGAAAACAAAACCAAAACAGGGTGTAATTGCATTTTTTTGCCTATGATTTTCGGGACAATCACCGCACTGTCCACCTGTTGCAAAAGCAAAATGATGATTGCCGCATATACCCCTCGCATCGGTACATCACTGAATATCCCTGATAACACCGCCAATAAAAAAGCCACAATCGCCCCAAAATAGGGAATGATATTGGAAAATCCCGAAATGATACCAATCCATACACCGTATGGAATACCAATCACCCAAAATGCCACAGAAAATAAAATCCCCATAATGGTTGCATCTAAAAATTGCCCACACAAATATCCCATCAATACACGATAAATTTCTTTGCAAACCGTTGCAATGCTATTTGTTTTTCCCTCTCCCAAAAACACATTTGATACCTGTCGCAAAAAAAATTGCACATTTTCTTTTTCCGTCAAAAAATAAAACGCCGCTGTCAAACCAATGACAATTTCCACCACTTGCCCGCCCGCATTTGGTAACGCAGTTGCGATGTGTAATATGCCCCCTTCTATTTTGTCACTGATTTCCAATATGGCAGTAGATAGCAACCCTTCTACATTCTGCAATATGCCATATTCTGCCAGACGTAATTGTATCATCACAAACCAGTCCCCAATTTTTCGTATAAAGTCGCCAATTTGTTCTGCCCATTTTGCGATATCCGCTGTCCCCAAGCGTACCACAAGCAAACTGCACAATCCAAATAACACCCCTAGCACCAATACATATGTCAGTATCGTACCGGCGGTTCTGTTTTTTTGTACACGGATATATGTTTCATACAGACCTTGAAAAAAAGACACTAACGGCTCTAACAACACCGCAAAACCCACAGACCAAAAAAAGGGCGAAAAAACGGCGAGGACATTCCCCGCCGTTTCCAATATGACATTTTTCGCCGTAGAAAGTTTACTCAGCAATACACCAAACAAAACCAAAATACCAACCGTGCCTATCACATAACAACTGATTTCCAAGTATTTTTTATTCCATGTATACCGCAAACGCAAAACTTCCTTTCGGTTTTATTTCATTCTTTTTAATGCTTCTTTCAAAAATTCCCATGTACGTTCTGTGGAGGAGATGGAAAGTCTTTCTTCCGGTGTATGTACATCATACATATCAGGCCCCAAAGAAACCATATCCAAACCGGGCATCTTTTCTGCAAACATACCACATTCTACCCCTGCGTGCAATGCCATCAATTCGGGCTCTTTGCCAGAAGTTGCACGATATGCATCTTCCAAAAATTTCAATAACTGAGAATTTGCATCATATACCCAACCGGGATAATCATTGCTGCTTTCCACCGTTGCACCTGCCAAATCTGCAATCGCTTTGATTTGGTTACAAATCACTTCTTTTCTGGACGCAACCGCACTTCTTACCGCACTGTCAAAATATACGGCTTTTTCCGCTGTTTCCACAACACCAATGTTGCTGGAACTTTCCACCAGACCATCAATGTCCAAGCTCATGGTTTGTACACCATAAGGAATCAACAACAATACTGCAATACAATTTTGTTTTACTTTTTCTGTGAATACTTGGTTTACAGCATTGGTTGCTTTTTCCCATGTAATTATCATATCCGCATCTGTGTGACGATATTCCTTTTTGAGCAAAGTTTCCATATCTGCAATCACTTTTGCCGCTTTTTGTGCTTCTGCCTCTGTCAATACCAACACAGCAGCAGTTTCTCTGCAAATGGCATTATCCATTCTGCCGCCATTGATTTCGGAAATGGCATATACCACATCTTTGTCACACAATTCTTGCAACAATCTACCCATCAATTTGTTGGAATTTGCTCTTTGCAAATGGATATCACTACCGGAGTGACCGCCTTTCAAACCTTTGACTTGCAATGTGTATGCAACAGCATCTGCTTGTTTTGCTTCTTTTTCGATTGGCAGGTTCACACGCACACGTCTGCCACCGCAACAACTAATCAAAAATTTGCCTTCTTCTTCGGAGTCCATATTGATAAAATATTTTCCTTTCAAACCGGAAGCGTCAAATGCCACAGCACCGCCCATGCCGGTTTCTTCTTCTGTGGTAAATACCGCTTCAATGGCAGGGCTTGGCAAATCTTTGTGGTCTAACATTGCCAGCATATACGCCACAGCAATGCCGTTATCTGCACCCAAAGTAGTACCTTTTGCACGAATAAAATCGCCATCAATTTCTAATTGCAGGGGGTCTTTTGTAAAATCATGTTCCACACTGCCCAATTTTTCACAAACCATGTCAATATGTCCTTGAAAAATCACGCCGGGTGCATTTTCATATCCTGCAAATGCCGGTTTTTTGACAACCACATTTCCCGCTTTGTCTATGGAATATGCTAAATTTCTTTCTTTTGCAAAATCTGCAATATATTGTGCCAATGCAGCCTCATTCCCACTACCATGTGGAATTTTTGTAATTTCCTCAAAATAATAAAATACGTTATCAGATTGTAAATGCCCTAAAACACCCATTTCGAATTCCTCCTTTTTTTCGGCTACTGTTATCATATCGCTGTCTTTGCATTTCGTCAATATTTTTTGTATTTCTTGTCTGGTTTTGTATGTATTGATGAGAAGTAGATTATGCTTTATGACAGCATCTTTTTGTTTTACCCTGTTTTATGTTGGTATATATTCCGATATTGTATCTGTTTTTCTGTGACTTTCTTTATATCTACATTGCATTTTTTTCCTTAGACACAAAATATCAAACATTTTTTTATATTTTACAACACAAAAGTATGCCAAAAAGTTCCTGTTATAAACATTGGTTTTCGTGTCATACTATTTTTGCAACACAAAATCAAATAGTTTTTTTACAGGAGGTTATGAATATGAGTAGCACATCTTCTAACAGTAATAAAGTAAATGTACCAGAGGCAAGAGCAGCATTGGAGCAATTCAAATATGAGGTTGCAAATGAAATCGGCGTGCCATTGAAAAAAGGCTATAACGGCGATTTGACATCTGCACAAAACGGCTATGTCGGTGGTTATATGGTCAAAAAAATGATTGAAGCACAAGAAAAATTGATGGCAGAAAAAAAATAACAGAACCTTTGTAATATAAAAGTTCTGTAACGCATCAGCCCCCTTTCTACTTGTCTATACACAGCAAAACTGTTTGCAGACAAATGGGAAAGGGGGTTTTTAATGGCAGCCACTCACATAAATCAACCAGCCACCCACACATACCAAAGCCGTTGCCACAATATAAATACAATGCGGCAATAACAATGCCAAAAACATACCCAATCCCAAAAACAATAACAAAATCCCCAAATATCGCTTTTTCCATTGATGACAACGCTTTCTTCCCATATATTCCCCCCCTTTTTTTATATGTATGTCATATTTTGATTTTTGTTCACAAAAAAACAGCCAATGTCACCACATCAGCTGTTTTTGTTTTAATCTCTCGTTTGCATCACAAACAAATATCCCTCTTTGATACTGACTTTTGCTGTATCGCCTAACATCACATTACTGACGCATAGCAACATATCATCTAATGCCAAGTCATGGTTTGTCAATGGATATTCCAAACCTTCCAACGTCACACCTTTTACCATCATACTCAATGGCACAATCGAAACCAAATCGCCTGCTTTGCCATGTAAAATGGTTTCTTTGTCAATCAATTCCACACGATTGCGTTCATTGACCAATATTGCTTTTACATTTTGTTTCAATAAGTACAGCAATAAATGTGCATTGGCAAGTGTATGGTCAAATCGTGTGCCAATGCCGCCAATCATCACCAATTCCGTTGCCCCAAGTTCCAACGCCAGCAACATACCCAACTGCATATCGGTTTCATCTTTGTGTGTGGGAAATTGTTTGATGGCAATGCCCTGTTTGCGATACTCCTCCAAAACTTCCGGTTTTACGGAATCAAAATCCCCTACGATATAATCCGGTATCACACCCAAAGCTTTTGTATGATGCATACCACCATCACAGCAAATCACAATATCCGTATCTGCCACATATTCCTTACAAAATGTATAATCCTCTATGCCTGCACCTGCAAACAATATTGCTTTCATTTTGCATCATACTCCTTGAAAATATCCAAAAATTCTTTTGCCGCATTGGCAATATCCGCCTTGCCAAATACCGCAGAACCGGCAACAATGACATTTGCCCCTGCATCTAACACAATTTTGACATTTTCCTGTGTGATACCACCATCGACTTCAATGTCAAAGCAAAGTCCCAAATCTTTTTTGATTTGTGCCAATGCCGCAATTTTATGTACTTGGTTTTCCATAAATTTTTGCCCGCCAAATCCTGGCTCTACGGTCATCACCAGCACCATATCCACATCTTGCAAATATGGTTTGATGGTATCCACAGATGTGTTGGGTTTGATGGTAATACCGACTTTTGCACCACTTTCTTTGATTTTGGCGATACACCCTGCGGGGTCTTTGGTTGCTTCCACATGGAAATTGATGATATCCGCCCCTGCATCACGAAATTGAGAAATATATCTTTCCGGCTCTACAATCATCAAATGTGCATCAAACACCATATTGCTTGCTTTGCGAATCCCTTTGATAACGGGAATGCCAAATGAAATATTCGGCACAAACACACCGTCCATGACATCTAAATGAATGTATGGCACACCTGCCTGTTCCACAATCTGCAACTGTTCTCCCACTTTTGTAAAATCTATGGAAAGCATAGATGGTGATAAATAAATAGACATATCAATTTCTCCTTTCGTTTTCCAGCTCTTGGTATATCATCTGGTATCTGTCGTATCTGGTTTGGTCAATTTCTGTACCAACGTGTGCTTTCACTGCACAATCCGGTTCATGGATATGCATACAGCCATTGTAATAACAATCATGCACATATGGCTGAAATTCCCGAAAATAATATTGTAACTGCTCCGCAGGAATATGGTTTAAGAACAAAGAAGTAAATCCCGGAGAGTCTACGATATAACTTTTGTCTGTAATCTGTATCAACTCTGCATGGCGTGTGGTATGTCGTCCTCTTTGTATTTTTTCGCTGATTTCTCCTGTACTCAACTGCAAATGTGGAAATGCTGCGTTAATCAAACTGCTTTTTCCCACACCGGACGGCCCTGCAAACACCGAAATTTTATTTTCCAATGCCTGTCTTAATGCTGTAATCCCCACATTCTGCTCTGCACTGGTGCAGATGACAGGATACCCCACTTTTTGATATTTTTCCGCAATCTGTTCATATTGTTTTTTCTTATCTTTGTCAATTTTGTTCAGCACAATCACAATATCCAGTTCCTGTTCTTCTGCCAGGAGCAAAAATCGGTCTAACAAATCTATGTTTGGATTGGGACTTTTTGCCGCAAACACAATCACTGCCTGGTCAACATTTGCTACCCTTGGGCGAATCAATTCGTTTTTTCGTTGTGCAATCACGTCCAAACTGCCTTTTTTATTAACTTCGTCCAATACAGAAATTTCGACTGCATCACCTACGGTCGGTCGAATCCCTTCTTTGCGAAATATTCCTCTTGCACGGCACTCAAACACACCTTGTTCTGTATCCACATAATAAAAGCCGCCAATTCCTTTTACAATCACACCTTGCAACATATTGTTTTACTCCCTTTTATTCTGAGAAATTCACCTGTTCTGAAACCGCAATCGCACCATCAACATATGCTGTCACATTTCCTTCGCCTGCCCCTGTGACTGCAATACTAAATGGGAAATCAGACAAATTCTTTGTTACATCCATCACCGTAGCAGAACCGTTTACATCTGTTTTGGTTACTTGTACGTGTACCGTATCTCCTGCCCCTGCGGGTGCGTGCAATGTAAAGTATTTTGTCCCGCTTGTGGGTGGCTGTGGTGTTTCTTGGGGCTGTGGTGTTGTGGTTTGCTCATTGTTCTGATTGGGTTCTGTTTGCCCATTTTGTTGATTTTGCTGTTCTTGTGGTTTTTCGGTCGGTTGTTCTGTCGGTTTTTCCGGTTCTTCTTCTTTCGGTGCACCACTGCTGACCACCAAATTCACAACACTGCCGCTTGGTACTTCTTCGTTTGCCGACAATGTTTGTGTAATGACATTGCCTTTGGCAACCGTTTCGCTTTCAATATAAGAAATATTGCCGACCGTCAAGCCTACGGCTTTCAAACTTTTTACCGCTTCCCTTTCACTGGTATTTTGCACATCTGGCACAACCACCGTATCGCTATTCTCTCCACCTTTGCTGACAACCAATGTGATATTTGTATTTGCATCAATTTTATCACCTTTTGATGGTGTTTGTGAAATGACATGACCTGCTTTCACTTCCCCATCTTCTTCATATTTGATATTTGGCGTTGTACCAACCAAACGGATAATTTCCTGTTTTGCATCATTTTCAGAGAAATTTTTCACATCGGGCATGGTTTGGCTTGTCAAGCCTAAACTTACTTTGACACCGATTTTGGTATTGGGTGCAACCATCGCTTCAGGCTGTATTGCCTGCCAGAATACATAATCTTTATCATAGTAACTGTTGTAATCTTCGCCTTCTTTTTGCAATTTGAACCCCAATTTTTCTGCTTCTTGTTCTGCCTGTTGATATGTCATACCGACCAATGTTGGCATTGCAATGGTTTTTTCCGCACTGCCAAATCCACGAAAACCACCCAATGCACGCAAACCAACGGCACTGATGACAACAATAATCACAACGGCGGTTGCGATTGCTGCCATAATGACTTTGCGTTCTGCGTTGCGGTCTCTGTCATTGTCATATTCCGGTTCTTTCCTTGGGTTTCTTCTTTTCTTTTCTGGTCTTTTGCTTTTTTTGACTTCTTCCACCGCCATATACTCTCCTTCATAAGCATCGTCTTTGGAAAGTTTCAATTTTTTACCATATTTTTGAAAACTCACCAAAGGCATATCTTCTTCTTTTTGTTCTTCGGAAACGGTTTGTGGTTCTTCTGCTCGTTCTTCTTTTCTTTTTAATTGAATAAAATCAATTTCTTTTTCGTCCATTCTTTTGGTTTCTTCCGGTATATTTTCCGGTTGTACTGTTTTGGAAACCAAAGGAGAAACCGTTGTGACTGCCTCTTGTTGTTTTTGTTCCTGCTGCATTTGTGCCGCTCTTCTGGCACGTTCCGCCTCTAATTGTTTTTGTTTTTCCTGTGCCGCTTTCAGCTCCATCGCCGCCTCTGCACGCTTGCTCATGCGGACACCTCTGGAAAAATCATTGACCATATCCTCTGTATGTTCTGTCTGTTTGATTGTCTGTAAGGATTCTTGTTGCATGGTCATTTCGGTTCTTGCACGCATCAAATCCGATAACAGCAAATCAATGCTTGCATATCGCTCATCTGCCTTTTTCATGGTGGCTTTTCTGATGATACCTTCCAATGATTTGGAACATTTTGGATTGTATTGTTTGATGTCAGGCAATTCTTCGTTGATATGTTTCAACGCAATCGTGACGGAATTGTTGCCCCGAAACGGCAATTCTCCTGTAATCATTTCAAACATGGTGATACCCAGAGAATAGATATCACTTTTTTCATCTACATATCCGCCTCTTGCCTGTTCCGGTGAAAAATAATGCACAGAGCCAGCCGCATTTGCCGTTGTTGTCATTGTAGTCACACGTGCCGCTCTCGCAATCCCAAAATCTGTGACTTTGACAACGCCGTCTGTTCCCACCAATATATTTTGCGGTTTGATATCTCTATGTACGATATGTGCTTTGTGTGCCTGCGATAGAGCAGATGCAATCTGTATTGCCACATTGATGGTGGAACGGGAATCAAACGGTGCTTTCTTTTTGATTGCTGTTTTCAAGGTATCCCCATGGATATACTCCATCACAATATAATTGATGCCTTGGTCGTCCCCAACGTCATATACCCGCACAATATTGGGGTGAGACAATCTTGCCGCAGAGCAAGCCTCCGAACGAAACCGTTCTATAAATTCTTCATCATCTATAAATTCTTCTCTCAACACTTTGATGGTGACATAGCGTTCCAGCTTTTGGTCTCGTCCACGATAGACAACTGCCATACCACCCGAACCGATTTTTTCTATGATTTCATATCTGCCGCCAAGGACAGTGCCAGTATTCAATAACACCGCTGTTACCTCCTATATTTCAATCAAAACAAGGGATATATTATCAAACCCACCCTTTTCGTTGGCGGTATCCACAAGCCCTTTGACTTTCTTTTTCAAAGATATTTTTTGCTGTAAAAATGTTTCCATTTCCGCATCGGAAAGCATTCCCGAAAGTCCGTCTGTGCAAAGCAAAAGCAAATCGCCTTTTTTGACATCATAGATAGTCACATCTGTTTCCACCAAATCCCGAATCCCAATCGCTCGTGTAATGATATTGCGTTTGGGGTGCTTTGCCGCTTCTTCTTTTGTAATATCCCCCATTTTGACCAATTCCATCACATAAGAATGGTCTGTGGTCAAACATTGCAATGTACCATCTTGCAATACATACGCCCGACTATCCCCTACGTGTGCAATATATGCCTTATTGTCCTGCACAATCGCCGCAACCATGGTAGTGCCCATTTCCGCAAATGCCAACGATGTATTGGATTTATCAAATACTGCTTGATTCGCCGCTTGAAATGCCGTTGTCAACAAATCCGGTGTATCCCATTTGCTTTGTTGTGCCTGCACATAAGACACGAATGCCGCAATCGCCGTCTGACTTGCCACTTCTCCGGCATTGCAGCCTCCCATACCGTCTGCCACAATATAACAATGTGGTACTGGGAAATCATCATCTGCAATGTAATAGGCATCTTCATTGTTTTGCCGACACATTCCAATATCACTCATTCCGACTGCTTTCACTTACGCTACACCTCCTCGGTCATGCTTTTTGTATTATTTTTGCATATATCTTCTACGCAACTGTCCACAAGCTGCATCAATATCACCGCCCAATTTTCTGCGGATTGTCGTTTCCACACCGTTTTGCTGCAAAATTGCGGCAAAGCGTTGTACCTGTGCTTTGTTCGTTTTGGTATATTCCCGTTCTTTGACAGGGTTCATGGGAATTAAATTCACATGACATAACATATGACGCAAACGACTTGCCAATTCTCTTGCACAATCGTCACTGTCATTCACACCTTGCATCAATGCATACTCAAATGTCAAACGACGTTTTGTTTTCTCTGTATATGCCTGACAAGCTTCCAACAATTTCTCCATCGGATTTGCTTTTGCCACCGGCATAATCTGTTTGCGGATTGCATCATTGGGTGCGTGCAAAGAAACTGCCAATGTAATCTGCAATTTTTCTTCTGCCAAATCATACATTTTTTCAATCAAACCACAAGTCGAAAGTGTGATATGACGCTGTCCCATGTTCTGTCCCATCGGATTGTTTAACAATTTGATAAATTGCAACACATTTTCATAATTGTCCAACGGTTCTCCACTGCCCATCAATACAACACCGGAGATACGTGCTTGTAAATCCTTTTGTATCTGATAAATTTGAGAAAGCATTTCTCCCGCTGTCAAACTTCTTTCCACACCGTCCAAGGTAGACGCACAGAACCGACAGCCCATACGACAACCTGCCTGTGTGGACACACAAACGGTATTGCCATAATCGTATTGCATCAACACACTTTCAATCACAGAGCCATTTTCCAAAGCAAATAAATATTTTCTGGTACCGTCTTCTTTGGAAACCAATCGTTCCACCATTTCCAGTGTACTGATTTTTGCTTCTGCCTGCAATTTTTCTCTGAATGCCTGTGACAAATTCGTCATTTGTGCAAAATCTGTCACCTGTTTTTCGTGCAACCAAGTAAATAACTGTTTTGCTCGGAAATTGGGTTCTCCCCATGCTTTGCACAGTTGTTGCAACTGCTCCAAATCCATAGACAAAATATCTGTCTTTGTCATCATACCATTATCCTTTCTTTCTCAAACGTGCAATAAAAAAGCCGTCTGTATGATGGATATGCGGAAATACCGTCAAATATCCTTGTTTGCCCATATCTGCCATTTGCTTTGGCAAATATGGTGTCATATCTTCCAATGTATATTCTGGGTGATTTTGTAAAAACCATTCCACATTTTTCTCATTTTCTTTTTTGCTCAATGTGCAAGTGCTGTATACCAACACACCACCTGCTTTGACATACTTGCTTGCTTGTTTGAGTATCGTTCTTTGTATCGGGATTAAAGCATCTATCTCGCTGCCATCTTTTTTCAAACGAATATCCGGCTTTTTCCGCAATAAGCCCAAGCAAGAACAGGGAACATCTGCCAGCACTGCATCAAACATTTCTTCATCTGATTTTTCGTATACGGTTGCATCTTTGACTTCTGTCTGCACAATGGAAAGTCCCAAACGGGCAGCCCCTTGTGCAATCAAATCCGCTTTATGGCTGTATACATCTCTTGCGACCACTTCCCCTTTGTTTTCCATCATTTGTGCAATGGTGAATGCTTTTCCACCGGGTGCGGCACAAATATCCAACACACGTTGTCCTGCTTTTGGGGATAATACCGCCACTGCCAACTGAGAACTTTCGTCCTGCACATGGAACAGCCCTTTTTGAAAGCATACCGATTTTGCCAAATCCGCTGTTTTTGTCAAATGTAATGCCTGTTCACACAAAATCCCTTTTGTTACGGAAATCTGTTCTTGCTCCAATCGTTTTTGTAATGTTTGCACATCTGTGTGTATGGTATTTGTGCGAATGGTCACATCTGGGGAAGCATTATTGGCTTTACAAAGTGCCTCTGTCTGTGCATAGCCATAATATGCAATCCACATCTTTACCAACCACAATGGGTGAGAATATACGATATGCAAATATTCTGCGGTATCTTTTTCGGGTAATGTAATGTTTTGTTTTTCTCTGACAATCTGACGCAACAAGCCATTCACAAAACCGGATAATCCACGATATCCTCTTGCATTTGCCAATTCTACTGCCTCATTGCAAGCCGCATTGTCCGGCACAGTCAAAAACAAAATCTGGTATACCGCTGTTCGCAATACTGCCAACAACCATGGTTTGATTTTCTGTATTTTGGTATTGGAAAACTGCCCAATCACATAATCAATATACGCAATATTGCGTAATGTTCCGTTTACGGTTTCTGTCACAAAGGCTTTATCCTGCTTTGGCATGGCACCGTTTTGACGCAATATCCGTCGCAATGCAACGGTATTGTAAGCACCCTCTGCCATAATCTGCATCATTGCCTCTGCTGCCACTTCTCTTGGATTTATTTGTATCATGAAAGATATGCTCCTTCTCTATCCGAATTTATACTGATATCAACTTCCTATTATACGGGATTTTTCTGATTTCAGCAATATTTTTCGCTATTTTTCACCACTTCGCAATAAAATTGAAAGAAAATGAAAAAAGAAGAATTTTAATAAAAAAATTCTTCTTTTTTCATTATTTATCCCATATATAGACGTTGTATTTCGCTTGTCCATTCTTCCTGCAATGTTTGGAGAATATATTCTGTTTTTTTGCAATATCTATTTGATGATGTGCTGTCATATATTGCAAACCATAATCCGCAATCGCCTGTTCCCATATCGTTTGAAATGTACGCTCTCCTGCCACACCAATACAGAGCAAACACGTTTCTGTATCCACTTCATCAATTTCCACAGATATGATATTGTTTCCAAATTTCGTCAAAAAATACGTCCAATGCCTGTTTCATATCCCAAAATCCGTTGGGATACTGTGAATGTCCCATCGCATGAATTTCGGTGTTGTCCTTGAAATACACATGAAACACCCAACTGTCCCCATCACATTTGCAGGCATCAATATCATAAAAACCGTCCCATTTTTGTGCATGATATTGTTCCAATATCTGCCGCAATGCTTTTTCTGTTTGTTGTTGTGGTTCACATCGCAGTTCTTTTTGTTCTTTTGTGGTTGCATCATACAAGTCGATACCCACATTTACGCCCTTTTCATTATCCAAGCGATACCACACCATAGAACCATCATTTTTGCCATACCGAAAAGAAAATGCTTGCAACTCCTGCATATCCAAACCTCCTTTTTTTATAAAAAAGCGGCTGATATCCAGCCGCTTTCGTTTTATTTTGCATAATCCACTGCTCTTGTTTCTCGAATTAAGTTGACTTTGATTTGCCCCGGATATTCCAATTCTTCTTCTATTTTCTTTGCAATATCTCTTGCCAACAATGTCATACCTTCATCATTCACATCTTCCGGCAATACCACAATACGCAATTCACGCCCTGCCTGTATTGCAAAAGATTTTTCAACACCTTTGAAGTTATCCGCAATTTCTTCCAGTTTTTGCAGACGTTTGATGTAAGATTCCAATGTTTCCCGTCTTGCACCCGGTCTTGCCGCAGAAATTGCATCAGCAGCTTGTACCAAAACAGCAATGATGCTTTGTGGTTCTACATCACCATGATGTGCTTCCACTGCGTTGATAACAACTTGATTTTCTTTATATCGTTTCAAAAGCCCCACACCAATGCTGACGTGAGAACCTTCCATTTCGTGGTCAATACTTTTGCCAATATCATGGAGCAAACCTGCACGTTTTGCCAAATTGACATCAACGCCCAATTCTGCCGCCATCAAGCCTGCCAAGTGTGAAACTTCGATGGAATGTTTCAACACATTTTGTCCATAACTTGTTCTGTATTTCAATTTACCCAACAAACGCACCAATTCCGGGTGCAAACCATTGACACCCGTGTCAAATGTTGCCGATTCCCCTTCATCACGAATGATAACTTCCACTTCTTTTCTTGCTTTTTCCACCATTTCTTCAATACGAGAAGGATGTACACGCCCGTCCACAATCAATTTTTCCAATGCAATTCTTGCAATTTCTCTGCGGATTGGGTCAAAACCGGACAATATCACAGCTTCCGGTGTATCATCAATAATCAAATCAATACCTGTCAATGTTTCCAAAGCACGAATATTTCTACCCTCACGACCAATGATACGACCTTTCATTTCGTCATTTGGCAACTGTACCACAGACACGGTTGTTTCTGCCACATGGTCAACCGCACATCTTTGAATGGCGTTTGCCACAATTTCTCTGGAACGTCTGTCTGCTTCCATTTTTGCTTTGCTTTCTGTTTCTTTGATAAGCAATGTTGCCTCGTGTTTGACATCGGCTTCCACCATAGTCAAAATCTGATTTTTTGCTTCTTCGGTTGTCAAACCGGAAATACGTTCCAACTCTTGTAATTGCTGTTCATGCAATTCTTTGACTTTTTCTGTCCTTTTATCCAAATCTTCCAATTTTTTGGACATTTGTTCTTCTTTGCGTTCCAAAGACTCTGTTTTTCTGTCCAACGTTTCTTCTTTTTGGAACAAACGTCTTTCATTTCTTTGCAGTTCGTTTCTTCTGTCACGCACTTCTTTTTCCAGTTCATTTTTTGCTTTGATGCTGTCTTCTTTCGCTTCCAAAAGGATTTCTTTTTTTCTGGCCTCTGCATCTTTTACTGCATCTTCCACGATTTTATTTGCACGCTCTTCCGCTACGCCCATTTTCGCTTCTGCAATACGTTTTCTGTAAAAAATTCCGCCCATAAGCCCCAAAAGAAGTCCTATCACAGCACCACAAATTATACTTATCGGTTCTATGAAAAACACCTCCTTTAATTTGTTTGTTTCACTTTATGATTTCACATCGCCATAAGTTGTGTATCATACACTTTTTTATTGTATAGCTTTTTGATATACCTGTCAAGAAACATTTATACATAGAAAAATCCCTTGTATCATGTGCAACAAAGGCATTCTCTCAAATGGAGTTATCCTTTTTCATGATGCACAATTTTTGTATGATTTTCTATTTTTTCGATTGCATACCAGCCAAATGGGGTACTCTCTTGCGGGCAAAGTATGACCTCTGCCTGATAATACCGATGCATCATTGCCAAAAATGCATTATTTTTTCCCGCATAGGCTTGCAACAATCGGCTGTCTCCCAAAACAGAAATCTTGCGAAATGTTGTATTGGCAAAACATTGTTCTGTTTCTCTGTGCATTTTTGCCACTGTCCAATCCAGAGAAAACACCCGTCCACTGCCCTCGCAACTGCGGCACTTTGTTGTCACCTGTTTTTGCAAAGACGGCTTTATTTTCTTTCTGGTCACTTGCATCAATCCAAGCTCTGTCATGCCCACCACAACGGTTTTGATACGGTCTTTTGCAACTTCTGCTTCCAATGCTTTTTGCAATTTTTGCCGATATTCTTTGCTTGCCATATCAATAAAATCAATGATGATAATACCCGATAAATTGCGTAAACGCATTTGTTTTGCGACTTCTTTTGCCGCTTCCAAATTGGTTTTCCAGATGTTTTTTTCCAAATCACCTTTCCCTGCTGTCTTTGCGGAATTGACATCAATCACCACACAGGCTTCTGTTTCTTCAATCACCAAAAAACCACCATTTTTGAGCCACACTTTTTGAGCCAATGCTTTTTCCAATTTACTTTCCACATAATATGCAGAAAACAACGGCGTGCTTTCTTGATACCATTGTAAAGCAGGCTGTCCTGCCCCATTGAAATCTCCTGTTTCCTGCAATGTTTGATATGTTTTATGGTCATTCACCACAAAGCTGTGTACATCTGCCCCATAGAAATCTTTTGCCGCTTGCAATGCCGGTTCATATTCTTCCCATAACAATGCAGGTGCCATACGGTACTGTGCATTTTGTACACTTGTCCATTTTTGCAATAACAACTGTAATTCTTTTGCAAATTCCTGTTCTGTTCTGCCTGCTCCGTTTGTACGCACAACAGCACCGCAATTTTTTGGCAACAATTTTTCCAATATCGTACGAATATATTGTCTTTGTGATTCGTCTTTGATTTTACGGGAAATCCCGATTTCCCCCGCTTCTTCCGGCAACAACACCAAAAATTTACCTGCAAAAGAAATGTTCTGCGTCAAAACAGCCCCCTTTTCCCCAATAGTGTCTTTTTCCACTTGTACCAACAGCTGTTGTCCCACTTGTGGCTTGCGTTCTTTTGTTTCATCAGACACAGCTCTTGTTTTTCCATAATAATAGTAACCGTTTTTGCCTGTTCCGATATCCACGAAAGCCGCCTGCAAATTGGGGACTACCTGCACCACACGTCCAATATAAATATTGCCCACAATGCTTTGTTTTTGTTCCACATAAAACTCCACAGGCTCGCCATCTTCCAACAATGCCAACCGAAACAAATTCCATTCGTTATCTATCAACACACGTTTCATGTTTTATCCTCCGTATTTCTTTGATTATTTCTCCATCATACATGAAAAATCATTTTTTTGCACGCACATCTGCAATATTTTGTCCTCTTGCCTGATATTCCGCCTCTGTTTCTTTGGTATATGGTAAATCCACAAATGGCAAGGGGTCTAATATCATATCATCTTTTTTGACAGTATAATGCAAATGCGGCCCTGTGGACAATCCACTGTTGCCGGATTTTGCAATAGGTTGTCCTTGCTTGATGGTATCGCCTTTTTGCACCAATACCGCATCTAAATGTGCATATTTGACAAAAAATCCATCTTTTGTTTCATATTCCAATACCAAACCAAATGTATTGGAATTTCGTATATTGGTGACCATACCATCTTTGACTGCCAAAACATCTGTCCCAACCGCTGCCGCAATATCAATCCCATCATGAAATTCCTGTTTTCCCAATACAGGATTTTGTCTTGTGCCACAAGATGATGTGACAATCCCCTGTAATGGGTTGCAAAATGGTTTCCATTTATCTTCCCACTGCACAGACACCACTACACTAGGGAGCGTCTGCTTGCAAATCCTCTGTTTCCTGTGTATCTTCTTTGACAGAAAACACAGGAAAACCCTTGATATTCTTTTGCAAAAAGACTTTGATATCATTTCCTTTTTGTAAAATGGTTTCCATCGGCATTTCTTTTGCAATATTTTCTTTCACATTTTCAATCACATATTCCGATGTATCTGTATGAAACAACGACAACACAAACAAACACCCACAAATCACACCTGTCACATATAATCGAAACAAAAACAAATCCATGGTTTTTTCTACTTTTTCATTTCTTGACACCATACGGTTTTGCATTTGTTTTTGCAGTTGTTCTCTGCGTTTTTTTCGTTCTCTGTCCGTCATAGCATATCCCCCCTTGTTCCAATATATGAAAAACAAGATGTAAAAATGTTCTGCAACCAAAAAAAGAAGAATGTCAGCCACATTCTCCTCTTTTCTCATTGCCCATTTATTTGGATACTGTTTCTTCATACAATGGAATTTTATCAATAAATGTTGCACCCTCGCCCTGCTTGCTTTCCACCAATATTTCGCCGTTATGACTTTGTATAATCCATTTGGCAATGGATAAGCCAAGCCCTGTGCCTGAAATTTCCTTGTTTCTGGATTTATCCTCCCGATAAAAACGGTCAAATATTTTGGACTGTTCTTTTTTGGAAATCCCAATCCCATCATCTTTGATGGAAACATATCCATATTTTTTATCTTTCCATACTCTGACATGGATACTGCCATTTTCTGCGGTGTATTTCAATGCATTTTCCCCATGAATCCATAACAACTGTTTCAACAAATCGGGTGCACCCAAAATCTCCACGGTTTCTGCACCATCATAAGAAATGTGGTGGTTGCTGTCTATGACTTGCAATTCTTTGACAATTTCCTGTGCCACATCATTCAAACACATACGTTCTTTTTTTGCCTGCATACGATTTTGGTCACTTTTTGCCAAAAACAACAAATTGTGAATCAGCTCTTTCATATGCTCTGTTTCTCCTAATATGGAGTCTATGGACTCTTGTAACACATCGGGATTGCTTTTGCCCCAACGGTTGATTAAGCTGGCATAGCCCTGTATGACAGAAATGGGGGTACGCAGTTCATGAGAGGCATCAGAAACAAACTGATTTTGTTTTTGAAATGCCGTCTCCAACCGTGCAATCATGGAATTGAATGTAATGGACAATTCTTTCATTTCATCATCAGGGCCGTCTACATCAATACGCTGTGATAAATCATAAATGCTGATTTGTTCCGCTGTGGTACGAATTTGTTTGACAGGCTTCAACACCCGACAGCTGATGTATCTGCCCACCAACATCGCACAGCAAATCCCCAACAAATCGGCAAACAACATTTTAATCACAAAAGAACGCATAAAATATTGATTGCCATTTAGCTGTTTGAATACTTGAATTAAATATTTATCTGCATTTGCTTCATATTGTGTGGAAAGCAACATAAATTTCTGTTTGTTCATGCCTTCCAACAGAAACTCCTGCTGGTTGATACCCAATTCTTTCAAAGAACGAATTTGATATTCTGCCGCTTTATGGTGTTTCTTTTTGCTCCATATGCTATTTGTTTCCTCTTGTTCTTTTATGTGGTATAAATCCTGCGGCGGTTGTTTGATAAAACTGGGGACTTCTCCGACATGGCTGTAAAACCCCTCATTCTCGGAATAACTGAATATACTCACTTCGACATATTTATTGTCCAACAACGTTTTCAGATTATCATTGGTCAATACACCACCGTCATCTAAAAAATATTCAATATTGGAAATCGTTGTTTCCAACTGTTTTCTGGTGTTGTTTTGTTCCAATATGGTAATATTGAGAAAAAAGAATCCACTCAACACCAATAAAGATAACGAAAACAATCCACCATATAACAATGTAATTCTTCTGGTAATGGTCAGATTGCCAAAACAATCATAAATACTTTTTTTATTCATCTTTGACATAATAGCCAACCCCTCGTATGGTATGAATATATTTTCGGTCAAATGCCTCATCTATCTTGGAGCGTAAATATCGAATATATACATCTACCACATTGGTTTCCCCAATATAGCTATATCCCCAAACCTCGTTCAAAATTTGTTCTCTGGAAAGCACAATGTTTTTATTTTGTACCAAATACAACAATAATTCATATTCTTTCTTTGTCAAATCCACCACTTGGTCATCTACGGTGACCAATCGCTTGTCCGTATCAATTTGCAATCCCTGTACTTCCAAAATCATTTTATTTGGATTACCTGCCGTTGCGTGTTTGAATGCCACACGCATTCTTGCGAGCAATTCTTCTATGGCAAACGGCTTTGTCAAATAATCATCTGCCCCACTGTCCAAACCTGCCACTTTGTCCATCACTTCATCTTTTGCTGTGAGCATAATAATAGGGATTCCCGAAAACTTCCGCACTCTGCGACAAATTTCAATCCCGTTCAATCCCGGCAACATCAAGTCCAACAGCAACATATCAAAATTCTCCTCTGTTGCTTGTTTCAAGCCATCACGCCCATCGTGGCAAACCGCAACATCATACCCCTCGTAACGCAATTCCAATTCTACAAATCTTGCCAATTTCACTTCATCTTCAATCAGCAAAATCTTTTTTCGTTCCATATTACGACCCCCTTCATGCACTATGCCATCTTTTTCGTTTCTTTATATTATACCAATTTTTTTGCAGTCTTGTTTTACAAAATTATATAAAGTTTGTCTTAAATCCGCATTGTTTCCCTATTAAAATTATATTAAAAAAATATATTTCCTTCCTTTTCGAAAATTTGTTATAATAACACATATCATATATTTTTTTAGGAGGTTTTTTTATGAAACGAAAACTTGCACTCTTACTTTGTGCTGTTTGTTCTTTTTCTGCATTGACTGCTTGCGGTACGCCCAACGCCAACACCGCACAGCAACAAAATATATCCAATGATATTCGCTTAGATGCCTGCGGTTTGGCTTACACCATACCCGAATATTGGACAAACACAGAAAACATCAACCTGTTTCCCACATCTTATGCACAACCTACGGAAAGCATTTATGCCTTGGTACGCTATGATTATGCACCGGACGAAAACTTAGCAGAATTGGATAATCCCAATTCCACAGTGCCCGTAGAAGAACTGATGGTGCCTTTATTGGAATTGTTGGTTGTGCGTGACGGACAAGAAACCGCTGACCGTGTAGAAGCAGAATTTGCAAAATATCAATCCAAACAGGAATTGCCTTCACAAGAGGGATTTCGATATTATTATTTAACAGACCCCGTCAACGGCGTGGAGCATCTTTCTGAACGTGCTTTGCAAACATATACCGATTTGACAAAAGATTTGCCGGACTTCTATAAAAGCATTGAAACATTTGCCCCCAATGAAGAAAGTGTCAAAGAACAAGCGGCACAAAAAAGCAGTGTATTCAGCTTTTCTTCTTCCGACTTAAACGGCAATGCCATAGATAGCTCTATATTTGAAGCGTATGATTTGACAGTCATCAATTTCTTTGCATCTTATAGCTATCCTGACATCAATGAGCTTTCTGAGTTGCAGAAGTTTTATGAAAAACTGCAAGCCGAACACCCAAATGTCAATTTTATGCAAGTTATCATCGACACACCGGAAGAAAGTGCCGAACAAAAAATAAAAGCGGCATACAAAGAAAACAATGTCACATTCCAAGGCATCATGCCCGATGTGCCTATGGCATCATGGATTATGGAAAATCTAAACGGATTGCCCACCACCATTTTTGTCAATCAAAAAGGCTATGTTTTGGGCAATAAAATCGAACAAAAACAAACCGCAGAGTATTATATGGAACAAACAGAAAACGTATTGTCAAACTTATCATAAAGAAAACCCCTTTATCGGGGTTTTTCTTTATTTCTTATGAATTCTGACTTTATCAATACGATTCTTTTCCATATGTTCCACTTTAAACAATAAATTTTCGGTTTCGATTTTTTCTCCGCCTTTTGGAATTTGTTCCAACAACATCAGGATATATCCGGCAATGGTATCCACTTCACTGCTTTCCAATGCACAACCTACCATTTCATTCACATCTTCCAGTCTTGTGCTGCCGTCTACCAAATATTCATTTTCTTTCACAATTTTGATTTCTTCTTCTTGCTCATCAAATTCGTCCTCGATTTCACCTACGATTTCTTCCACCATGTCCTCCACAGTCACAATCCCTGATGTACCACCATACTCGTCTAACACCACAGCAAGCCCCATACGGTTGTCCCGCATTTGTGCAAACAACCCTGCCAATGGTTTGTTTTCATATGTGAAAAACGGCTCTCTCATAAATTTTTTCGGAGAAAACGCTTCTTCATTTCCCAAAAATACATCTTTGACATACAACACCCCGACAATATGGTCCAAATCTTCTTCATATACAGGCACACGGGAAAATCCTTCTTCCCGTATCACTTCCACAAATTCCTCATACGTTGCATCTAGTGCAATCGCCATAATATTGCGTCTTTGTGTCATGACATCTTTTGCTTTGGAGCCACCAAAATGGAATACATTGTGTATCATATTTCTTTCTTCCTGTTCCAAGACACCTTCTTCATGACTCACATTCAATATAGTTTCCAATTCTGCTTTTGTAATCAACGGTGCTTTTTCACCATGTTTACAGCCCACCACTCTTGCAAAAACACCTGTCACCACATTCAAAATCCATACCACCGGCGTAAAAATCCATTGGAAAAACGCAATGATATTGACTACCAACAGTGCCACTTTTTCTGCCTTTTGTGCCGCAATGGTTTTGGGTGTGATTTCACCAAATATCAATATTACCACCGTAATGACAGCCGTTGCCACCCCTGCACCACTGCCGGTATCTCCATTGAAAATCTGAATTGCCAATGCTGTGGTCAGTGCAGAAGCACCGTTGTTCACCAAATTATTCCCAACCAATATAGTGCTTAACAACCGATTGGGGTCATCTAACAGTTGTTGTATTTTATCTGCATTTTTGATATTTTCGTCCACCATACGACGCAAATGAATTTTACTCAATGATGTCAAAGCTGTTTCCGATGCCGAAAAAAATGCAGAACCACATATCAATAAAATCAATATGCCAATTAACATTACATCATTTCCTTTCTTATCCTTTACTGATTGCTTTGTTGCCGATTTTTTTCTATTTCTTCTGCCAACTCACTCAATTCCAGCCAACGTTGCATTTTTTGTTCCAATATTTCTGCTGTTTCTTCTTTTTCCTCTGTCAACGTCTGCAATTTGATATAATCTGTCATACATTCTGCCATTTGTTCCTCTAACGTATTGATTTTTTGTTCCAACTGTTCGATTTCGTCCCCAATGTTGTCGTATTCCCTTTGGTCTTTGTATGTCATTTTCATCAGCTTGCGTGGTTCTTTTTTCTCCGCAACCGTATTTTCTTTTTTGGTTGGTGTTGTGGTTTGTGGCACAAATTGTTTTTCCCATGCTTGTCTGTAATCTGTGTAACCGCCTTCAAACTGTTTGATGTTGCCATCACCCAAAAATGCAAATATCCTGCCAACGGTTTTATCCAGAAAATAACGGTCATGTGAAACCGTTACCACAGCCCCTTGGAACTGTGCCAAATATGCTTCCAATATCATCAGCGTTTCAATGTCCAAGTCATTGGTTGGTTCGTCCAAAAAGAGGATATTGGGTGCTTCCATCAACACTTTTGCCAAATACAATCTGCGTTTCTCCCCACCGGAAAGCATGGAAATCGGGCCTCTCTGCATAGAAACGGGAAACAGAAATTTTTCCAATAATTGTGATGCAGATATTTTCCCTTCTGCGGTCTGTACATATTCTGCCGTATCTTTGATATACGCCAACACTTGCTGTGTTTCGTCCAAATCTTCATTTTCCTGTGCAAACACAGCAATCTTTACAGTTTCGCCTCGTTCCACAGTCCCGCTGTCCGGTTGCAACTGCCCTGTCATCATTTTCAACAACGTGGTTTTGCCACAACCATTTTGCCCTGTGATACCAATACGGTCATCTCGCAATATGATATAACTAAAATCTTTGATACAAACTTTTTCCCCAAACGATTTGCAAACGTGTTGCAATTCGATTGTTTTTTTGCCCAGACGACTCCCCACAGAGGACAATTCCACATTTTGTTTTTCTTCTGGTGCCTGCTTAGCAGAAATTTCCGCAAAACGGTCTAATCTTGCCTTTTGTTTTGTGGTTCTTGCTTTTGCCCCCCTGCGTACCCATTCCAATTCGGTTCTGAGGAAATTTTGGCGTTTGCGTTCTTCCGCCGCCAATCGTTCTTCACGTTCTGCTTTCATTTCCAAATATTTTGTAAAATTCGCCTGATAGCCGTAAATTTTTCCATTCTCCAATTCCAGCATACGATTTGCCACACGGTCTAAAAAATAGCGGTCATGCGTCACCATCAACAATGCTTTGGAGTATTTGCTCAAATGTTTTTCCAACCATTCCACCGTTTCATTGTCAATATGGTTTGTCGGTTCGTCCAATATCAATAAATCCACAGGGGCAATCAATGCAGCTGCCAACGCTACACGTTTTCTTTGCCCGCCGGACAATGTTTCCACATTCTGTGAAAAATCTGTAATACCCAATTTTGTCAATATATTTTTTGCTTCACTTTCCAAAGACCAAGCCTCTGCTTTGTCCATACGTTCGGAAATCTCTGCCACCTTTTTTGTCAATGCCATATCTTGTGGGTGTACTTCCAATGCTTTGAGCGTGCTTTCATATTCCCGTACCAAAGACATCATTGGATTTTCTCCGCAAAATACCTGTTCCAATACCGTTGTACCTGCCGCAAACACAGGTGCTTGTGACAAATACCCGATTTTCATGCCATTGACTGTCACAATCTCGCCACTGTCCGGCTGCCCCACACCTGCGACAATTTTTAACAACGTGGATTTTCCTGTACCATTCACACCCACTACCCCGATTTTATCGCCTTCATGTATACTAAATGAAATATCATCAAATATGACTCTTGTTCCATAACTTTTGCAGATATGCTCTGCGGTTAACAATACCATGTATCTTCCTCATTTCTTTTTACAACATTGATTGCATTTTTGCATATTATACCATATTCCCATTCCATTGTAAAAAAACAACGCAAAAAATACAGATTTTGTCTATATTTTCTGCGTTCTGTTTTATATGTTTTCATTTTGTGTCATGCTTTTTCCTCTTTTTTGGCGATAGAAGTATAACCCCACAGATGCGACAATCAACACCGCAGACAATGCCTGTGAAACAGGAATACTGCCAATCAAAAGCTGGTCTGTACGCAGTCCCTCAATCCAAACACGCCCCAATGCATACCCAAAAAAGTATACCGCAAAGATTTGTCCATGAAATTTTTTATGCTTTCTCAGTATCAGCAACACTGCCAAAACGCCCAAACTCCACAAGGACTCATACAAAAATGTCGGGTGTACCTGAATATATTCCACACCGTTTGCAACCACTGTATTTTGCAAGATGTCAGGTGTCAAATAATTGGTTTGCACTTGTGAAATTTGATATCGCATGGCAAAGAAATTGTCGGTGTATCCGCCAAATGCTTCCCGATTGAAAAAATTTCCCCAGCGTCCCAACGCCTGCCCAAAAACCAAAGAGGGTGCAATGGTATCTGCCATCTGCCAAAAAGGCAACTTTTTGACTTTACAAAATACAATGCCTGTCAATATCCCGCCGATGATACCGCCATAAATTGCCAAACCGCCCTCTCTGATGGCAAAAATCTGTGATGGATTTTGACTGAAATATTCCCAAGAAAACAAAACATAATACAACCTTGCTCCCAATATGATGAACAGCAGTGCATACAACATAAAATCCAAATAATGTTCCGGATTTTGTCCTGTGCGTTTTGCCTCTTGCATCGCAAACAGCACACCCAATATCACACCCATACCAATGAATATCCCGTACCAATAAATATTAAAACCAAATATTTGAAATGCCACACGGCTCAAATGCTGGATTTCAATACCCATATGCGGAAACCAAATTTCAGGCATACAATCCCTTCTTTCTATCTATCGAATTATAGATAGAACCATTTTATCTTTCACAGGCATATTTTGCAACAGTTTTTCTACATCTGTTTTGCATAAATCTTTGGACATACGAAAATAATCACTCAAATCCGACTGATATTGACAAAGTTCTGCCTGCATCATACACAAATCCGATACCGATTGGAACATACGCAGTATTTGCCCAATATATTTTTTTCGGATGCGTTCAAACGTCGTTTCTGTGATACCATTTTGTTGCAATCGTTCCATATGCTTTTGCAATGCCTCCTTGACGGTATTGGCATACTGTCCGCTTCCGAAAAAAGCACAAAACGCATATCCTCTGCCTGCCAGATACCGACTGCCCAGCGGCATATCCAGCCATTGTTTTTGATACGCCTGTGCATAAAAGGGACTGCTCTCCCCTGCCCAAATTTCCAACAAGATATCAAATGCAATTTTTTTCCGCAAATCCATTTCTTGTTTTTGCACAGGTATGCCAATTTGAAATACAGGCTGTTGCAATCCCATTTGTTTTTCTGCATACAATGTCACAGATTCATTTTCTGCATTTTGCCATTGTATCTTTCCTGTTTCTCTTTTGGGTTGCATTTGTTCGGCAAATGTCATCACTTTTCTTGGCTGTATGTTACCACTGCACACCAAGCAATATTTTTGTGGCAAATAGGCACTTTCATATACCATTTTCAAATCAACGGCTTTTGTTTTTCTGACACTTTGCTCTGTGCCTGCAATCGGTGTGTGTATGGGGTGGTCTGGGTATAACTGCTCCATCATTTGATAATACACCGCCCAACTGGGGTTATCGTCATACATTGCAATTTCACTGCATATGATTTCTTTTTCCTGTTCTGTGTCCTCCTGTGTAAAAACAGGGTGTTGTATAAAATCCAGTAGCAACTTTAAGTTTTCATCAAAATTTTCTCGGCAAATGAAATAATATACCGTTTTTTCACCATCTGTAAACGCATTGGCAGAAGCTCCCTGTTTGCCAAACTGCACAAAGGCATCTCCCCATTTTTGCTGAAACACTTTATGCTCTATAAAATGTGCCACACCCTTTGGAAATATCACAGCATTTTCTTCTGATTTCCAACCGGTTGCATTCGCACCAAACGGCACAACCAACATTGCCATTTTTTCACCAAATTGTCTTTTGGGATAAAAGATACACTCCATACCCCAAGATGTTTTATCTCTGACCACTTGGTCACCTGCGGCATATTTCAAAACACTCATGCTTCTCCCTCCTCTGATAATACATAAATCGCTTGACAAACCAGTTGCCTTGCAATTTTTTGTATTTGTTTTTGCGTCACAGACTGCAATGCTTTTGTTGCATCTTCCAACGTGTATGCTTGTCCAAAAATAAATTGTTCTGCTGTAAAATTGAGCATTGCCCATGTATGGTCTGCAAAATTTTCATATCTTTGACAAAGCATTGTTTTTGCTTCCTGCAACAAATTTTCTGCCACACCATGCTCTGCCACTTCTTTTAGCATACGTTGTATCTCTTTTATGGTATGGTTCACTTGTTTTGGAGAAACACCTGTTTCCACAAATGCCATACCTGTCACCGTATCGCAACGCATGGAAATATCATAACAAAGCCCTTGTTTTTCTCTGATTTCTTTGAACAACAACGCATTTGCACTCCCGCCCAACACCTCGCACAACACTTGTAATCCGTATAACATTTCCTGCTTTTGCGGCAACAAAAATCCCATTGCCACCCTTGCTTGTATCATTTGCTTTTGTTCCTGTTTTCGTTGCAATTCTTTGGGTGCAATCTCATTTTGCGGATAACACCAAAGCGTATCTGTGGAAATTTGCAACATATTTTTCCATTTTTTCAAAATCTGTCGTCCTTCATGTTCCCCACAAAAAAACAGATACAATGCAGCGTGATGCTGTATGGACAAAAACTGTTTTGTGACAGTATGTGCTGTTACATACGCCAAATCTTCCAAATATCCGTCTGCACAAACACCCGCACCATTTCCTTCTGCTGTCAACGCCAAACATTGTTTTGCGGCAAATGCACGCTTATCGTCTTCTGCGGCAAGCAATCGCTTTTTGACAATCTCTTTGCAGCGTTTGACGGTATCTTCCGGAAACAACCCTTGTTCCATATACGGTTTTTGCATCAATTCACACAAAAAAGATAATGCCTCTTGTTCCGAAACATTTTTCAGCACTTCCAAAGAATACGAAAACCAAACTTCTGCCCCTTTTTTCACCAAATGGATATCCCATAAAGCCCCATATAATTCTTCTGCGGCTATTGCCAATTTGATGACATTGGGGTAATGTTCTGTACCACTTTTCAAAACTTCTGCCAAAACAGCAAGCTCTGTGGCATTTTCTCTGGTCAATGGCACACGATACAACCCTAAGTATGCATTTGTTTTCATTTTTTCGCCTTCCACATAAAACATACGACAATGTTTTTCTGTTTTTTGCATTGTTCCCACCTCCATCGGCTTTTGGATAGTATTTCCCAAAAATAACAATCGTATGCCATTTTGAGGCAGTAAAAAAGCAACGGAGCATATCCGTTGCTTTTATTGTTCTGCTTGACAATCCAAAATGATTTTTTCTGCGATTTCTTCCAATGTTGCCTCCATAGATAACCCCATATCATCTGGATAAAAAATATAATCTGTGATTGGTAACTCTGTACACACCTCCAAAAACTCTAATTGCCAATCCATCACCGCTTCTTCCTGCTCTAAAATATGTAGCACCATTTCCTTGATTTCTTTTGGTTGTAGTACCCTTTTTTGTGGCTTCTCAAACAACGCCTTTTTTGCCACAGTTTCCAACGATTCTGATGCCCAATAATAGTTGAAATCCAGCACAGACAAATCCGATTTCCCTGTCAATGTTTGCAATTCTTTTTCGATGTCTTGCAATTCCTTATTATTTTCTATTGCCTGTGTTTCCATCAATTCTCCGGCTTTTTCAATCAAATCCATCACTGTTGGTAATTTTTCCAAATCTATTTTTGGGTATTCCATCATAACCTCCTGTCTTACATACCTAATCTTTTCCGTATTGTGGTATCTGTTACAACATATTTTTCTTCTACTGGTAATTGTTTTGGATTAAGTTTCCCTGCTTTTCTTTGTGTGTTCCATTTTCTCACATAAGGTGTCATATCTTCTATTTGTAAAATACCATGTTGCAAAAATTGCTGCATTGCCTCTCCTTTTATTCCGATTTGTATAGCGGCTCTGCCGATTGCATCTCCGTTACTGTTTCTATCTGGGTCCCATTGACAATATACCAGTGTTTCTGCGAATGCTTTTTCCCATTGTTTTCCATCCAATGCGTGTACTTGCGGAGAAGTCAACACTGCCTGTTTCAAAAAATCATCAAATACTGCCCGATGGATATCTATGGCTAATATCCATTCCTGATTTTTTTTCGTTCCCCAACCAGAACGATGCATCATCCATAAAAATGATGGTTTTATCCATGTCATACGATTGACATTGTAATTTTCCCCAAAGTTTTGTAATCTTAATGCTTCTTTGGCAATTTGCTCATGATACGCCTGATACACACGAATGGTCTTTTTTGTATATTTTGCAAATATTTCCCTTTGATATTGCAACGTCATCACCCCTTTGTTTCATTTTACCATAAAAAAAACCCATTTTGCAAAAGAATACACTCTCACAAAATGGATTTTCATTATTTCCAGAATTCAAACTGCATATCGTAAATTTGCACGGTATCGCCTTCTTCGATACCTTTTTCTTCCAATGCCTCAATAATACCTTTTTCTTTCAAATATCTTTGGAAGAATGCAAAACCTTTTTCTGTTTCGATATTGGTATAGCCAATCATTTTTTCCACACCAACACCACGCACCACATACACATCGTCCTCAATGTCAATAGTAAATGGTTCTTTATCCACAGCCACTTCATCATATTCTTCGTATTCTTCTTCAAATACGATATCTTCGGGATAATTGCGTAAAATTTCGCCAACTTTTGTCAAAAGTTCGTCCAAGCCTTTGTTGGTTGCCGCAGAAATGGGGAACACGGTAAAACCTTCTTTTTCGTATACCGCTTTCAATCTTGCAACATTTTCCTCTGCACCGGGAATGTCGGTTTTATTTGCCGCAATCACTTGCGGACGTTTCATCAATTCGGGATTGTATGTTTTCAATTCCTGATTGATTTTGCGTACATTTTCCACAGGGTCATCGCCTTCCACGCCTGCTGCGTCCACCACATGAATAAATACTTTTGTACGTTCCACATGACGCAAAAATGCGTGTCCCAAGCCAACCCCTTCGCTTGCACCTTCCACCAAACCGGGAATATCTGCCAAAACAAAGCTGTCCCCAAATCTGCCTTCCACAACACCCAAATTGGGAGCTAATGTGGTAAAATGATAGTTTGCAATTTTGGGATTTGCATTGGTTACCATAGACAACAATGTGGATTTGCCGACATTCGGGAATCCAATCAAGCCCACATCTGCAATCAATTTCAATTCTAAAATGACATCATATTCTTTTGCCACTCTGCCTTGTTCCGCATAACGGGGTGCTTGTCTTGTGGGTGTTGCAAAGTGCTGATTGCCTTTGCCGCCTTTGCCGCCTTGAATGAGAATTTTTTCTTCGCCATGTTTGGTAATATCTGCCATCACTTTGTTGCTTTCCGCCTCACGAATGACAGTTCCCACAGGCACTTTGATATAAATGCTTTCGCCATCTTTACCGAAACAGTTTCTTTTGCCGCCGTTTTCGCCATTTTGTGCTTTGAACATTCTTTTGTAACGAAAATCCATCAATGTCCCCATACTTTCGTCACCAACAAAAACGACATCGCCGCCTCTGCCGCCATCGCCGCCATCAGGGCCACCATGGGTAATATATTTTGCACGATAAAAAGAAACCATGCCATTTCCGCCGTTTCCGCCTTTTACATGAATTTTAACTCTATCTACAAACATTGTATCACCTCAAATCCTTTCTTTGTGTTCTTTTTCGTCAGAAGCAAAAAAGATTTGCTTTTCACGAAAAAGGCTTCAAATGTTGCCATTTGAAGCCTCCAAAGTCTTATTCAGCAATTTCAACAGGGTATACGGAAACCTGTTTTTTGTTTCTGCCTTTTCTTTCATATTTTACACGACCGTCAACCAAAGCGAACAATGTATCATTGCCGCCTTTGCCTACGTTGTTACCGGGGTGGATTTTTGTACCACGTTGTGTGTATAAAATATTACCAGCCAATACAAACTGACCGTCTGCACGTTTTGCACCCAATCTTTTTGCATTGGAGTCACGACCGTTCTTTGTGGAACCGCCGCCTTTGTGGTGTGCGAAGAATTGAAGGTTTAATCTGAACATACTTACACCTCCTCAATATTCAAAGTCATATATTCGTTATATTCCGTTTCAATGCCGGACAAACCCAATTTCATGGTTTGCAGCAAAAGCTGCACCTGCTTGTCCTCCATTCCCTCCAAAGGGAATGTTACTTTCAAATATCCGCCCTTTTTCTCATCAGCTTCTGCCTTGAACGGGACATCGGTAAAAGCCTCAATGGCATTGACCGTGTTCAATGTCAATACAGTCACCGCCGCACAAACGATATCTTCGCCTGCGGGTGCATATCCTGCATGACCGGATATTTCAAATGCACAGATTTTCTTTTGCTTTTGATAAATCTTTGCGTTTATCATGATTAGATAGATGTAATCTGTAATTTTGTGAAAGGTTGTCTGTGACCGTTTTTCTTGTGGAAACCTTTTTTAGGTTTGTATTTGTAAACCACCACTTTTTTACCTTTACCGTCACCGATTACAGATGCTGTAACAGCAGCGCCTTCTACATAAGGAGCACCAACTTTTACATTGCCATCTTTTGCCAGTACCAGAACTTTGTCAAATTTGTATTCCTGACCTGCTTCCACACCCAGTTTTTCCACTGTGATGATATCGCCTTCTGCTACTTTGTACTGTTTTCCACCAGTTTCAATAATTGCGTACATGAAAACACCTCCTCGCAATTTACTCGCTGGATACGGTAATCAAAGCCATTCTTTGATTTTACAGAACCTCTCCATGCGGCTGACATACTTCATTATACTATCACAGGTATTTGTGTCTGTCAACAGCTTTCTTCTAATTTTTTGCCTTCTTTTGCGGCAGCATATCGTTTTTCATCGCCCAATTTTTGCAATACGGTCAAAAACGTGGAAAACCCCTGTTTTGTCATGCATTTTTCACCGTTTCTGTTTTTTTCGTAGGTCAAAGACAATGTATCCAGCGCACGCTCCAAACTATTGTTGCTTGCATACAGGCGACCGACTTTGTCACATAATTTTGCATAAGACAGTGTATCTCTGCCATCTTTTCCGCCCAACAAAAGCACTCTTGCCAGCAAAGTATCCCCTTGGGAGTGATTCCCCTGTGCAATGTGGCACTGTGCGGTTTTGAGCAATATATTGGAAAACGTTTCATCTTCTCCCTTGTATGCTTGATATAACAACGCCCATTCGCTGTATTGCTCCACAGCTTCCTGATATCTTTTTTCTTCTGCGAGCAGTTTTGCCGTTTTTTCCAATAACTTCATATAAAACAAATCTTTGAAAAACGCTTGTTTTTGATACAATGTGACTGCCGGTACATACATTTTTAATGCTTTTTTGGTATCTTGCAACCCCTGCCAACAATCCCCCATACCATCTAATATTTTTACATAGATTTCACTATCCGGTGTCTGATATTCCTCCAAATAGTTTTTTCCATGGTTATACGCCTGCAAAGCCTGCGTATAATGCCCTGCTGCATACAACTGCTGTCCTTTTCGGTAACAAGATTGTGCATATACCAGACCTTCTGCATCTTCTTCCAAAATCTGATACCATTTTTCTGCCTCTTTTTTCTTTTTGTGCTGTGCATATAATGCTCCAATAATATCAGGCAGTTGTGCGGAAATTTCATCTTGCCAAACACCATCTTCTTTCTGCTTTTGCCAGATATGTTCCAGACACTTGATGTTTTTTCTGATATTTTGATTTTTCTGCAACATGGTATGCTCTGCCTGCCATTGTACTGTGCCGCTTTCCAATGCATTTTGATACCGCTGTTGATACTGTGCGAATCCTTCTGTCTGTTCCAATTCGCTATGTTGCAACTTTTCTTCTGCCTCTTTGTAATACGCTGTGGCTTTTTTCCTGTTGCCCTCCGCCAATTTGCAAACTGCCACTTTCATCAAAATTTCGGCTGCGTCCCGTAATTCTTCTGCGGTTTCTTCAAAATTGGCATCGTTCTGTGTCAAATAATACTCGGCAGCAGCCGCAAAATCCTGTTGCTTGATTGCCACATCTGCCAACAATCCCAATGTATGCAAATATTGTGGATTGTCTTCATCTAACAACTCTTTTTGTAATGCGGCAGCTTGTTCCAAGTATGCTTTTGCCTGTTCATATTTTTGTTCTGCCAAATAAATATTCGCTGTATATACCAAAACTTTTGCATATTTCGGGTGTTTTTCATGATACCATTGTTTGATGGTCTGTTGCATTTCTTCACAAATTTGTTCTGCCGCCAAAGCGTCTTTATTTTGTAGTTGCATTTGTGCAAAAAAAGAAAGACTTTTCATGTAATCGTTGCGATATTCGTTCTTTGTTTTTTTTCTGATATCCACCACTTTTTTCATAAAACGCACAGCCGCATCATATGCCCCCCGTTTTGCCAAAAACCGCACCATATACTCCAATGTATCTATATACAATATCGACGTTTCATCGGTTTTATCCAATCGAATTTGCAATGCTTGTCTGTATGCGTCCCAAGCATTTTCATATTCCCCCATTTTTTCGTACAACATACCCAAACTCATAAAAGAAACCGCACATTGTATATGGTCTTTGCCCAGATTTTGTTGTTTTTGTTCTATGGCTTGCAAATTCAAATCCAATGCTTTTTTGTACTGTCCCAAACCTGCATAATCTCGGCTCATCAAATCCACGGTATCTGCATAAAACAAATGTTCATGTCCCAATACATTGGTCACCAAGCCCAATATTTCCTCATGACAAGCCAAAGACTTTTCATACATACCCGCTTTGCTGCAAATTGCCCCCAAACTGTTCAAACTATTGATAAAATCCAAATGCCCGCCTTCCATCAAACTTCTGCGTATTTGAATGGCTTTTTCGCAATATGTCACAGCCCAAGCGTTCAAGCCTGCTTTTTCGCATACTTCTGCCAAAGACAGTGTACGCATCATATAAGAAAACGTATGCTCTGCATTTTCTTTTTCCATAAAATTGACAGATGTTTCATAGTTTGGAATCGCCTTTTTGTAATTGCCCAAAACTTCATAAACACTTGCCAAACTTGCAAAAATATCCGATTGTTCCAATTTTGGGAAATCCTTTGTCAATCTTGCGTGTTCCAATGCTTTTTGTTGGTATTCCAGTGCTTTTTCGTATACTTTCATGTCTTCATATGTATTGCCAATATGAAATAATGCGTGTATGGTATCTATATGATTTTTACCCAACTTATTTTCCCGAATTTGCAACACTTTTTGATGCAGTTCCAGTGCTTTTTCATATTCTTCCATTTGGTTGTACATAATGGCTAAATTGTTTAATGTATCCGCATAAGATAAGGTATCTCCTGCCTTTTGTTGTTTGAGGTTTGCGGCTTTTTGATAATACTCCGCTGCCTTTTGATACATCCCCATACTGTCAAAAATAACACCCAAATTATTCATATCAAATGCATACTCCAATGTTTCTGCATCACCGTTTTCAAAATATTGTTCCAATATATTTTTACCCAAAATGAGCGCCTTTTTATATTCTCCTGCTGTATATGCCTCTTTCAATTCCCGTCGCAATCTGCGAATTTCGGCAATATAAAACCCCATATATTACTCCTCTCCTTCCTTCGCAATCGCAAATGCCTCTGCAATGGTCTGCCAGCGATAGCCTTTTCTTTGCAAAAAAGCATATACTTTTCTTTTTTGCTTTTCATCTAATGTTTCGATATCCTGTCCCCTTGTTTTTTTGCGAATCCACATCAGTGCATCTGTTGTTTCATCAATCTCTGTTTCTTCCAAGGCTTGTGCAATCCATTGTTCCGCAATGCCTTTTTGTCGCAATTCCATTTTCAAACCATATACCCCTTTTGGGTGCAAACGCAATCGCTCTTTGACAAATTTGACTGCATATTCTTTATCATTACAATAATTGTATTTTGCCAGAAATGCCATCACTTTTTCAATCACATCTTCCGAAAACTCTTTTTCTTCCAATTTTTTACGCACTTCTGCCTCTGTCCGCATTTTATATCCCAGATAATACAATGCGGTATCCTGTGCCTTTATATAAATCAAGTTGTCTTGTATAAAATCATATGTTTGCTGTGAAATTTCACAGCCTTCTTTCAGCTTAAAATATAGCACATCTTGTTTGACCAATGCAAACGCAAACACACCATCAATAAAAATATTTTGTCTGTTTTCGTCTTTTTTTTGTGGTACAATCGCCGTCACCAACACACCATATGCACTCCTTCTTTGTTCGTAAGAACAGTATACTGCATTTTTCGTAAAAATTCTATGATTTTACAAACAAAAAAGCCAAGTAAAATCTATCCATACTTTACTTGGCTTTTTCTATTATGGTTTTACCCGTTTTTTTGTCAATTCCACCAATGTCGAACACAATACCGAAATTTCAATCGGTTTTGAAATATGTGCATTCATACCTGCGGCAGTGGTAGCTGCCAAATTTTCTGCAAATGCGTTTGCTGTGACTGCAATAATCGGTACTGTTTGTGCATCTGGTCGTTGCATTTTTCGGATTGTCCTTGCCGCCTCACAACCATCTAACTGCGGCATCTGCATATCCATCAACACCGCATCAAAATAATACGGCTCTGATTTTCCGAATTTCTCCACTGCTTCAAAGCCATTCCATGCTTTCATAACTTCTATGCCATTCATTTGCAATATTTCCACTGTGATTTCCATATTGATTTCATTATCTTCTGCCAACAATATTCTTTTGCCCCGCAAAATCTCGGAGTCATGTTGATATGTGTCCTCTGTATCGTCGTGTTGTTCCACCGCAACGGTTTCAAACGGAATGGTAATTGTACAAGTAGTACCTCGATTGACTGCACTTTCCACAGAAATTTGCCCACCCATCAACGAAACCAAATTTTTGACAATCGGCATACCCAATCCTGTTCCCGGTATATTTTTTGCATGGAACATTTCTCTTTCATATGGCTCAAATATTTTTTCCAAGTATTCCGGTGTCATACCGCAGCCCGTATCGGAAACAACCATTTGATATGTGGTATGTTCCCCATGTTCCACTTCTTTGACCGAAAGTTTGATATAGCCACCTTCGCTTGTAAACTTAAATGCATTGGAAAGCAAATTGTTGATAATCTGCGTCACACGCATTTCATCGCCAATGACTTGGTTGTCTGTGATATCAAAATCCACGCTAAAATTTTTATACTCCCGTTCCGCTTGGTCACAAAATAATTTTGCACTGTTTCTCAAACAAATGCGCAAATCAAACGTATCTTGTTCCAATGTCATATTATCATGTTCCAAATGGGAGATTTCCAAAATATCATTGATTAACACCATCAACTGTTTACTGGAAATATGAATTTTTGATAAATACTCTTTCATTCTTTCCGGATTTTGGACATAGTTTTGTGCCAATTCCGAAAGTCCCACAATGGCATTCAAAGGTGTTCTCATATCATGTGACATACGGAAAAAGAAACGATTTCTGCATTCTTCGCTTTGTCTTACACTTTCCAAAGATGTTTTCATCAAACGCATTTGTTGTAATTGTTGTTGTTTTTCTTCATTCATATCCCGAAAACACAACACCACTTCTTTTGTATTCAAGGACGGGTCAAACAACAGTCTTGCATCTACCCATTTATATGTATTATCAAACTTTCTGAGCATGGTACCACCATACTCGCCCACTTTTTCAGAAACCAATTTGCGAATATTTTCCATCGAAAAACGCTCCACAAATTTCAGGTATGTTGTTGGTTCTACCAAATCCCCCAGCACACGCAACAATTCATCATACTCCCCTTCGGGTTCCAAATATGCTTTTACGGCATCTGTTGTTTTAATCATTTCATATCTGCCATCGACAAAATTGATGCGATACAGTGCATAATAGGAATTTCCCAATATCTGAATGGTTTCGTTTGTTTGCATCATATCCCGATTCATCACCATTTGTCTTGCACTCATCAAAACAGCAATCAATAAAAATATCACAAATATCACAAAATAACTAATGGCAATCGTATATAAATCCTGCATCAACCATTGATACGGAATTGTCACAATAGACATCCACCCGTTTTCTGATATATTGTAATAAACCGACCGTTTTTCTTCCTCCGGATTATACACATAACTTTCTGCATAATCCAATTTACCTTCCGTAATTTTTGTGGTCAGTTCTTTGACATAGGCTTGCAATTCTTCTTCCGCAACGTCCATATCTGTTTTGTAATAGAGTAAATTTTGCTTGGAGTCACACAAAAAATAATAACTTTTTGCAGGTAAGATTTGTGCATTGTCCACCACAGCAAAGTTTTCCGGAAAAATATCAAACGCCATGACTGTATCTGAATTTTGACATTTTTTTGCAATGGTAATGATTTGTTTTCCTGTTGCAAAGTCCTGATATATATCTGTATATATAATTTTTCCGTCTGCTTTCATCGCATCTTGATACCAAATTGCTTTGGTATAATCGTACTGTTCCATGCCTTGAAATTTTTCTATCACAAACAATGCTCCATCTATAACAACATAGGGCTTAACATCAATTTCCGGATTCATATTACGGATACTCAGCAAATATTCCGGCAACCATTTTTCCGTATTTTTCATATGTCTTTTTGCCACATCAATAAAATCCGTCCCTTGTTTTATCAATGTTTCATAAGCAATCATATTCCATTCTTCTTCTATGGAATAACTTCGAGAGAGGGCTGTCCCCATACGTTTTGCATTTTCAATCATTGCCAAACGCAAAGAGCATACACATAAAACAGACATAATCACAAACACGCCCAATATAATCAGATTAAAATATATTTGCGAAAAAATCTCTTTTATCTTTTCTTTGTTCATTTTACTCGCCTCTTATTGTTGTCACCAATGTTTCATACACCGCCTGTATTTGTGGTATCAAAGCAAATGCTTCCTGTGCTTTGTTATCACGCAACAAATCCACTTGTTTGGTTGTCAAATCATACAACTGTGTCATAGAAAGATTGGCACTGACTCCTTTTAATGTATGGGACGCTGTCATGGCTTGTTGTATATCTTGTCTTTTGGCGGCATCAAGCAAATCATGATAACAAGTGTCTTGTTCGAACTTTTTCAAAAACCGCTCCATCAACGTTTCATTCCCCATCAAACGTTGCAACACATTGTCTATATCAATACCTGCTTGTATCAGAGGTTCTTTATTCACCGGTTTTGTCCTCCTCTTTTTCTTGATATAATAAACGTAATTGTTTTTCTATGGATAAAAAACATTCCAATAATGTAGGAGAAAATACACCACATTCTCCATCTAAAATCATTTTAACTGCTCTATCCGCCTCAAATGCATCTTTGTATACCCTTTTGCTGACCAATGCATCATATACGTCTGCCACAGAAACCACCTGTGACCAAACGGAAATCTCATCACGTTTTAGTCCATCGGGATAGCCTTTTCCGTCCCATCTTTCATGATGATGTCTTGCAATATCATAGGCATATTGATATGCTTCGTGATTTCTCATTTGCGGAATACACTTTAATAACTGTGCACCTTGTACGGTATGTAATTTGATTTGCTCAAATTCTTCTTTTGTCAATTTCCCCGGTTTATTCAAAATTGCGTCAGGCACTGCAATTTTCCCAACATCATGCATGATGGACGCCATGGCAATCAATTCAATCTGTTCCTGTGTCAAGCCATCACCCATTTTTGTATGTGTGAGCATTTCTTTTGTAATATCATGGATACGCAAAACGTGTGCACCGGCTTCCCCGCTGCGAAATTCAATCGCCGTAGACAATGCTTCAATCATACCGATATTGAGTTCAATGATTTTTTGTTTTTGTATCAATATTTCATTTTGCTGTTCTTCCACCACATGATTGAGTTGTCGCCTTGCCCGAAACAATTCCACCACAGAATCGACACGTTTTTGCACCACATACGGAACAACCGGCTTACTGATGATATCCATAACCCCCATATCATACCCTTCTTTGATGACACGGTCAGTGCCTTCTGCTGTGATAAAAAATACGGGAATTTGGTCTGTCAGTTGTTGTGTACGCAATATTCTCAGCAACTCCATACCGCTCATGACAGGCATCACAATATCCAATAAAACTGCACAAATCTCTTCTTTATGGTCTAAAATCATTTCCAAACATTCCATACCATTTTCCGCTTCTTCAATTTTATACGTGTCCTTAAAAATTTCATGCAAAATTGCTCTGTTTAATGCACTGTCATCTACAATAATCAATGTATTTGGCATTTTGTCTCTGGCTTTATATAAAGGTTGCTGTTGTGTCATAGTTTTATATTCCCCTTCCCTTTCTTTTACCCATTTTCTCTTGAATATAGAAACCAATGAACGAGATGCTTTCTTTCATAAAAACAGAACACCACATCTCTCACAGCAAAATATGATTTACGCTTACGCAAACAAATTTATTTGCTTATATATGGAAAAAACAACTGGTTTTTTGTGATTTATTCTGTTTTATACGATTTTTAATCATATTTCTGCCAAAAATTCCGCTTCACGGAAACAGATGTCCTTGTCGTTAGTATATCATTTTGTGTCAGTTTTTACAACATCATGCTACAAAGAAAACATAAAAAAACTCCATTTCTATTCATAAATACCATTTCTTTTATTTTTTCAAAAAAATAACAGCACGCATAAAAATGCGTGCTGTTATTGATTATACTTATTTTATGCAGTATATGGAAACACTTTTTCACATTCTGTAAGCTCTGCAAATGCATTTTCAGAAATATAAATTTCTGCACTTTTGGATAAATCATTTTCACAAAACAGCTCTTTTTCAAATAATTCCACAATGTACAAATACTCTGTTTTGGCATCTTCCGCCTGCAAATAAATTGCCATCTGGTCTTGTTCCAGATAATCGTATCCATCGCTTTTGATTTTTCCACCTGTATCTGTTTCGATACGCTCTGCAACATCATAGCGCAAATCTGCATCTGGATATGCCAATCTTTCCGGATATAACACAATTACAATCGTCTGCATATCTTTGCTCTCCTTTGCTTATTCATACACACGTAAAATATGATTGACCATGCCCTGCATTTTACCGTTTCGCATATAAATTCTTGGCACACGTTTGGAGACCATGCACGTCACTTCATAATTGATGGTATGCAATTTTTCGGCAATTTCTTCCACAGATATTTCCGCATCGCCCTGTTTGCCGAATACCACCACTTCATCACCCATTTTCACGTCAGGAATATCAGTAATATCCACCATCGTTTGGTCCATGCATACTCGCCCAACCACCGGTGCATATTGCCCATGTATCAACATACGGGATTGGTTTGACAAAAATCTGTTATATCCATCTGCATATCCAATCGGCAACGTAGCAATGATACGGTCTGTTTGTGCTGTATACGTTCTGCCATAAGACAATTGCACACCTGCTTTGACTTTTTTAATCAAACCCACACTTGTTTTCAATGTCATCAATGGTTTCAAATCTATTTTTCCCTGACACTCCGCAGATGGCAACATACCATATGTAACCACCCCTGCACGACACATATCCAAGTGCTTTTCGGGATACGAAATCATCGCAGCACTATTTGCACAATGGCGTATCCCAACATCTACACCTGCTTTTTGCAACGCATCTATCATTTTTGTAAATCTATGAAACTGCATTTCTGTAAATGCGGGATTATCTTCTGTATATGCATCTGCCACCGCAAAATGTGTAAAAATACCTGTAATACGCAAATTTTCCATTTTGCTGATGGCAATAATATCTTGCAATGACTGTGCAAAGTTTTCATCATCTGTTTGGAAACCAATTCTTGTCATACCTGTATCCAATTTGATGTGGCAATCAATACATACGCCCAAACGTTTTGCTTCTTTTTGTAATCTTTGTGTATAATCCATACCCACAACCGCTTGTGTAATATGGTATTTATCCAACACCTCTGTATATTGTTCCGGTGTATAGCCAAGCACCAAAATGGGTTTGTCAATGCCTTTTTTTCTTAGGCTAATGGCTTCTTCTGTATTTGCCACACCAAACCAGTCAAATCCTTCTCTTTGCAATATTCTGGTAATATATCCATCACCATGTCCATAGCAGTCTCCTTTTGCAACCCCCATCACCTTGGTGTTTGGGCTTAACTTGGAACGAATTTGTTTGATATTATACTCTAATGCATCTAAATCAATTTCTGCCCATGTTCTTTTGATAAACTCCATATGTAAGACTCCCTTCATTTTGTATATGATAAAAGAACAAATGCCTTTTGCACATCATTTTGTACATTATAACATATTGTTTTATTATTCACAATATGTACGAAAAATAATTATTTACACAATATTTTTTATCTTATTTTTACAAATACAACAGATTATGCCAAATAAAAACGAGAAAACAGTTCAAAAACTTCTTCTAAACCACCTATAATATCATCATTTTCACCCACAACAGCATATGACAAACGCTCGTCCATCAACGCCATAATTGCATCATTATCGTCTATTTCTTCCTTGACACCTGCAACCACGATTTTGATTGGATATTCTACGGTATCACAACATTCCCGAAATAGCCAGTCATATCTTTGTCCACCCATTCGCAAACAAATTCTGTCTTTTTGTATTTCCTGTATGTTTGCACCATATATCACATCAATCTTTTGTTTATCCAATACTTCCAAAATATCCGGATTGGCAATCCCCACTTCTTCCAATGTTTTTTCTTCCACCATATAAATTTTGCCATCTGTATATCTTCGCAAACGACTTGCTGTATCCACCGCCTGCTGATTGCCGCCTATCAACAAAATATGAGATTTTGCAAACTGTTTCATTTCCTTTTTCTTATATTGCAACACTTGTTGTGCAATGGTATATGTGACATCTTCCAAATTCGGAATATGTGCAACGATATACCTATGCATATGCACAAATACCGTCAAATATGGGTTTTTATCCAATAAATATGCTGCATCTATCTGCTGATTTGTTTCTATGTTGACACCCAATTCCTGCAATCTGCTCCACAAATATTTTTCATAGGAAGATGCCCCTTTTTGCGGCTTTTCTTTACAAAACAGTGTGGTCAAAAATCCTCGTTCTGCGGCTTTTTGGGCTGCATACAGTCCCACAACACCGCCTTGTGTGACTATCACTTCTTTTCTTGTTGCAATTTTACGTCTTTGATTTTCCAAATACTCTCTGCCTGTTTGCGGACAATATGGGCAATGTATGGGGGTTTTGTCCAGCATCGCCTGCGTGCATACGCCACATTGACAGCATATGGCATATGGCTTTTTTTGTTCCCATCTCTGCAAAAAATCCGGAGCAATCAAAAACATTTTTTGTGATGCAATCCCATCGCACCATTTTTTTCTGTATGCAGATGTGGCTTCCCGTTCTGTAATCACATCACACTGCCAAATCACAGCCAACTTTGTACCACTTTTTATTTTTTGGCAGTCTTTGATAGTACCTTTTAACACAATCCCGTCTATGATATTTTCTAATTTTTGATACTGTTTCTGATTGTGTTTTTTGTCTGTATGCAACAATATCGGGACTTGTTTTTCATGCTCTATTGTCTGCAATATATCCGTAACTGTATCTTCCCATGCAAGCTGTATACCGTCTGCACCACAATCTTTGACAAACTGCATGGTTTTGTGTATCTCTTTTTCTATCTTACAACTTATCCACACCCTGCAATCGTATGTATGTATTTTTTCCACAAACTGCTGTAAATGCTCCACATCAAAATTTGCAGTATCCTCTATTCTGACAACAATCGCACCCACATCGCCTTTTGCACGTTCTTCATAAAAAGCCATTGCCTGCTCTGTCAATGTTGTTTCTGTTCCAAAATTGGTTGGCATATCTGCCAAAAACCATCTGTTTTTCATATTTTCCAAAAACATATTCCCACCCTTTCAGATACCATGACACGCCACACAACCATATACCGATAACAATATTCCATGTTTTTGACAGATTGGGTATCCATTTTTCATTGGTTCCATATCATCACAGGCATCATACCATTCTTGTATGATATCATAGTTTACATCTTCGTATACCATTTGTTCAAGCATTTTTTGTAATATCTCTATTTTTTGCAATAACAATTCTTTATTTGGGGTATAATCTAATTTATCCCAACCAAACCCCATTTTTGCCAATGCAAGTGTTTCATACAAAAATTGTTTCTGTTGTGCAAAATATGCCTCTTGCCAAGGCAATTCCGTCAACTCAAATCCTGCCATACCCAACCCAATCATGCTTTGGTCATGTTCCATCAGCCACACAATCAAATCTTTTTCATACCATTTTTCTGCCAAAGCAGAACCACTCAATCCAATCACTGTCATCAAAACAGACATCATACCATTGCTACATACCAAATCCAACTCTTTTATATCATACGAAATGATATTCGACATTACAACACCTTCCCTATCACAAAAAACGGTATAGCCAAAAGACTATACCGTTTATAAAAACCCAATATTTTGGATTTTGTTCCATTATACAAATAAAACCATTATGCTTTCATTTCTTTCAGGCCCATCAAGCCTTCTGCAAACAATCTTGCGTCCATCAATTTGACTTCGCCGTTTGCGTCTTTGTCAATGATAGGTGTGAAGTCCATCATATCCAGAATTTGTGTCTGCAAATCAATACCGGGAGCGATTTCAGACAAGTGCATACCGTCTTCTTTCAACAAGAATACACATCTTTCTGTGATATACATAACTTCCTGTTTGTTTTTCAATGCAATATCGCCGTTGAATGTAACTTGTTCTACCGCTTTCAAGAATTTTTTCTGTTTCCCTTCTTGTTCGATAACAACTTTACCATCAACCACTTTCACTTTCAAGCCACCTGCTGTGAAAGTACCACAGAAGAATACTTTGTGTGTGTTTTGTGTGATATTGATGAAACCACCGCAACCGGCAATTCTAGGGCCAAATCTGGAAACGTTGATGTTACCTTTTTCGTCACATTCTGCCAAACCTAAGTAACACAAATCCAAACCGCCGCCATCATAGAAGTCAAACTGATAGCCTTGGTCTAACAAAGCTTCAGGGTTGTAAGCAGAACCGAAACGAATACCGCCGGCAGGCACACCACCAACAGCACCGCCTTCTACAGTCAATGTCATGAAGTCGCCGATACCTTCTTCATTTGCAACAGACGCAACATATTCAGGTGCACCAACGCCCAAGTTTACAGCAACGTCTTTTTCCAATTCCACAGCACCACGACGACCGATAATTTTCTTAGCAGACAATGGCAATAATTCAGAAACTACTTCTGGTCTACGTTGTTCACCGGACAATGCAGAGTCATATTCACAATCCAATGTTTGTTGATGGTCAGCAGGGTCAGCTACCACAACGTAGTCTACATAGATACCGGGTACTTTTACCATTCTAGGGTCCAATGTACCAGCTTTTACTACTTTTTCAACCTGTACAATCACAATACCGCCACTGTTTTTTACAGCCTGGCATACAGAAGTACCTTCCAAAGGAGAAACTTCTTTTTCAAAAGTGATATTACCTTTTTCATCAGCATATGTACCTCTAATCATTGCAACATTCAGAGGGAATGCAGGATAGAACAAATAGTCTTCGCCTTTGATGTTCATCAATTCGATGATATCTTCTTTTGTGATATCGTTTATTTTACCGCCACCATTTCTAGGGTCGATAAATGTACCCAAACCAACTTTTGTAAATGTACCGGGTTTGTGTGCTGCAATATCTCTGAACAGATGACACAAACTGCCTTGGGAAACGTTGTAAGCTTCGATTTTATTTTCCAGAGCCAATTTACCCATAGCAGGGATTGTTGCCCAGTGACCTGCAATAAATCTTTTCAACATACCTTCGTGTGCATAGTGTTCTGCACCACGACCGTCTCTGTTCCCTTGAGAACCGCAGTATACATATGTCAGGTTTTTGGGTTCACCGGTTTCCAAAAATCTTTTTTCTACTGCTTTGTTCAATGCTTCTGGGATAGCACTTGCAACGAAACCACTTGTTGTAATGGTATCGCCATTTTTAATCAATTTTGCTGCTTCATCAGCAGTGATAATTTTAACTTGTCCCATCGTTAAAATCCTCCTAGCTAGATTTTCTTCATTGTCAAGACACTGGAGCAGTCACCTGCTCCAGTGCCAAATGTTCTAATCTGAATGATTCGATTGCAATTTTATGAAATTACATCATTTCTACAAAAGATTGCAGTCTTGTTTTTACTTGTTCAAAGGAAGTAACTTCTTGGTCAACTTCAATCATCAAGTTTTTCACGCCACATTCTTCAAATTCTCTGTACATGATAGGGTAATCCCATTCTTCAGGGTCACAGAATTTCATTTGTGCGATGATAACCGCATCAGCACCTGTGTGACGCATTTTATCCATCAACATTCTGCCACGGCCTTTTTTGGTATCTGTTGCAACAGAGCAACCATACATTTGCTGCCATGCTTTTGCCATTCTGTACAGAGGGCCACCTTCGCCGTCCAAAACGTCCACACGGATTTGTCTGGATTCTTGTGCCAAATCGTCATCAACGATAGCCAATTTGAATTCGTTGAAGATGTCAAGCAATTCGTTGGGTTCTAACAAGATACCTGTAACGATAACTTTTTTACCGTCCCAAGGCTGTACAGGCATTGCTTTTACTTCTGCAATCAGTTCTTTTACCAATGCTGTGTGTTTTTCTTTGAGCATGAACTGTCTTGCTTTGAATACTGCGTGACGGCTAACAGCGTCAATCACTTGTGGATATTCAGCTGCAACTTTTACGAATTCACGCATAACCTGTCTGTTTTCGTTGTAGATTGCGATGGAATTTTCCAAAGCTTGGTTTGTGATTTTCACATCAAGATAATGTTCCAGTTGTGCTTTCACCAATTCATATTCTTTTACCAAGAATGTGTTAGCAGCTTCCAAACCTCTGTTTTGAGGGTGTGTGAACACGATTACAGGAGATGTGCCTTTCCATTTTTGGCTCAGACATTTCAATGTATCACAAGGTACAGAGAACAATACAGCTGCCAAATCATCATAAGCACCTTCGCATTGCAATTCCATCACTTGCTGCATAATGGAACAAGCGAATGGAGGCAAATATGTACGAGCCTGAGAGATTGCTTTGCCTTGTGCGCCCCAGATACCCATAGGCAGGTAACCTGTTGCGTGTACCATTTCTTCTGGTGCGTAAATAGGCATAATACCTACTGCACCTTTGCCAGTTTCTGCTTTATAATCATCCATTGCTTTTTTGGGATTTGCTGCAATGTCTTTTAATTGGGATAAGATTGCTTCCACTTTACTCATCGTTTTCTCCTCCTTATTCTGCAACGTTTGCTTCCATCATTTCAACCAGAGCCTGAACACGAGTATCATATTGTGCAGGAGAGAATACACGAGGGTCTGTCTGGTCACCGTCAAAGCTTACATAAGGCAAGCCGTTCTTTTCTTTGATAACTTCTGCTGTTTCCACGTTCAAGAAACTCATCAATTTACAGCTTCTGTTCAAGTGGTAAACAACACCGTCAACTTTACCATGTTCCATCAAGCCCATCAAAACTTCTGCTTTGTTGCTCAGGCAAGTGTTGATGTATGTTCTTGTGTAAGCTTCTGCCATGGAGTGTAAAGATTCATCATTTGCATCATATGTCAAGTCCCAGATACCAGGGTAAGCAGAACCTGTCATAATTGTGCCCATGTTTTTCAAAGATTTGAATGTGTGACCCAAGTGTGGCCATACAGCGATACCTTCCCATTGTACACGTGTTTTTTCAGCACCTTTGAATGCATAGATACCAGCTTTCAAGTTTTCTTCCAATTCATCTGCAAATGCTTTGAATGTGATTTCAGCATAATCCAAAGAACGTGCTGCAACAATCAGAGCCATGTAGTTGAACAGGTCAAAACCATTCAAAGGAGAAGGTTTATATTTTGTGAAATCAGCAATTCTGTTCCATTGATATACAGAACGCTGTGTTTGATTTTTAACTTCTTGGAATTTTTTCCAGTCGAAAGGTCTGCCGCAGATAACTTCCAACTGAGAGATTGCATTTCTGAATTCATCAGCAATGTATGCTTTTGCATATTCAGGAATAGGCATTGTGTGGTTGAAAGGCACGTCAATTACGATACAAGGAATATCCAATTCAACAGCCAAGTTTTCATACCATTTCAACAATGTGTTACAAATGTTGTTACAGGTAATAACCAAATCAGGCAGAGGAACGTCAGCAGCAGGAGAGTTTACCAAAACTTCAGGTTTTACACCTGTCATAGCTGCTTCTTTCAAACATTCCATGTAACCCATGTTTACTCTACCATAAGAACAGCAGTCAATGTTGTAGCCTTTTCTGTCAGCAACTTCCAACATATCCAAAGCACCTTTTCTCGCACCAATACCTGCTGCGTGTGTTTCAGGATATACCATTGCAATACCCATAGCTACACAAAATTCTGGGGGAGCTACAGAAGCAGACCAACAAACCAAATCGCCTCTTTCTTTTGCTTCTCTAGCGTCTTGGTCGGCTTTGTTCTGATAGTAGCCTAACAATTGTTTTGCTTTCATGCCCTGTGTCAAACTCATTCTAATCCCTCTTTCTTATTTTTTTTGAGCCGCTTCATATGCAAATATCGCTGCACCGAGCGCACCTGTTGTTTGTGGATTTGGTGCCACAATAACGTCTGTTTTCAATACACTTGCAACTGCTCTTACCACGCCGGCGTTTTGTGCCACGCCGCCAGTCATGACAACGTCTTTTTCCAAACCGCCTCTGTATGCAAGCCCACAAGCTCTGCTGGCAACCGACATATGCACACCTTTGATGATGTTGTTTCTACTTTCACCGCTGGAAAGCTGAGAAATCACTTCGGACTCTGCAAATACAGTACAAGTACTGCTGATTGGTGCAGTGTCTGTCGCTTGTTCATCTAATGTTGCCATTTCGTCCAGCGTTGTTTCCAGAACCCTAGACATAACTTCTAGGAAACGTCCTGTACCTGCCGCACATTTATCATTCATAAAAAACTGCTTGATACCACCCTTGTCGTCCAGACGAATTGCTTTTGCATCTTGTCCGCCGATATCAATGATGGTGCGTGCAGTTGGTACCAAATGGAAAATCCCTTTTGCATGGCAGCTGATTTCACTGATTTGTTTGTCTGCACCTTCAAAAGCAAATCTGCCGTATCCGGTTGCAACAACATAATCCATATCTTCTCTTGTGAGTCCGCTGACTTGGTATGCCTGTTCCAATGCTCTTTTTGGACCAGTAGAACCTGTTCCTACTTGAACAACTTCTGCGGCAACAACGTCTTTTCCGTCCTTCAAAATAACCACTTTGGAAGAAGCAGAACCAACGTCAATACCCATTGTATACATTCTTTGACCTCCTTCAATCTCTACGATTGACCATGCGATAAACAATAAAAAGTACTTTTACCTCTTTTATATACAACATTCTCCCCGTATTAGAATGTTGTATTGTTCGTATTGCACGAACAACAATACCAAAAACCTATATGGAAGATATAAGTTTTCGTGATTTTGCAATGAAAAAACAATATTTTTGCTCTTTCATTTGTTTTGATTATATCATCTTTTTGTAAAGATTGCAACTATATTGTTAAAAATTTATTCTGTTTTTCCAAAAAAATAACAAAAAAACGGTACACCTGCAAAAAGTCTGCATTTTGTATACAATATTAGCAATATCCATTGATTTTTTTTTCATTTTCTATAAAAAAATCATAACTTTTATAAAAATACAATCTATATTTTCATAAAATATCTTGTCTTGGTTCTTTTTATTATCCAAATCAAAAGCAATTCTTTTCTAAAAAAAGCCTGTAAATTGATTTGTATGCAAATTATTTGCGTACAAATTCCTTGTTGTTTACTAGAATTTGTTAAATATTCCGCAATTTTTTTATCATTTTATGACAAAAAAAACAGATAGCTGTTTTTTCTTTCACAACCACCTGTTTTGCTTACCATATTCTTTTTTCTCCAATCAATTCCAACAGCTCTTTTTCTGTTCGCACGCAAAAAGGGGAAATTCCCGCTTCTTCTGCCATATCCTCCAACCACGCCCAAAGCAGCTCTTGATAGGAATGTTTTGCTTTTTTCTTTTTTGCCAAACGTGGCAAAATTTCTTCATTGATTTTTTTCAGAGAAATTTCTTTTCCTTTTTGTGTTTTCATACGTCTTACCAATGCGACCAGCGTTGCATAGCACTCTGCCTCATTCCATTGGCTGTCAATATAATATCGTCTGCCTTTCAATCCATATAATACACGCAATCCGTCATAATATCCCAGTCGCATATCTTTTTTGCTTTGCTCTTTGTCAAACTGTAACATATTTGCCAACTTCTCATTTGGTGCGACCACCGTAATATTCGCATCGTCGGGAATTTTCACTTTCTTTTCCCAACCAAAGCCAAATATCCGAATGGCAATAATATCCCGATATCCTCGTTCCAGCAAGCTGTCTATAGGAATGACATTTTGTATCCCACCATCTGCATAATATTTTCCACCCAATGGCTTTTGCCGAAATGCAGGAAAATAGGCACTTGCCAGCAACATATCACACAATGTGTCATTTTCCAATGTTTTTGCGTCCAAATCCAATGCTTTTTTATCACTTAAAGAATATGTCACCAAATAAAAATCAACATCAGACTGTCTGATTTTTTCAGTATCTATCGTTTCCTGTAATAATTTTCGTAACGGGGTACTGTCAAAGCCTTTGTTTTTCATCACTTCTGCCATATCTTTCAAAAAAGACGGAATATCGCTCCATGCCATATCTCTGTCAAAAAAAGCTTTCATTTTTTCATCATCTACATCTATCACTTGCGAAAACTTAATATTCTCCCATAGCTTGACCGCTTTTTCCAAATCCCGCATTGCCATCAATGCCCCATTCAAAGCCCCCACAGAGGCACCGGAAACCGCTTCATATTGCAAGCCTGCCTCATCAAATGCCTGCCAGACACCAATTTCATACGCCCCTTTTGCACCACCGCCTTCTAATGCAATGGCGTATTTTTTGGACAAATCCAACTGCAATTTCATATCCATCGCCTCTATTTCGCTGTTTTTTCCAATGCCACCTGTAACACCTTGCCGGCAATCGGTGTTGCTTTTGCGTCACCGATATCTTCTATCACAACCGCAATCGCCACACGGGGATTTTCTGCCGGTGCATATCCCACAAACCAAGAATGGTCATTTCCTGTGGCATTTTCTGCTGTACCGGTTTTACCTGCCACCGTCACACCGGCAACTTGTGCCGCTTGTCCAGTACCACGTTCCACAACATCAATCAGCATTTCTTCTAATAGACCACTTTCTGTTGCACTGCAAATCTGTGTCAATTTTTCCGGTACGGTTGTTTTACCTGTACTGCCGTTTGGATATTGCATATGGTCAATCATATATGGACGCATCATCATACCATCATTGGCAACCGCAGAAATCACCATTGCCATATATAACGGAGAAACGCTCGTTTTCCCCTGTCCGATACCGGTTTCCACCAATTCGCTTTCGGTTGATTTTTTATCCAAATGCATCACACTTTGACTATATGCCACATCAAAACCATAATCCATTTGCACGCCACAACGCTGCATCACTTCACTCAGATTTTTTGCACCCACTTCTTTTGCCAATGCCGCAAAATAGCAGTTGCAGGAAGCTTCCATTGCCTTTTTCATATCCACCGTACCATGTGCCTGATTGTTGTAGCAATGTATCACTTTATTTTCAAAATAACTTTCTCCTGTACATTCCACCGTAAAATTCTGCCAATTTTGCATATGTTCCATACCTGCCAAAGCTGTCACAATTTTGAATGTAGAACCAGGGGGATACAAACCTTGTGTTGCTCTGTTTACCAATGGACTATCTTCGTCTGCTGTCAGACTTTCCCATTGTTTTCCCACTGTATTGGGGTCAAAATCGGGATATGCCTGCATTGCCAACACACGCCCTGTGGACGGCTCCATCACCACCACAGCACCTTTTGCACTCCCCAATAAATTTCCTGCCACACTTTGAATATCCATATCAATGGTCAACACCACATCATTTCCCTTCGGGTCTTTGCCATTTAGGATATTTGCAATCCGCTGTTGCAATTCATGATGCACAGACATCATCGAAAAATTTGCCGCAGCCTCCACACCTGTTTTCCCAACACTGCTGTAACCTGTCACATGGGCAGACATTCTCGCCCTTGGATATTCTCTTTGATAACTGCCATCAGACTGCAACACACTGGTTGCCAACAGTTCTCCGTCTTTGTCTAAAATATCCCCCCGTTGTATGCCTTCCATATCATTACGCACACGAATATTATATGCATTGGAAGAAATCTCCTGTCTGTCTGTTATCACCAATTTCCCCAAATACCCCAACAACACAAAAAAGCACAACGCCAATAACCAAAACACACGCCTTACACTTTTTTTCATGTAGCGTTGCCTCCTTCCATCTGTTCTGCATTTTCGCTATGTTGTTCGCAGTATACGCATACCCATTGCAAAATACCAATCATCATCAGGCTAACCATCACAGAAGTACCGCCATAACTGACCAAAGGCAATGTCACCCCGGTCAAAGGAATGAATTTAATCACACCACCAATGATGACAAACGCCTGAAAACATAGCATCACAATGATACCCACAGCCAGCAGGCTGTAATATCTTCTGCCACAATCCAATGTAATGCGAATGCCACGATATAACAGCATGATAAAAATACAAATCACACCTGCACCAAACAGCACACCGAATTCCTCGCAAATCGCCGCAAAAATACAGTCGCTCTCCACAACAGGGATACTGTTTGGCATACCTTTTGTCAAGCCACTGCCAAACAATCCAAATGTGGTAATGGCAAACAATGCACTGACAATCTGATAGCCGCCATGGTCAATATCTGCCCATGGATTTTGCCATGCAGCCACTCTTACACGCACGTGTGCAAACAGGCGGTATGCAACCATTGCCGCCCCACTTGCCGCACCCATGCCTGCAAAAAACAATAGTTCATTTGATGTTGCAATATATAACATAACCATATATGTCATAAAAAATATCAATGCCGCACCTAAATCTTTTTGCAGTACCAAAAGCATCACAACGCCTGCACTCAATATGCCTGTCACCAAAAACGACCGCCATTCCACACGTTTTCTGAATACACTTGCCAAATAGAACACAAACAAAAATTTTGCCAATTCCGAAGGTTGGAATGTAATGCCGCCAATACTCAGCCAGTTTCTGGAACCATATTGCTCAATCCCAAAAATTTGTGTGGACAACAGCAGTCCATAACAAACAATGATATATGCCCATTCAAATATTTCAAATCTTGGTATCAATCGCAGCATATACGGCAAAGCCAGCATACTGACCAGCCCCACCGCAAACCACAGCAACTGTTTTTGTGCGGTTGCGGGAGAAAGTCTGTGCAGCATAATCAAACTCACATCAATCAAGAACAACATTCCCGTCCAAATCAGCGGACAGCCTTCATAATAAAATCGGTCTAATAATTGCACTGCAATCAATAAAAACGCCAACGACACCGCACCAAAGAGCAATACCTGCCATGCAAACAAATGTGTTTCTCTCTGATATGACAATATCAAAAACGCCACCAAATGCATCATCACAATCAATCTGCGTTGTACCGATATGGCATGATAGGGACTACCCAAAAATCCACCCTGTTCATAGGCGATATACACAATCGCCTCCCATAAATACAACCCAATCAAAAATACAAACAAGTATCGACTCAGCATGATGATTAAATCAAACATATACTCACTCCACTCCACGGAAGAAATGTCCTTTTGTACTACCTTTTTCGCTCATTTGTTGTAATAAGGACTTTGTTTCTGTACTGCAATTTGCAGTATCTTTTGTCATTTCGCTATACGCTTTTACAATGCGTTCCACACGTGCAGGGCCTTCTTTTGTAAATTGCAAACGCACACTGCCCACAGCATTTTCCAGTATTTCATCATAAAATTTCAGTGTAAACAAGGGTTTTCCGTTCAATATGGAACAAACACAACGTTCACAATCTGTCATCAGCGGGAACTTCTCCCCTTTTCTGTCACGCAGGAAATACAATTCCTCACGAAAACGCTCTTTGCAGTACAATCCACTTTGTTTGCCGCCTGCAAAATTGCCAATCGGACATTGTTGCGTCACCATCAATGGCAGATATCCATATACCACCATTTCACAATCTCTGTCTGCCATTTTGGAAATCTCCTGCAAATTATTTTCCACAGAAAGACAGATTTTGTCTGCCCCTTGTTCTTTCCAGAACAACACAGCCTCTCTGTTGACCACATTCAAATTATAATCCACCACAATCTTTTTGCCTGATGCTTTCACAGCAGATAATTGCCCTGCGGCTCTGACCAAAAAGCCGTCGATATCACTTTGCAAATACTGTTCCAAGTATGCCAAATCTGCGGCACGTCCTCTGTCCACACGAGGTAACGCCACAAAGCATTGCACATCATATTTTCTGCATTTTGCAATCACCTGCTCCAAATTTTCTGCCAACGCTTCCCCAGACTCCACATACAGCACAGACACACCTTTTTGTTTGACTGCCGCTTCCACCTGCTCCAAATTGCTCACCAAAACAGTCAACTGTTTTTGCAACTGTCTGGATTCTTTTGCAACATGAATTTCTGTATTTTTTGGTGTATGGTTGCGTTTGGATTTCTTTTTGATAGCTTCCTCCAATTTTTCTGTGGCTTCTCTGCGTAAAGCATTCAGTCCGCCAATGCTGACATATGCATTGTCTGTTGTCTGCACATCTAAATCCACCAATACAAAAGGCGTTGCACCCATTTTTTCTGTCTGCTGTTTTAACTTTTCCGCTGATGTCGGCTGATTGCCCGCCTGTTCCACAACATCGCCTTTGACATATACACTGTTTCCTATATTATCCCACAACTGCAACGCCAAAGGTTCTCCAACATTAGCCTTTAATATCCCAAATATCGGCAATTTTCTGGTTTCTTTTTCCCAAGTTTTTTGTAAAGTGTCGTTTAATGCTTTTCCATAGGTACGATACACCACATCATTTTTCTGAATATCGCCTTCCAATGTCAGCGTAATGACTTCACCCGCTTTGGAATGTTTTGTCACTTGGCAACCCACGTGTGGCTCTTTTTGCGTCCAAATTTCAATACCGTCCCCCGGCACGAGTGGTTCTCTGGTACGAATGACCACTTTTTTGTGTTGCGGCAAATACTTGTCCACAATACCCACTTTCAACCCCCAAGTTTTTGGACGTTCCACGCTCATCATATCCAAGCCGCCCTCAGAGGTATAATACCCCTCTGTAAAACCGCCACGATTAAATAATTGCAACAACTCTTTGATATCTGCTTGCTCTACTGTATACTCTTCGGGGTGTTCTGCATACAAATCAATATATTTACGATATATTCTTGTCACCCCTGCCACATACTCGGGATTTTTCATTCTGCCTTCAATTTTCAATGATGCAATGCCTGCGTCCATCAACTGTGGTAATATGGTGATGGTTGCAATGTCCTTTGGAGAAAGCAAATGCCCTTCTGCCACTTTGTCATATCCTTTGTGCAGTGTATAAGGCAAGCGACAAGTTTGTGCACATCTGCCACGGTTTCCGCTTCTGCCGCCCAACATACTGCTCATAATACATTGTCCGGAATAACACACACACAATGCCCCATGGATAAATGTTTCCACATCAATTTCCGTATGTTCTGTAATATGCTTGATTTCGTCTAATGTCAATTCTCTGCTTAACACCACTTTATCAAATCCTTGTGACTGCCAATGTTGCACATCTGCCAAAGAATTTGATGTCATTTGTGTACTTGCGTGCAGTTGAAAATCAGGATAATATTGTTTGACCAATTTTGCCGCACCTGCATCTTGCAAAATCAATGCATCTACGCCAATTTGATACAGTTTGCCTACAAACTCCAAAAAGCCTTTCAACTCTTTGTCTTTGTATATCGTATTGACAGTCACATATACTTTTACACCTCTGGTGTGACAGTAATCGCAAGCCTCCTCCATTTCCTCCAATGAAAAATTACCTGCATATTGTCTTGCACTAAATGCTTTTCCTCCTACATAAACAGCATCGCAACCGTTTTGCACAGCCGCTTTCAAACTTTCCATAGAACCGGCTGGTGCCAATAACTCCGGTTTTATTTTACACAGCATATATTTGCTCCTTTCTGTCATTTTGTTATCAAAAAAATTTTCACTCCATAAAATTTTAGAGAGAAGAACACCCACTGCCTGCAAAGTATTCTACTCTCCATCACCATTTATGAAGATACTCCTATTTTTTATTTTCTCGGTCTTGCTTTTGCAGTATGTTTGCCCTCATTTCGAGCCAATTCTTCTGCCATATATTCTTCCAATTTTATCTGTAATTTATGATTTTGCCGTTCCAGTTCTTCAATTTCTTTTTCCATATCTTCCATACATTCTTTTTGTGTCAATATTTCAGAACGCAAAATCTCTATCATTTTTTGCAATGCAAAATTATGCTCCAAATTCTTAAAATATTCATCAGCAACATTGATAGAAGTTAATACATAAGCAAGGCTGGTATCATTTGCAACTGCTTTTGAATTCTGACGAATTTCCTGCATTTTTGTATCAATATAACTTGCCACATCTTGCATATGTTCTTCACTTTCTTGCCCCATCAATGTAAATGTTTTTCCGTCAATGGTAATTTTGACCTTGTTTTTCAAAACGATTGCACACTCCTTACAAAGCAACTATTTTTTGCTTTTGTTTGCTTCTGATTATGGGTAAAATTATATCATAAAAACACAAAAGACGGAAGAACTGTTTTTTTGCAAAATAAAAAGCCCCTATGTATATAGGGACTTTTCTATGATATTGAGAAATCTGAATTAGCAATGTTCTTTTGCAAAATTGTAACCCAATTCAAAAGCTTTTTTGTTATCCGGAATAAATTTTGCTTTGCCGCCTTCAAAAACGTGTGCAAATGTATCGTCTATACCATCTGCTTTTACAGCGTTTGTTGCATAAACCACTGCACCCAACATTACCAAGTTTGCCAATTTGGAACCACCAAATGCATCTGTTGCCATTCTGTTTGCAGGCACTTCCAAAACTTTTACGCCTTTTTTCACTTCCAAATGTTCCACAGAACACAAGTCAGCATTGATTACCAAAGCGCCGCCTTCTTTTACAACCGGTGCAAATTTATCCAAAGAAGGTTGGTTCAAAGCAACAATACAGTCCGCATCTTTTGTGATAACAGGAGAACCGATACCTTCATCAGAGATGATAACGTTTACGTTTGCTGTACCACCACGCATTTCAGGACCGTAGGAAGGACACCAGGATACTTCTTTACCTTCCAACATACCGGAGTAAGCCATAATCTTACCCATCAACAAAGAACCTTGACCACCAAAACCTGCAATGATAGAAGAAAAAGTATTCATATTATTTGCCCTCCTCTGCTGTAATGTCTTTGAAAACGCCAAGAGGATAGTAAGGGATCATTTTTTCTCTTACAAATTCCATAGCTTTTACGGGAGTCATACCCCAGTTTGTAGGACAAGTGGAAACCACTTCTACAAATGTGAAGCCCAGACCTTTTTTCTGAATTTCCAATGCTTTTTTGATTGCTTTTTTTGCTTGTGTTACCTGTGCAGGTGTGGAAACACTGACTCTCTCGATGTAAGCCGGGCCGTCCAAAGTTGCCAACATTTCGCTCATTCTGATAGGGAAACCATTGATTTCAGGGTCACGACCAGCTTTTGCAGTTGTTGCTTTCATGCCGGGCAATGTGGTAGGAGCCATCTGACCGCCTGTCATACCGTAAATACCGTTGTTGATAAATACAGTTGTGATTTTTTCGCCTCTTGCTGCTGCGTGTACAATTTCACAAGTACCAATGGAAGCCAAGTCACCATCACCTTGGTATGTAATTACAGTTTTGTCAGGGTGTACTCTTTTGATACCTGTTGCAGTAGCGGGAGCACGACCGTGTGCACATTGGATTGCGTCGAAGTTAAAGTATTTGTTTGCAAATACCGCACAACCTACGGGAACCGCACAGATTGCATTTTTGTCTTCGCCACTTTCTTCCAGACATTCTGCCAGCAGTCTATGCACGATACCATGTGCACAACCGGGACAATAATGCAATTTAATATCAGTCAACGCCTTTGTTTTTTCAAATACAACTGCCATTATTTGTCACCTCCCATAACTTTTTTACCAAATTCTACGATTTCGTCAACAGCAGGTACCATACCACCTGTTCTGCCATAAAATTCTACTTTATATTTATCGTTACAAGCAACTGCAACGTCGGGAAGCATTTGACCCATGCTCATTTCAACGTCCAAATATTTTTTAATTCTGTCGTTTACTTTATCAAAAGCTTTTACAGGGAAAGGCCACAATGTTTTTGGTCTAATCATACCTACTTTATAACCTTCTGCTCTGAGGTAACCAATCGCTGTTCTTACCACTCTGGAAGCTGTACCGTAGGAAACGAAAGCATATTCTGCATCGTCCATCAAGTATTCTTCCCAAGCCTGTTCTTCTGCTTCGATTTCAGCATATTTTACAAAATGGCTTTTATTCCATTCTTCACATTCTTCCGGTTCAATTACCAAGTTTTGTACCATGTGTTTTTCGCCATCGCCTTTACCGGTCAATGCCCATGTTTTTTCTTTCAACTGTTTTTTGCAAACATAGTTAAATTCAACAGGCTCCATCATCTGACCAATCAAACCGTCTGCCAATATGATAACAGGTGTGCCGTAGAAATCAGCCAAATCGAAAGCTTCCATAACCATATCCACTGCTTCTTGCACAGATGCAGGTGCCAATACGATGTCATGATAGTCACCGTTGGAACCACCCTTTACAGCCATGTTGTAGTCAGCCTGACCTGGTTGGATAGTACCCAAACCTGGGCCCCCACGCATCATGTTGATGATAACGGCGGGCATACTTGCGTTAGACAAGTAACCAATACCTTCTTGTTTCAGTGCAATACCGGGTGAAGAAGAGCTTGTCAAAACTCTTGCACCTGCTGCTGCTGCACCGTATACCATATTGATTGCAGCCACTTCGGATTCTGCTTGTACAAATGTACCTCCTACTTTTGGCAGTTCACTGGATAAATATTCGGGTACTTCACTCTGAGGAGTGATGGGGTAGCCGAAGAAATATCTGCAACCTGCTTCAATCGCTGCTTTACCGACTGCTTCGTTTCCTTTCATTAAAACCTTTGCCATTGATGATTCCTCCTCCCTTAATCAAGTTTTTCCACTGTAATTGCACAATCCGGACACATTTTTGCACAGCTCAGACAAGCGATGCAATCATCGTTCACAGGTTCTGCGGGATTGTAACCTGAAGGGTTGATTTTTGTTTCGGAAAGTTTCAAAACATTTTTTGGACAAACAGAAACACACAGTTCGCAACCTTTGCAGATTACTTCATCAATTGTTACTCTACCTTTTGCCATTCAAAACACACCTCCATAAATTTGAAAATTTACATCCAGGATTTCCTCATATAGAACTTCATCGGGAACAACTCGCCGGCAAGCCCTTGGGGTATCTCCTCTGTCAAAAGCTCCTCAACATAAGAAACATATTTCACAGGAACCCCCGTGCGTTTGGTAACTTCTTTTAATATTGTATCTCCATCAGCAAGACAAGCTGCGGTTGTTTCTCGAATTAAGTTCGTGTTGTTGATAAAGCCTGTCACTTTTAACCCGGACGCCGCTTCCAGATTACGCATTTGTTCAATGACGCCTTCCGGTGTGGACGTATTGGGGCGATATGTATTGACTACCATAAAAAAATCTACTTCCTCCGGCTGTAACAATGGAATGATTCTTCCCAGCACCTTTGTTCCCACATCGTTGCCGCCCAAATCAATGACATAATCGCAAGACTTGTCTTTGACAGGGGTTGTGATTGCTGCTGATACAGCAGGCACATCTAACCCGGCACCTTCAATGGAAGAAGAAATGACATAGATGCCTTGCTCTTCCATTTCCTTTTTCTTTTCACGGGAACGGAAATAGACATTTACAATATCTAAATCGGCAATCGCAACTTTTCTGTCTGACACTTCTTTCAAAGCTGTCACATAATTGACGGAAAATTCAGTTTTGCCACTGCCGTAGTGACCTGTAATAATACGAATTCTTTTATCATTGGAAATCATATGTTGCACCTCCCTTTTCGACATACTGCATATAGAATTGTCGAAGTGATTTTTGGTTGTATTTCATAAATGATAAAAAAACAAAGAAATACTGCACAAAACATCATATGTTTCAAAAAATGTTTTATGCATTTTGAATGATTTGTTTTTGTTTTGTGTATACATAATAGCACACTTTTTCTGTTTTTGCAAGGAATTTTCTGTTTTTTTCTATATTATTTGGAAGAAAGCACTATTCATGCACACAGTTGAAAGACAAGTGCGATATTTTGTATATTTTCTTTGTAAATTTTTTATATTTTTTCGTTTCAATTCCTAGTTTGTTTGTATTATTTGCTGATTGTCTGACATATCAAACCTTTGTAAAATTGCATATTTTCGGTTTTTTCAAATAAAAAATCACTCTTTTAATATCAAAAGAGTGATTTTTTATCATGTTGTCATACAACAATCAAATATTATACAACAATTCGCCATATGTCGGGAATGGCCATACTTTTTCATCTACCAACATTTCCAATTTGTCCGCAGGTTTACGCAACTGTTCCATTGCCGCAAACACATAATCCCGATAAAACACTGCTTGTGAACGGCTACTGCCTTTTAACAAATGTGCTTGTTCTGTTACTTCTTCCAGATAGCGTAATCCTTTATGGAACAATGCAATATTTTCATTGATTTCCTGCAACAATTCTTCTTCTACGGAAGTATCCATACCCACTGCTTGCAACGCAGCCAAACTTTGTGCCACTTCACCTGCATATTGGATAACAGCAGGGCGAATTTGTTTTGATGCAATATCTATCATGGTTTTTGCTTCGATATTGATTTGTTTGATATATGCTTCATAATTGATTTCCGCTCTGGATTGCAACTCCAATCTGCTCAACACACGATGACGTTCAAACAAACGAATGGATTTTTCTGTCACCAATGCAGGAATGGCATCTACGGTGTTTTGAATATTTGCCAATCCTCTGCGTTCTGCCTCCTGCACCCATTCTTCGGAATATCCGTTTCCATCGAACAAAATTCTTTTATGTGCGATATAGGTATCTCTGATTAAATCATGTACTGCTGTATGGAAATCCTCCGCTTTTTCCAAGTGGTCTGCAAATTGCTCCAACACGTCAGCCACAATGGTATTCAACACAAAATTCGGTCCGGAAATAGAGCCGGAAGATGGCGGCATACGAAATTCAAATTTATTGCCTGTAAATGCAAAAGGTGATGTTCTGTTTCTGTCTGTTGCATCTCTTTTCAAATCCGGTAATGTATTGACACCGACACGCATACGACCGCCTTGTTTGCTGCTGGTTGCTTCCCCGTGTTCGATTTGGTCAAAAATATCCAAAAGCTGGTCACCCAAGAATATGGAAATGATGGCAGGGGGTGCTTCCTGTGCCCCCAATCTATGGTCATTTCCGGGATTTGCCGCTGCCAAACGCAAAATATCCGCATAATCATCAACCCCTTTGATGATTGCCGTCAAAAATATCAAAAATTGTGCATTTTCATGCGGTGTTTTCCCTGGGTCTAATAAATTTTGTCCGTCATCTGTACTCAAAGACCAGTTGTTATGTTTTCCGCTGCCATTCACGCCCTGAAATGGCTTTTCATGCAACAAACAAGCCAAACCATGATGGCTTGCAATTCTTTTCATGGCTTCCATAATCAACTGGTTGTGGTCTGTTGCTCTGTTGGCATCTGCATAAATGGGTGCCAATTCATGCTGTGCAGGAGCGACTTCATTATGTTGTGTTTTTGCGGAAACGCCCAATTTCCACAATTCCACATTCAACTCATGCATAAAACAAGCCACTCTCTCTTTGATACTCCCAAAATAATGGTCATCTAATTCCTGTCCTTTTGGTGGCGCTGCCCCAAAAAGTGTTCTGCCTGCAAATATCAAATCTTTTCTTTGTTTATACAATTCTCTGTCAATCAGAAAATACTCTTGTTCCGCACCACAAAAAACATTGATTTTTTTTGCTGTGGTATTGCCAAACAAACGCAAAATACGCATCGCTTGTGTACCAACTGCCTCCATGGAACGCAACAATGGTGTTTTTTTATCCAAAGCTTCCCCTGTATAAGAACAAAATGCCGTAGGAATATATAATGTCACACCGCCGGCATCTTCCCTCAAAAATGCAGGAGAAGTACAGTCCCAAGCTGTATAGCCTCTTGCCTCAAATGTTGCACGCAAACCACCGGAAGGAAAAGAGGAGGCGTCAGATTCGCCTTTAATCAATTCTTTGCCGGAAAATTCCATAATTGCTTTGCCATGTGTGGGAGGTGCTAAAAAGGAGTCATGTTTTTCCGCAGTAATCCCTGTCATTGGCTGGAACCAATGTGTGTAATGGGTTGCACCTCTTTCAATCGCCCAATCTTTCATGGCATTTGCAATAATATCCGCAATAGAGGAATTCAATGTTTCCCCTCTTTCAATGGTGTTCTTCAACTCTTCATATACATATTTTGGCAGATGTTCCCGCATCATTGCATCATCAAATACATTCATACCAAAAATTTCAGGAATGGATATTTTTTTATTCATACGCCCGTCCTCTCTTAATTTGCACAATTAGATTCATATTTTTGAAAAAAGATAATTTCATTATACAAATCCCTATTTTATTTTGCAATCTTTTTGAAAATACCATATGAAAAATAGCGTTTCGGCGATAATTTTTTATGATATGTCTTTATTTTTATTCAATATTTCCATTGTTTTTTCTCTTTTGGCAATGACGCCTTTTCTTTTTGATAATTTTGTTCACAAATACACGATATTCTCATCAAACAAAAGGGTTTTTTACGAAAACCTCCAAATATTGTGTCTTTGTGCATAAAAAAAACCGAAGTCCTCACAACCTCGGTTTTTCTTGAAACAAAGTTTCATTTAGGCATACTACTATTTTGTGGAATATTATGATTCCGAAATTATATCAACATTTTCCAAAAATTATTTTTCACTCTATCACTTATAAATATGCGAGTACCTTTTGTCCATAATGCTCTAATGTTTCATTTTGTTGCCTTTTCCCATTTTCTATACGAAAATGTTCTGCTACAATGGCAATAAATTGTCCATTCGTCGGTTTTTCCATCATCCAATATCCAGACAACTCGAAATAGATTTGTCTTCCATTCTTTTTCCATGCACTTTCAATGGCATGACGAATGGCACGTTCTACTTTACTTGCTGTTGTATGATATATCTTTGCAATATCTGGGTATAACCCCTTTGTAATGCCTACGATTGCTTCTCTGTCTTCCACAACCATCATCACTGCTTTTCGGATAAAATGATATCCCTTGATACTTGCAGGAATTCCCATACGGCTTAATATCGAAGAAACTTCTGCTTCCAAAAAAGATACTTGTCCATATTCAAACTGCGTCTGTTCTGTCAATGGTGGCATATTGCGATGCACTTTTGGATAAGATGCATTTTGTTCTGTCAGCTGGTGTATGCGTTCCAATAACAGTTCACCTTGTATCGGCTTTGCCATGTAGTAATCTGCACCACTTGTGATGGCTCGTCTTACAACACTGTCACTGTCAATCGCAGAAATCATAATACTAACACAATCCAAATGTTTACTCTTTATATTCTCCAACACCCAAACACCATCTTTTTCGCCCAATATTGCATCTAGCAATACGACGTCCGGTCTCGCTTCCTCAATCATTGCAAAAGCTGTTTGACCATTATCTGCCATACCCACAACAACCATATCGCCTTTTCTTTCCAGACAAATTTTTAGTTTTTGCAAATAAAGCATATCTCTGTCAGCAATTATCACACGAATTTTACCATTGTTGTTCATAAAACATTACCCCCATTTTGCTTCCGTTTTGGCTTCCACAAAATATGCTAATATCGCCTATGGTTTTTATTATAAACTTTTATAACAGATTGTACTACCGCCCATTGCTAAAATGCATATTTTTACTCCTCTATGGCAAAAAGAATGGACATTTGTCTTTTTGGTCGCAAAATTCTGCTTTTCATACTATTTTATACCATGTGGCATTAAATTTGCTTGTCTTTTTTTCAGGATTTTTTATCTATTATATAAAAAACGTCTTTTTTTGTTGAAAAAAATGAAAAATCGTGTAATTTTCATGACACTATTTTCATTTTCTTTTGACGAAACAAATTGCTTTATTTTAGCTTGTTTCATTGATATTTCGCTCTTCTTGCAACATATCCTCAATAAAAATGCCATATCCTCTGGTTGGGTCCTGTACAAAAACGTGTGTTACTGCACCAATGATTTTATTGTTTTGTATAATGGGCGAGCCACTCATTCCTTGGACGATACCACCCGTTTGTGCCAACAGACTTTTGTCTGTCACATGAATGACCATACCTTTGTTACTGTCTTTTGCAAAGTGATTGACCTGCTCAATCTCAATTTCATATGGTATCACGGTATCTCCTGCAATATTGGATAAAATAATCGCTTTGTTTTCTTCCACTTCCGCCCGTACCCCAATCGGATAACTGTCCCCTGTAAATGTTGCCGTCTGTGCATTTCCGAAAATCCCGATTTCCGTATTCTTTGTAATATCTCCCAACACCTCATTTGCGGAAATAAATCCTCCCAACTCTCCGGGGATTCCCTTTTTTCCTTTGACAATATCTGTCAACTGTGCAGATGTGATATGCCCTTGCTTCAAAGACATCAAACCGCCTGTATCCACATCATAAATCCCATGTCCCAATGCACCAAATCGGTTGGTTTCTTCATCAAAAAATGTGACCGTTCCAATCCCTTGGATACTGTCACGCACCCAAACCCCCAATTTATATGCCTGGTCTGCGGGGCTATACACAGGCTCAATTTGTGCAATATTTGTTTTCCCATCTCGTACATACTCCACCACAACAGACTCTTGCTTGTTTTCTCCCACCACTTGCAAAAAAATTTCTTTATTTTTCATTTCTTTTCCATTGACTTTTTGTATCAAATCCCCTGTTTTCAGGATACCTTTGCAAGGTTCTGTTTTTTTACCGTTTGCATCTTCCACAAATCCTGTCCCCAAGACCAATAATCCTTTTGTGTCCAACTGTACGCCTACGGTTCTGCCACTCGGAATTAGCTCAATATCCGGCAACACATTGGCATCTACGGTTTTCACCGGCACTTTATCAAACAAATAAAACGTCACTTTTGTGTTGCCTTGTTCAATCCCTTGTGCTGTCACCGATGTTCCCAAATCCAAATGTAAATTATCTGCGGTTGGTTTGGCTGTCACCCCCAACACACGCACACTATCCTCAGATTTCACAGAAACAGGCAATTTCACATCATAATATGCTGTTTTGCCCTCCACCAATGTCAACTGATTGGGCAACAGAAAACGTACAGCACACCACCCCATCACCAGCACAAGCAAAATGCCAATGCCTATGCCTATCTTTTTCTTGACTTTCTCTATCATCACATATCCACTCCCAGCGATTTGTTTGCAATTTTTTTCTTTATATAATGTTGCCAACAAACAAATGCTTATACAGGTTAGAAATGCAAATCATCAAAAAACAAGATAAAATCAAGAAAACGTAATTTTTGACAAAAAAATGATACTGATTGCTCAGTATCATTTTTTCACATTATTTCAAGTTAAAGAATGCGTTTGCACCCAAATATTGTGCAACATCTTCCAATTCTTCTTCAATTCTTAACAACTGGTTGTATTTTGCCACACGGTCTGTTCTTGCAGGTGCACCTGTTTTGATTTGCCCTGCATTCACAGCAACCACGATGTCAGCGATGGTTGCGTCTTCTGTTTCCCCACTTCTGTGAGATACCACAGCTGTCATTTTGTTTCTGTTTGCCAGCTGAATGGCATTGAATGTTTCTGTCAATGTACCAATCTGGTTTACTTTAATCAAAATTGCATTGGCTGCTTTCAAATCAATACCTTTTTGCAATCTTTCTGTGTTGGTTACAAACAAGTCATCGCCTACCAGCTGTACTTTGTCACCCAATTCTTTTGTCAATAACTGCCAGCCTGCCCAGTCTTCTTCTGCCAAACCGTCTTCGATGGAAATGATAGGGTATTTTGCAACCAAAGCTTTCCAAAATTCTACCATTTCTTCGGAAGTTCTGACAATTTCTTTGCCTGCCATTTTGCTTTCGCCGGGGAAATGATATTTGCCGTCTGCTTCGTCATACAATTCTGTCATGGCAGGGTCTAATGCGATTTTGATATCTTCGCCCCATTTGTAACCGGTTGCCTGTACTGCTTCTTGGATTAAATCAATCACTGCGTCAGCTGTTGGCAAGTCAGGTGCAAAACCGCCTTCGTCACCCACTGCTGTGGATAATCCTTTGTTTTTCAACACTTTTTTCAACATATGATAAATTTCTGCACACATACGCAATGCTTCTTTGAAAGAAGTTGCACCCACAGGCATAATCATAAATTCCTGTACGTCAACGGTGTTGTCTGCGTGTTTGCCACCATTCATAATATTCATCATAGGCACAGGCATTGTTTTTGCATTAAATCCGCCCAAATATTGATACAAGGACATATGCAACGCTTCTGCCGCTGCTTTTGCCACTGCCATGGAAACACCCAAAATGGCATTTGCACCCAATTTTGCTTTGTTTGGTGTGCCGTCTAATGCAATCATCGCTTCGTCCACAGCCACTTGGTCTAATGCATTCATACCAATGATTTCTTCTGCAATCACATCATTGACATTGTTTACAGCCTGTTCCACACCGGTTCCGTTGTATCTTGCTTTGTCACCGTCACGCAATTCCACCGCTTCAAATGCACCGGTAGAAGCACCGCTTGGTACTGCTGCACGACCAACCACATCGCCGTCTACCACAACTTCTACTTCCACAGTGGGATTGCCTCTGGAATCCAAAATCTCTCTTGCGTATACATCTGTAATTTCATAAAAACCTTTCATAATCAAAAAGCCTCCTTATTAATGCAATGTTATATAAATAATTTTCATTATTTTCCTATCAGTAAACTTTCACCTGTCATTTCCACAGGTTTTGGAATATGCATCATTTCCAACAATGTGGGAGCAATATCTGCCAGTTTTCCGCCATCTTTCAAACCGACACCATCTGTGTAGTTAATCAGCATAAACGGCACAGGGTTTGTGGTGTGTGCAGTAAACGGTTCACCGGTTTGATAATCAATCATCTGGTCGCTATTACCATGGTCTGCACAAATGAACATCTGTCCATTGACAGCAAGTAACGCCTCCATCACTCTGCCAATGCAGGTGTCTACGGTTTCAATGGCTTTTTCTGCCGCTTCCAAAACGCCCGTATGTCCGACCATGTCAGGGTTTGCATAATTGACAATAATCAAGTCATACTCCTTGGAAAGCAATGCTTTCACCAAACCGTCTGTCACTTCCACAGCACTCATTTCCGGCTGCATATCATACGTTGCCACCTGCGGAGAAGGCACCAGCCATCTATCTTCGTTTGGATTTGGTTCTTCCACGCCACCATTAAAGAAAAATGTCACGTGTGCATATTTTTCTGTTTCGGCAGTGCGTAATTGTTTCAATCCCAAACCGGAAATATATTCTCCCAATGTGTTATCCAAACGTTGTGGTAAAAATGCAACGGTTTTATTGGGAATGGTAGGGTCATATTCCGTAAAACAAATGTATTTCAAATCTTGTACCACATATTCCCTTGCAAAACCATCAAAATCGGCATCACACATGGCTCTTGTGATTTCTCTGGCACGGTCTGGGCGGAAATTGAAGAAAATCACTGCATCATGGTCATTGATTTTGCCTATGGGCTGCTGATTTTCGTCTATGATAACGGTTGGCAATACAAACTCATCTGTTTTGCCATTTTCATAAGAATGTTGCACAGCTCCCACTGCATCTGTTGCCGTTTCACCTTTGCCCGACACCATCGCATCATATGCTTGTTGCACACGTTCCCAACGTTTATCTCTGTCCATCACATAGTAACGCCCAATCACACTTGCGATTTTACCGACACCGATTTCTCTCATTTTTTCTTCCAACTGTTTCACATATTCCACACCGGAAGAAGGCGGGGTATCTCTGCCATCTAAAAATGTATGCACAAATACGTTTTCCAATCCGTTTCTTTTTGCCAACTGCAACAACGCATACAAATGGGTGTTGTGGCTATGCACACCACCATCGGAAAGCAATCCATATAAATGCAGTGCAGAACCGTTTTTCTGACAATGTTTTACAGCTTCCATCAAAGCAGGATTTTCAAAAAAATCACCATCTTCAATCGCTTTTGTAATTCTTGTCAATTCTTGGTATACAATACGACCTGCCCCAATATTCAAATGCCCCACTTCGGAATTGCCCATTTGTCCGTCCGGCAAACCCACCGCACGACCGCTGGCATATCCTTTGACACAAGGATATTTTTTTGCCAAGCTATCCAAAACAGGTGTTTTCGCTTGTTTGATGGCGTTTCCGTCTGTTCTTTCGTTCATACCGAAACCATCTAATACCATCAACACTGTTGTTTTTTTGTCCATAACCTTTCACCTCTTACACATTGCGATGATTATTTGTATTGCACAATATCCGCAAATTCTTCTTTCAGGCTTGCACCACCTACCAAACCACCGTCAATGTCAGCCATTGCAAACAATTCTGCCGCATTTTTTGCGTTCACGCTGCCGCCATATTGGATACGCATTTGTTCTGCAACAGCCTGTCCATACATTTCTGTCAAAACCTGACGAATTGCCGCACACACTTCTTGTGCCTGTGCAGATGTTGCGGTTTTGCCTGTGCCAATCGCCCAGATGGGTTCGTATGCAATCACAATCTTTTTGGCATCTTCTGCATCAATGCCTGCCAATGCACACTTGATTTGCATACGCACCCATTCAATGGTAATATTCGCTTCTCTTTGTGCCAATGTTTCCCCACAGCATACAATCGGTATCAAACCATATTCCAATGCTTTTTTTGTTTTCTGATTGACACTTTCATTTGTTTCCCCAAAATATTCTCTGCGTTCCGAGTGTCCCAATATCACATATTGCACACCCATTTCTTTGAGCATCGCACCGGAGATTTCACCTGTATATGCACCACTTTCTGCAAAGTGCATATTTTCCGCACCAACAGCAATATTGGTACCTTGCAACGCTTCCAAAACAGGATATAAATCCACAAAAGGTACACAGAACACAACATCAACTTCTGTTGTATTGACTTTATCTTTTAACAAATTACATAATGCTTTTGCTTCTTGCGGTGTTTGATTCATTTTCCAGTTTCCTGCAACGATTTTTTTTCTCATGATACGCAATCCTTTCTTTGTTTTCATTTTGTTTTATTCTGCATGGTACGTGCAGCTGTTTTTTCTATCTTTTTGACAACATCTTCGCCTGTCATACCGGATTCCACCGTAATTCTTGGAATTGCCAAGCGTGAAGTTGTTCCTTCAATGACCCCCGGCTGTACCGTAAAGGCAAGTGAAAATCCTTCTTCTTCCAATGCTTTTTGCAATGCCTCATTTGTTTGCCCATTCGGATACGCCAATGCTTTTACAGAAGTTCTTCGTGTCGGCAAATTTTCTTTCAATGCATCTTCTGCTGCCAATACGGCCTCGACAAATTCTTCTGTTGTCGTTTTGCTGATTGGGATATGGTTACAGGTATGATTATAGATACCAACTTTACTTTTATTCACCATTTCAGAGGCATTGTCCCAAGTGAATTTTTTCAATCCAATTTGATGGGTAATGCTGTCTGTAATGGCGAATATGGTCGCCGGTACTTGATATTTTTGGAAAATCGGATATGCCAAATCATAATTACTATAATACCCATCGTCCATGGTGATACAAAGATATTTGACTTTCAAGTCCAGACCAATATCTCCGTCTATGTCTTTTTCCTTCTCTTTTTTGGACAATATGTTATCCAATTCTTCCATGGAAATCAAGTGATATCCTTGTTCTTTGAAATATTTTACCTGTTCTTCCAACTGTGCCTGTTTGGTGGTGATGCCATCGCCCTGTTCCATATCACGAATGGCAAAATGATGATACATCAACACAGGAATATATTCTGTCGGTTCCACATATGGCAGATTTTCTTCTTTTGGTGCCTCTTGCTCGATTTCTTTACTCCCCAGTATTTCCACCGCTTGCAAAAAAGCGTCCGAAGGCGTATTCGCCCAGACATTTTGTGTCATGCTTGCCATCAAACACAATACCATACCAAATTTACAAAATCTTTTCATTGTTTTGTCGCTTCCTTATGTCCAAAATTATTTATCATCTGCTGCTACTACACCGGGTAATGCTTTTCCTTCCAAAAATTCCAAGGAAGCACCGCCACCAGTGGAAATATGTGTCATTTTGTCCCCATATCCCATTTGGTTGACTGCTGCCGCAGAGTCCCCACCACCAATAATGGTTGTTGCATCAATATTTGCCATTGCTTCTGCAATGGCTTTTGTACCATGTGCAAAGTTTTCAAATTCAAATACACCCATAGGGCCGTTCCAAACCACTGTTTTGGCATCTTTGATGGCATCTGCAAAGCATTTTCTTGTTTCTTCGCCAATATCCAATCCCATAAAACCATCAGGGATTTCACCGGCAGGTACTGTTTTGTATTCTGTATCATTTTTGAATTCTTTTGTGATAACAGTATCTATGGGCAACAACAATTTCACACCGTTTTGTTTTGCTTTTGCAATCATTTCTTTTGCATATTCCACTTTATCTGCTTCCAGCAAGGAATCGCCTACATGACCGCCTTGTGCGACCGCAAATGTATATGCCATACCACCGCCGATAATCAATGTGTCCACTTTTTCCAACAAATGGTTAATGACATTGATTTTGTCAGATACTTTGGAGCCGCCCAATATTGCCACAAACGGACGTACAGGATTGTTGACTGCATTTCCCAAAAATGCAATTTCTTTTTCCATCAAATAGCCTACGGCACATTCCGGCACAAATTCTGTCACCCCAACGGTAGAACAATGTGCTCTGTGGCTGCTGCCAAACGCATCATTGACATACACATCTGCCAAAGATGCCAATTCTTTGCTGAAATTTTCTTCATTTTTGGTTTCTTCTTTGCGGAAACGTGTATTTTCCAATAACACAACATCGCCATCTTTCATATTGGCAACCGCATTTTTTGCGTGTTCTCCCACAACCACATCATCTTTTGCAAATACAACCTCTTTTTGCAACAGTTCGGACAGTCTTTTTGCAACGGGAGCCAAAGACAATTCCGGTTTGACTTCCCCTTTGGGTTTGCCCATATGAGAGCAAAGAATGACTTTTGCACCATCTGCAAGCAATTTTTGAATGGTGGGCAAAGCTGCTGTGATACGATTTTCGTCTGTGATAACACCATCTTGCAAAGGTACGTTAAAGTCGCAACGCACCAAAACTCTTTTTCCTTTTACCTGCAAATCATCAACCGTTTTTTTCTGTAACATAAAAATGCTCCTTTCTGTTTTTGCATTTCAAAATCACTGTTCCATCAGACGCAACATTTCCAATGCTGCGCCTTCATCTAATACAAAAATTGCATTTGGCATACTTTTACTCAAAGCCAACAGACAAGCCGCTTTTTTCTTTCCACCGGCAGATACAATCACATCTTTGATGGTATGCACCTTTGAAAAATCTACCCCAATGGAATTGGTTTCATACACCACTTCCCCTTGATAATTAAAATAATACCCACAGGCTTCGGCAACAGCACATTCTTTTTTCAATTTTTCTTTTATCACACCATCTAAACGGCGTTTTTCTGCCATTTCCATCGCATCGCCCACACCAAGCATCAAAATATCCAAATTTTGCAATTCTGTAATGGTTTCTGCAACTTCCGGCTCTTGTTTCATTTCTTCCAATACATTCAAACTCAAATTATCGGGCAGATGGAGCATACGATACTCCGCTCCGATTTTTTCTGCCATTTTTGCACATAATGTATCTGCCTGCAATTCCAATTTTCTGCCAATACTGCCTCTTGCAGGCAATATCATTTCTGCCTTTTTGGTTGCCGTATCCGGAATGGCATCAACCAATTCCGCCATGGTAGAGCCGCCTGCGATTGCCACACGACTGTTGCGTTTGACAATATCCAGCAACGCTCTTGCCCCCATATGTGCCATTTCCTTGACAGTTCGCTCGCTTTCTTGACAATCTCCCTGTGCAAGCATCACACGTTTTGCACCTAATATGGATTTTATTTTTTCTTCCAAAGCCGCCATACCGGTCAATTTTCCAAACAGTTCGGATAAACCTTCCAAAACCAAACTGCCTTCTTCTGTCACAGACATACCGGTTTTGGAAACCTTGACCAACCCTTGTGCATTCAATTTTTCTATTTCACTGCGTACTGTTCTCTCTGTCATACCCAAAGACAGCACCACAAGCCTTCTGCCGCAAGGCTCCAATAATTTGACCGTTTTCAGGATACGGTAGCGTTTGACCATTTCTTCTGCCATATCCGGAATCATTTTTCGCAATAGTTGCAATTCGTCTTTCATACGTTCACCTCTTTGGTCGGGTTTCGTCCCGCATTTGTCGTACCCGTCCCGCAAAATTTCAAAAACAGGCTGACACAAGAAAACATGATTGTCCTATGCTCACCCATATCAGCCCATTTTGCATGACAAGATGCAGAAATTATACTTGTTCTACTTTTACAGAGCTGTCTACATCGCTGTCTGTGCAACAGCAATCGTCATCACAACATTCATCGTCCAAGTCGTCCCAATCATAATCCCAATCTTCGTCATATGCATCATTCATTTTTGTTTTGAGCAAATATACAACACCCAAAGAAACCACGGCCAATACTGCTGTCAAAATAGCCAATATCAAGAAGATATTTTTTTTGTCGTCATCATCTTTCAAAATAACGATTTTTTCTCTCAAATCTCCTAAAGTAGGTCTTGCTTCAAAATACTTTTTCATATTTTTCCCGCTCCTTTTCATATTTTGTTTTGCAGAAATTTCTTTTTCAAAAATTCCTTGTTTTTTCGCATTTCACTATATTCATAGTATGCTTTTTTCAAAATTTGGCGTTCGTCGTTAAATTTCAGCAAATGATATGCCTCATGGAATTTATAAAATCCTGCATCTGCGAAATATTCTTCGCTTTGGGGTTTGCAGTAAAAAGAATTTGTGCTCATCAGATACCAATGTACCGTTTTGTTGACGGTATCATCGCCGCCCTTAAAGGTATATTGTGTTTTGCCAACATACTTGATGATATCGCCTGTTGCACCGGATTCTTCTTTGACTTCCCTGAGTGCGGTTTGGCGATATGTTTCATTTTCTTCGACTGTGCCTTTTGGCAATACCCACCCCATATATCTGCCATTTTGGTTTTTATAAAGCAAGAGAATTTTCCATCTGTGTATCACAACACCGCCACAGCTGATTGCTTCAATCACAATATTTCCTCCGCCGTATTTATTTTATCATAGGTTTATAAACAGTATACCGCTTTTTTGAAATCTTTTCAAGCGAAACAAAAAATTTTACCGTTTTCTGGACGAAAATCCACCTATGGGACGAAATGGAGAATGTTTTAAGAAATACTGCATACAACATACACTATGTATGCATAAAATCAAAAACAATATCCCAAAACATATTTTTGCACCAAACCATTGCCACAACAAAAAATAATTATACAGACCATGATACACATACGCAAACAAAAACGCCAGCACCAAACCGTATTTTTTGTTTGCAAAACGATATGCCCCAAACCAAAAGCCCATTTGCACACCAAAAAACCCATGTGCCGGCACAGAAATCACAGCCCTTGCCATTGCCGTACCAATGCCACCCCATAACGGGTGTGTCACATAGACCATATTTTCAATCCAAGCAAAGCCCAAAGACACAAACACAGCATATACAATCCCATCAAACGGCTCATTAAACTCCTTGTTTCGGCAAATCAAAAAATATAAAAACAAAAATTTAATCCCTTCTTCTACCAAAGCCGAACTGAAAAAAGCCGTGTACAATGGTGTTTCTTTATGCGGGAACACACGCTCCATCGCCATTCCCAAACCATACACCACAAACGCAACATACACCCCGCAAATCACGCCCCAAACCAACAATTTGAACGGTTCTTTTTCATATTTATCCCGAATATAGCAATAAAACAACAATATCAGCACAGGTGCGGTTGCCACTTCCAGCATATTTGTTTCACCTCCTGTTTTAATGTATCCTTTTTTGCAAAATCCTTTCTGCCACATTTTTCAAAAAAAATATACCCCTTTGCAAAAGGAGTATATTTTACTGTTTTATTCTGTTTTAATGGCTGTCAAGGCACTCAATTTCATGGCACGTTTTGCAGGCAAATATCCCGAAAGCACGCCGATTGCCGTTGCAAATCCAATCGATGCCAAATACAGCCACAGTGGAATGGAAGATGTCATTTCGCTTGCTTGCTGTGCCGCAAAGACATTTACAATTTTTGACATCAGAAAACTGGTCACACAACCCAGTACACCACCCACAAATCCGATAAATGCCGCTTCTGTCAAAAACAGCAGTTTCACATCTCGTAAAGATGCACCAATCACTTTCATAATCCCAATTTCTCTGGTTCTTTCATAAATTGCCATCACCATCGTATTGGTAATCCCAATCGCCGCTACAACCAAAGATACTGCACCAATCGCTCCCAACATCATACGCAACATTTTGGTTGTTTCTTTCATGGTTTCCAATTCCTCTGTCAGGCTCGATGTCCGAAATCCCATATCTTTGATTTGTTGTTGCACTTCCTGTACTTTGTTGATATCATTCACTTTTACAGATACCTGTTCGTACACACCTTTTTTCTTGGTTCTGTCCCCTTTATAGGTGCTGTCTTTCTTTTTATAATAGTCTTCTTTTTGTTTTTGTAATTTTTCCATTTGTTTCAATGGCAAAATGACACTGTACCCATTCATGCCCTCATCAGGCATGACACCCAAAACAGGTGTTTTCATCGCTTTCACGGATTTATCTGCATCACTTGTACCATACTGATGGTCTATGGTAATCAAAATCTTATCTTCCATAACATTGAGTTCCGGTGGTTTGGATTGTTGTTGCATTTGCCAACTCATTTTCGGATTATAAAATCCATCTATAACCGCACGACCAATGATAATACCTTCTTCGTCCTCAGCAGTCAATGCACGTCCTTCCTCCACCTTATAACCCAAGGCTTCCATCGCCGCTGGCTCCATTGCAATGAAGTTGCACTCATTGACAAATTTACCATCAACCAGCTTAAAATCATAGCTTTGCACAATTGGTGTCACCAATTCCACATATTTCATTTTCCGAAAGGTGTCAATGGCTTTTGCATCTAATGGCTGTTGTTTTTTTGGCTTTTTGGAAGATGAACTTTCTACCATCATACCGCCATCATTTTCTCCATACACTTCCACCACCTGCAAACTGCCCCATTGTTCAATCTGTTGTTGAAAACTTTCGTTCATACCAATCCCAATGGAAACCATGACCACAATGGAAGTTGTACCAATGATAACACCCAACACCGTCAAAAATGTACGTAATTTTCGTTTCCACAGGTTTCTCAATGCCATTGTAATCAAATCTCTGATACTCATAAAGAAATCCCTTCTTCATCATCTTTGTCGTCGTCAATATCTGCCAACAAAGAAGCTTCTTTTTTCTTTTTGCGTTTTTTCAACACAATCACAATCACAACAATCGCTACAATGACAAGCCCCGCAATGAAACCAATCCACTTAAAGTTGACAGGTGCAGCAGGTTCTTCCATATTCATATCTGCATTTTCATCTACGGGAATGGGTTCTGTCACATTCAATACAAAATCCCGTCTGTCTTCCACCAATTCCCCACTGCTGTCCTCATAACTTGCAATGATGCTGACAGGGACTTCTCCCAATGTATTTGGTGTAAATGTTGCTTCATAGTAGTCACTTGCTCCTGGGTCCATGTTCCCGATATAAGTACTTTTGTTTGGTGTATCCACGTCCCCTTCTATTTTGAACATCACATTGTTCAATGCAACTTTCCCTGTGTTGTAATAACTGAATGAAACCGTTATTGGTGCATATTGTTCCACACTTTCGGGCAACACAAATTCGTCTATACTCAATTCTGTGGTTTGTTTTACGTTGATACCCAGTAATTCTTTTGCAGTATATTCATTGCCTTCTGCATCTTCATATTCAAAGTTGACGGTCAGTGTATATGTCTTTGGCTGTGCATTTGGCACAACATACAGACGCAACTCTTTGTCCACGGTGCTTTTTGGAGCAATCGCATCAAAATAATAGGTATTACTGCTGTTTACCGGCGTAAAAATATTACCGGATTTTTCTGTTTCGGAAGAAGTTTCTTCTGCCAATGTCAAAAACATTTTGATATTTTTCACACCTTTGACAGGGTGTGTATTCATCAATGTTGTTTTCAGGTCAAATTCTTCCCCAGCCATAACAATCAATGGGTCACAAACATATTTGCTCACAATGATTTTTGGTTTACTGGTTGGTTTATCTTTGTCACTCTCGTTTGCTTCTTTGTCTTTCTTGTCTTTTTCTGCATTTCTAATATTTACCCCTGCATACTGTTTGAATGTTTCTTCTTTTGTATTGCCTGTTTTGTATGTCACGGTAAACTGTACAGCATAGTTTTGTGTAGAGGCTTGGTTCGTACCTGCAAATGTAAAGGAGAGCGGCATACTTTTTCCTGCCGGCAAATTTGCAATATTTTTCATGCTTGTGGATTTTGGTACAACCGCAGTTGCTTCCAAACCCTCTGCCTGCACAACAATATCTTTTGCTGTTGTCTGTCCGGTGTTGCATAATTCAAATGTGATTTGAAAATTCTGGTTTACATCGAAAACACCCTGTGGCTCTTTCATATTGCGAATTTCCAACTGTGTTGCTTTTCCGTTTGCTCCACCCACACTGATGTAATAGTTTTGTACTTTTTCAAACTCCTTTCCAAATTCGTCCTGATATTTCAATTTGACAGTAACCGGATAATTGCCTGCCGCCATATCTGCACTTGCAGACAATGGGAAAGAAAATGCTTTTTGTTCTCCAACAGCCAAATTTCCCAACTGCATACTGCTGAAACCACCACTCAAACTAATGCCTTCTGTTTGCAGATTGTCCAAGGATACTTCCGCCTGCAACATATCTTTGCTGCCGGAGTTTTTCACCGTACCACTGACAGTACCACCCTGTCCGGGTGTTAAACTTTCCGGCACTGTTTTCATGTTCTCAAATAAGTATATCGGTTCTTTATCAAACCCCTTCACACGCAACTGTATGGTTTCACTACCACTAAATGTAGCACCTGCTCTATTTTGGTATGTATAACTCAGCGTCACAGGATATATGGATTTTTCCGGTGTTTCATTCATTTTGATATGCATTCTGAGCATTTTACTGCCATTTGTACCCAAACTGCCTACATTCTCCCCATCAGAGAATGAAATTTGAAATGGCGGAACCGGCTCATCTGATTTTGCACGCACCACAATATGCTCTGCCGTAGCGGAACCTTTGTTTTTGACTTGCACATCTACACTTGTTTCTGTACCGTTTTCTATTTCATACACACTCTTACCGGTGATAAAAACCTCTGGTTTCCCATTGATTGAAATCTCATCATCTGCATAACTTGGTACTGCCAAACCAAACAACAAGATACAGGAAAACAACCATACGATTGTTTTTTGAAAACCTGTTTTTTTCATACTTCTTCTCCTCCGTCTTTTCCCGTATTTTCGTCCATCGTCTTTTGTTCTATACTTTTAATTTTCCCGTCCATCATGACAACAATGCGATGTGCATATTCTGACAATTCCATATCATGACTGACAATCACCAATGTCTGATGATTTTCTTTTGCAAGACCTGTAATCAAATCCATCATTTCATATGTCGTTTTTGTATCCAAGTTCCCTGTGGGTTCATCAGCAAATACCACTTGCGGACGATTGATAAATGCACGGGCAATGCTGACTCTTTGCTGCTGCCCGCCACTCATTTCACTTGGTTTGTGATTGGCACGCCCCTCCAAGCCGACTGCTTTTAGCATTTTCAATGCCCTTTCATGGCGTTCTTTTACAGGTACATTTTTGAATATCAATGGCAACATGACATTTTCTGCGGCTGTCAATGTTGGCAACAGATTGTATGACTGGAATACAAATCCCACATATTTTTGTCGAAAATCTGCCAACTGATTTTCATTCATACGTTCAATATGATGGTTATGAAATATAATCTCTCCTTTTGTTGGTTTTTCCAATCCGGCAATCAAATTCAACAATGTCGATTTTCCGGAACCCGACTTACCAAATAAACAGCAAACTTCCCCTTGGTAAATATCCAAATCCAATCCATTCACAGCACGTATGACTTCATTCCCCATACGATATAGCTTTGTCACATTTTGAATGCGAATGATTTTTTTGCTCAAATTGCCACTCCTTTCCATATGAAATTATAAAATGACCAGAAATATTCTCATCATTTTTTCATGTATTCATTATATCATAGAGTTATTACAAAATGCATTTTCAAAAATTACGAATTTCTTACAGTTTTGGATAGATTTATGATACAAAAAGAGCCAACAATATAGGATTGTTGACTCTTTGTTTCCACATTACACCACATCATGTGCTTTGCTTCTGCCTTCTTTGACCAGATTTTTATAATATGCTTGTTTTTCTTCATACATCAATTCATCAGCAGCGAATACTTCTTCTTTGACATGGACTTGCCCTTCTTTCCAGACACTTCCGATAGAAACACAAACTTCATTGTCTGCTTGCATATGTTCTCGCAAAATGCGGACTTTTTCTGCAAACTCTGTTTCGGAAATATTTTCGGATAACGAAACAAATTCATCTCCACCAATGCGAAAAATATTTTTGCCCATACACGCACGCAGAATGGTTGCAATTTTCTTAATGATAAAATCCCCATAACTATGTCCATGGGTATCATTGATTGTTTTCATACCATTGACATCAATGAACACAACACCCATACTTTTGGGTGGGTGCTTTTCATATTCCTGTAACATTTTCAAGTATTTATTTCGATTTTGCAATCCTGTCAACATATCTGTATAACTGGTATATTCCAACTGTTGAAATCTTCTTCGTTTATCCAAATCATTCAACAAAAAATATGCCATAGAACGCAACAAAGCCGTTTGTTCCTGATTTGCCTGCAAATTATCTACCCCAATAAAGCCTACCACTTCCTGCTCCCGCATCAACGGCACCAAAAATATATTTTTCTCATCATACCCTGTGGGCAATGGCAAATCCGGATATACTTCTTGCATCTTTTCTGTAAAATATATCATAATTTCTCCATCTTCCTGAAATTTGTCCAACCAAGGTTGTATAGCCTGCAAGGAAACATCTTGTAATTTTTCAATATACGGACATACACCTTCTTCACACCATTCATACGTGTTATGAAAGACACCTTTTTTGAGATTGTTCTCAAAAATATATGCTCTGGAAGCCTGATAAAATTTTCCGACAATTTCCAATATATGATTGACTGCCGACTCTGTATCGGCTTCTTGCATCAATATTTGCATACATCTGACCAATGTTTCTTCGGCACTCAATCGTATTTGCAACCGTTGCATCTTTTGTTTTTGCAGTGCCAAATCCTGTGAAAATACAATGCGACACATACGTCCCTCTATATTTACCAAATGTTCTTCGACTTCCAAATATTGATTTTGTGTTTTGTAATATTTTTCATAATGGATTGGCTGCCCGATTTGCAACATATGATTGCGACAAAAGCTGCAAGGTTTCGTTTCATTTTGAAATACCTCATAGCACTTTGCATTCTCTTTTGATTCCAGCAGAAAAAAATCTTTTGTTGCTTGATTGACATATAGTATCTCATATGTATTGATATCGCAAATATAACACATCATATTTTTATAATCCATCGCCAAGGCAGCATATTGCATATCATTCATTTCAAACTCTCCCGCTTCAAAAATGCATTTTTATACTGTTTCCCCATACAAAATGTGCAAATAACAATGAAAATCTTTCTTCATATAAAAGAAAGATTTTCAACCATGTTTTATATTTCGTTTCATTTAAGCTTCTAAGGCAATATCAGAATATGACACAGAACTGACATACAGATAAGCAACTTCATCTGCTTTTAAGTGATACTTGTCCAAAAATTCTTGTATTTTTTCTTCCTCTGCCACATCTTGATTTTTTTCATAATGTATCACAAAATCCAGCAACTCGCTCATAAAACCGCCTTTGCCATCAAAAATGTCCTGTATATGGGAAAAATCGGAATTTTTTCCTGCCATTTCTTGCAGAACTTTTTTAGAGCTATCATCAATCATGGAAAATAACCCAACCATATATGCCTGTTTTTCGTCTGCTCTGCGGTCTATAATCTGTATCAGATGCTCCATAAATACCGCACGCACCAAAGCCAAAAAGATGGCTGATTCTGTTTTTTGGTCTGCATAAGACTTCAATAACAACACCATAATCCATCGCTGTACCTCATCAACCCCCATCATCAACAACGCAGTTTTTAAGTTTGGCATACGGTTTCTCCGAAAATACTGTAATGTGTTTGCTCTTTGTATGAGATGATAAGAGGCATTCATATCTTTTTCAATAATTTTCGTCAACACATCAAAATCAACGGATTTTCTGCGAAACTCTCTCATCAGTCTGGAATATGTTGCCATAGAAACATCATTGGCAGGACGAAAATGTATCACAGGTTTTGAAAACAAATATCCTTGAAACATGGTATATCCATGTTTGCAGGCAAAAGCGAAATCTTCTTCTGTTTCGACTTTTTCTGCCAACAATATTTTTTTATCTTTGAAACGTTTGGCAATTTGTATTTTCTTTTCCGGTGTCGTCAACATAAAATCTACTTTGATGGTGTCCACAGCGTCCAACACTTTTTCCGGTATATGTTGCCCAATATAATCGTCTATGGCAAAAGAATAGCCTTTTTCTTTCAAAAACAGCACACGCTCTACCAATTCATCTGTATATATAATATCTTCGAGCAACTCGATTTTCACTTTTTCGGGTTCCAACAAAAAGGGAATATCCGTCAATAATACAGCACCTGTAAAATTGATAAATGCAGTTTTATGATTGGTGATATGGTCAAAGCCAAAATTCATAATCAAATCATGGATTAAGTTTTTTGTTGCCGTTGTACCGTCCATACCTTCTTTGAAAACATTTTCTGCACTATATCGATACAACATTTCATATGCCAAAACTTTTTTATTACAGTTTAATATTGGCTGCCTTGCCACATATACATTCATTCCCATAAATTCCTCCCCATCATACAGCATTTACTGCACCCTTCTCCGATACCCTTATTTTTATGCAGTAAATTGTTCAAGCTCAGAACGCATCAAATCTGTCAATACCGTTGCAGGAATTACAATAATATCTCTTTTTTGAAACATACGTTTTCTCTTTTTCCATAAAATATAATCACCATTTGTCAATACAATTTTGTCCAAATCTCCTTTTAGGTAACTTTTCATTTGCCCTGAACAATTTACATGAAAAAAGTCATCTTGTAATTCCATACTGATATGACTGCCAATCGCAAAAGGTAATTTTTTCAAAAGCAATTCATGATGTAATATCATCAAAATATATCGCATCACCACACTGCAAATTGCTAATAATATGAAAAAGATGGATTCAAATACCTTTTGTGCCAGACCAAAGTAGATGGCTCCTGCCAAAAAAACAGCAGCGATTGTATACATAACAACCATCACCGGCATATCTGCTCTTTTTGCATATAATCGGACATACTGTGTCATTTGCATATAACTCAATTCAAATGTTGTACGAAACCGATACATAAAATTCCCTCCACAGCATGATAGATTTTTCTGTCTCTATCATGCATATATTTCTGTCTCTTATTTTCTTTTGTATATTTTTTAATTGATTCTTTCATTTTCAGTATCATTCTGTTTATCTTGTTCTTTCTCTTTTTTGTCATTTTGTTCTTCCAATCCCTCTGTCCTGATTGCTTGTTCCACATTTGGTGGTACTGTTGCCAGCGTGCTTTTTCCTGTTTTGTTGTCGTAACGGTAAATATTTGATGATTGCAAAGAAACATAATATTTGTCCACAAAATTATTTTGTTGATTCATGTCTTTTTCATACACTGTAATTCCATAACAAAGTTCCCCATTGACATAAGCCTGTCCAACATCGAATATTTTGGTATATTCTGCAATCGGCTTTGGCAATGTCCCTAAATTATCAATAAATGTATCAAAAGAACCACTTGCTTGGTCTCTTGTAAACCCTGTTTTCTGGGTTTCTTTTTCAGCCTTTTCTTTTTCTTCTCTTTCTTTTTTCACTTTTGGGTCTTCGCCCTCATATTTGCTGACTGTAATGGCATATTGGTCTTCCAAGACTGCAATATCCAGCTGAAATACAAAACCTTCGTCCACAGAAGCAACCGCATAATGGAAACTTTCGACTGGTGTCGGTGCTTCTTCGTCCTCTTTTTCTTTTTCTTCGTCTTGCTGTTCGTCTTTGTTTTTATCTGTTTCTTGATTTTCGGCTTTTGTTTGGGCCTCATCTGGTTCTATTTCTATAAAATCCGCTTCATCTAAAAGATATGTTTCATATGTTTCCAAATCTGTTTCTGTGTCTTTGTCTTTTTTGTAAATATATTCTTGTTTGGTGATACCGTCCAACTCATACACAACGGTTTCTTTCATTTTTCTCTCGCCCACAACAGTTGTGATGGAAGATACGCTGTCTTCCCCGATTGTATATGCCTCTACAACGATATTTTTGCCCTTGTTTTTGACAATAAAAAATCCGATTGCCGCTGATGTCAACAAAACCATGATAATTAAAATCAATACTATCTTTTTCTTTGACTTCTTGCCACCACCGTCTTCTTCCGATGCTGCTTTTTTATTTTTGGTTTTCTTTTGTTTTGGCGGTTTTGGCTGTTTTTGTTTCTTTTGTTTTGGCGGTTTTTTCGCTTTGAGTTTTTTTGGTTTTTTCTCTTTTTTTAATTTAGCCATTTTATACGAACCCTTCCTCACCATTTATTTTTTCAAAATTTCCCTATATAGTTTATCGTCATAAAACAATAGAATATTAATACATTCCAAAAAAATTGTCAAATTTTTTATAAATAAAGAAAATCCGACTTAAAAAAGTCGGATTTTGCTTTATTCAAATATTTTATTTATTTAATCCAGCCTCCTTGGAAACCAATCACGTGAGAAATCACATTAGGGTCACCGTTTTCTTTAATGCTATCATCAAAGTCGATGCTTACACGACCAGCCACGTTTACGTTTTTATCACATAATCTTAGCTCATTTCCTGTGATACTAGATGCTGATGATGCCTCTGCATATCGGAAACTGATAGATGTCATTGCATCATCTGATTTACCGCTCACTGTCGTATATGTGATCAAATTGATTTGTGTCTTTTTGTCAAAAATTCTACAGCTGTTCGCTATCAAATCTTGATAAAATCTTTCCGGTGTCAATGGTTTTGCTTCCGGTACACCATCTCCATCATCTTCCACATAATACACGGGTTCTGTGAATGTAATCAAAATATCACCGGAATATCCCTTTGTATTCTTTCTGTTGGGTTGTCCTTTTACGATAATATCCGGAGGTGTCTTGTCTGTGGTACGAATGCCCATGGTAAAGTACGGAACAGACCATTCCCCTACCTGTGTTGTGCCATCGTCCAATGTTGCACGCCCAACGGCAAAGAATGTATAACTCAATTCTTTTTTCATATTTCTTGCTGTGACTTTTGCAGAGAATTTGTATTCATTGTCTGCACCTTCAAATGTTGTCAATCCGCCACCGGCGTCGACAATGGCTTCATTCCCGACTTTTGCTTCCAAAATTTTCTTTTTCAAGCCTTCTATTTTGTTCGCATCAAGAATATATTCGCCTTCTTCATTTTTTACCAAATATTTTTTTGCGTCACTGTCAGGCATCAAAATCCATTGTATACTTGCTGTTCTATCGGAACGCACATCTACATCAACAGAATCTTCTTGTCTGGTTACATTTTTTGTATCCAATTTTGGTACTGTAATCTGTTTTGTTCTAAATGGTTTTTGGAATACCTTGGAAGGTGTTGGCGCAGCACCTTTCAAGCAATACCAAAGCACATAATCTGTTTGTGGTACCAAACCTTGCACTGGGAAGTCAAACAATGCATCACCACTGACAATGTCATATGTTCCCCAAACACTGCCTTTTGGTCTGACAGTACCACCTATCAATTTTTCTGCGGTTAATGTATCTTCTGTCACACTGCCTTTTGTTGCAACCAAATAGTACATCGTTGCTTTTTTATCTGTCATAACCTGTGGGGAAATCCATGTGTCCCCGATGAATTCGTTTTCTTTTCCTCCATCAGCCGCAGGTGTTCCCAATCTTGGATAAGTATCTCTGAATTTTGGAGGTGTGGTATCCAAGAAGGAACGTACAATCGCAAAGTTGCTTGGATTATGTATTGCTGTCAAACCTTCTGCCAATGCATCGTCCCAATCTTTTGGTGCTGCTGCCAATTTGCTCAATGTACCATAAGAACCAATGGCTGCTTTCACACGCACTGTCAATTTTTGGTTCCAGCTGCCTCTGTCTGTGATACCATTGATGGACTTTACTTTCATACCATACTCTACCGGTTTCAAATCAGAGAATTTCGGGAATTCCAGTCTAGGGTCCGGTGCATCTGGTTCTTTATTTGCTCTGCGTTCTTCAAAGTCTTCGTATCCTAATGTGGTTGCCCCATTTTTGTCAATATAAACCTCGTATAATGGTTTGCCCCATTCTGCTGTGCCAATATTTTCTTCTGGGTTGATTTCTCTTTTGTACAAGTCAAAACGTACCATCAAATCAGATTCCAATACCATATCATACAATACAGTATCCTCCGTATCACCGGATTGTGGTTCTGCACGGAAAATAATATCCATGTCACCATCATCGTTCATTTTGGTTAATTGCAACAATGGTGGTATTGTTTCAAAATGCAGATTATCACGATATTTGTCTTTGATACGGTTATTGGAAGTATCTACAACATTGGACACTTCAAACACATATTTTGTACCACTGTGTAAGCCCAATGCAGCAGGTGTAAATTTAATAAAACTTCTACCTTCCGGAGATATACCAATTTCCAGTTTTGTTTCATCAAACTCTATTTTTGTTTCATTCGCATCTACAATGCGATACAGCAAAACATTTTTTTTCACATCTTCCGGTGTCAGTGTTTTTTTGGACTGATAATCCCAAACTTCTTCACTGAACCACAATGTAATATCTGCTTTTGTGCTTGGTCTGCCTTCCATATCTTCGGAAAATTCCAAACTTGCCTCTGGTGGCACAGTATCTTTTGTTTTGACAGCCAATTTTTTCACTTTGGATATATTTTTAGATGCGTCTTGTGCAACCACATACAAGTCATAGCTTGCCTGTTCTTGCAGACCTGTCAGCTTCAAAACAATTTCCATATTTTCTCTGGCATTCATTTTGCCTTTTTTGAAAACATTGTTCCCCATAATGACAGCTTCGCTTGCTTCCTTGGAGTCCAAAGCAGGTTTGATGACTTCGCCTGTATCCGGATTTACAATCGGAGGCGGGAATTCTGTACCTCTTTTTTCCAATACCCAATATACCGTACTGTCTTCATTGACTTTCACATTGACATCAATGGTTTTGTCTGTTGCTTCCCATTGTTTTGGGTAACCGGAAAGAATTTCCGGCGGCGTGGTATCTTTTGTGGTTGCTGTGGATTTATGTAGTGCGGAATTTCTTTCCCCATCGCTTAACAAAACATATACATCATATTTTGTTTTTTCTTTCAAACCTGATGCGGTAATCACTTTTTCCACATTTGGTACCAATCCTGTTTGTTTACCAGATGCCAAAGCACCTGCAATTTTATCTTTTTTCATATCCTGTGCACTGGGGGCTGCACTACCAGAGGGGAATACTGCCCAATATGCAGTTACTTTCTTAGAAGGTGCAATGGCAATATCCAAGGAAGACCCTGCATCAGAAGATATTTTCGGATAACCACTGACAAAAGTAGGAACACTGTCATCAATGGTTTTCAAATCTTTTTCTTTCACATAGCTGACTTTATCTCTGGAATCCACCAGTACAGACAAAATGGTGTATTTGGTTTCTTTTGACAAGCCGCTGATTGTGCTTTTGATTTCTTCTTCTGCTTCTTTGATGGGTGCATTACCGGAAGCAACAATATTTTTCCCTCTTTTTGGTTCCAAAATATGTTCTTCTTTGATATCATCTGCAAATTCTGTATCTGTAATCACCCAATACAACTGACCGGATTTATTGGTTTTATACTTCACGGTTGCTTTGGAAGAACCCACTTCGTCTTCTTTTGGATAACCGGCCAAAATACGAGGTGTTGCGGAATATTCTTCTGCATCACTGCTTGTCATTTCCGTGCCATTTATTTTTGCTGTAAACCCTGGACGAATTTGAATTTCATCTGGCCACATAGCAACTTCTGCACCATCTGTGTTGACAACCAAAGTTCCTACATCGCCCAAGCCTGTCACTTTACATTTTGCTTCCAGTGTCAAAGTTGCCACTTCTGCATTTTTTTCAAGTAAAACAGAACTTTCTTCGGCATCTTCATCTACATACAAATCTCTGATGTAGCCTTTTCCGACTTTTAACTGATTTTTCGGATTTTTCACAGTGATTTTTTGATAATCGCCTGCTACGGTCAACAATGTATCCGGTTCACCTTTTACTTCTACATCGACAAAACCCTGTTTGTAATCTCCAAAGTTTTCCAAGAAAGAATTTGTTTTTACGATTGTTTTTGCAATCACGGTATTACCGATTGCATCAACGGCAATGGTTTTGTCCTTTTGTCCGTCCAAAATCAAACGGCTTGCATGAGAATTTTTGAAATTGATACTGTTTTCCCCCACGTTACTGGAACCACCACCACTGATGATAACGTCACCGGTAATGGTCACATGGTCTAAGTTTACATATCCGGTACCAACCCCTGCGGTGATATACAAATCCCCCATGATGACGGTATCTTCCAATGTAATGCCGGAATTGCTAATCATCACATTGCCATGTACCACGCCATGACGGTATGTACCGGGTCTGGAAATCCATTTCCCGATAATATCGGACATAATTTTTGCCACTTCACCTCTGCTGATATAAGCTTGCGGGCGGAATGTGTTGTTTTTATAACCAGAAACATATTTTTTTTCTAAAAATGCCCCGATGGCACCTTTGCTCCAATTCCCAAATTTTCTACTGTCCACAAAGCCCAAAATTTCGCCTTGTTTTTCTTCCAATTTGATATTTCTGCAAAGCAAAGAAACCGCCTGTTCCCTTGTCAGGTACCCATTTGGGTCTGCCTTGGATCCTGTTATGCCGGCAAAATAATCATACTGATATCCGATTGCAATATCATCTGCATACCAAGCGGTTGGTTTTACATCAGAAAATGGATTGCCTGCTTTCTGATATGTTCTGTACCCAAAAGCACGGTTTATCATAGATACAAACTCTGCTCTGGTAATGGGAATATCCGGATTCATGTTCCCATTTTGGTCACCACGCATAATCCCATATGCAAATAAATTTTCCAAATACTTTTGTGCCCAATGATTTGCCACACCCAAAGGTGCATTTGCTGCATATGCTGTCTCAGTACCTTGTATTGGTACAAATGTATTCAATAACAGCATCAATGACATCACACACGCAAAAAACTTCTTCCCCATTGTTTTCATACACTTCCTTTCTTTTGTTGATTGACTGCTTTTCTTTTGTTTATCTTTGTTGTTGTCTTCTTTGAGAAACAATTAAGAACACTTTTTTACGAATTAACTCTTCTTCTTTTCTGCTCAAATGCAAGAATTTACAGCCATAGATATATTTATCATCTGTATCGTGATAAATTTTTCTTACGACTTTGAAGCGAATGATACTTGCTTCTTCCAAGAAAGAAAATACCGCTTCATATTCTTTTTCCACTTCCAGACTGCGTGCCAATTCGAAACAAAAACCACCGGCACTCAAATCTCTCATTTCTGCTGTCATACTAATCATATCCTGATTTTCATAATATATGATATTGATTTTATAGCTGACTTCTACTTTTAAGTCCTCTTTCATGCTTTGTTCATCATTGGTCATCTCATAAATACGCAGATTTCCGGTAACTTCATCATACTGCTCTACCTTTGCCATATATAATTCATAATAACTTCCTCTGACAATCAATTTTATGACTTTGTCTTTTGGAAACTGTGCAGGATCTATGATTTCTTGTTCGTCCAAGTGAATGGTTGCATCTGTTCTTTCATGATTACAATGCACCAAGCCTGTTCCCTCATACTTTCCCATCTCGTCTAAAATTACAACCTTATCCTTCATTTCTTCGCCACCCTTTTTTGATTACTCACCTTGTAATTCCTCTAATTCTTGCAATTCACCTAGTTCTTCTATTTTTTGCACTGCCTGCTGTTGTTGATTATCTTCTTGATGTTGCTGTTTTGTTGGTATGCCTTTTGGGGAATAATTCAAAAAATAGACATAAATATCCACAATGGCACGAAATAATTCTTCCGGCACTTCTTGCCCCAATTCCAAACGAGATAATATCGTTGCCAAAGAGTTATCTTCATAAACCGGCACATTATGCTCTACTGCGGTTTCCACAATTTTTTCTGCCATATGCCCCATACCGGACGCAATAATGACGGGGGCAAATGCACCATCATCATACCGTAAAGCCACCGCTCTTTGATTTGTGTGAAGTTTAGATTTTGACATTGACTCCATTTTTCCTTTCATAGATTTTTGGGAAAACCTCTGATATTGTTTTTGGTCTGATTGATTGGCTAAAAGAAGCAGAACGTAATGTCAATCCATTTTTTTCAATCAAAGCCGCAATATCTTTTTTAATGTTTTTCTCCATCGGCATCAAAGCTTTTGGATAATATAATTGTAAATCTATTGTACTATTTTCCTCAGCAATAATCAAATCAAAAAATCCAACATCTTGAATGTCAAACTTTATCAATAATTTTTTGACGTGCTTTGTACCGCCTTTGCCATCGCTTTGTTCGCTTTCGGGGTCTATCCAAATTTCAGAAAACATCAGATTTCCAAGCAATTCCACAGGCAGCATAAAGTGTAACAACGGCATATATACACTTTGATTGACCAACAACGCCTGCATAATATTTTGAAATACGGTTTTGCTTTCCCAACCGCCTTCTCCTTTGACACCACTTTGTAACAATGATAAAAATTGGTCTATTTGTTCATTGGTTTGTTTCTGTGTCAACATTTTTTCCAATGTCTGCAAATCCATATCCGGAAATTCTTTTCTGAAATCTTTGAAATCCATCAATTTCAACAGACTTTGCTGCAATTTTTCAAAATTTCCCGTTTCATATTTTGCAATATTGAGTGTCAACATGGTAATCATATCTCTGGCAGCACCCAAATCATTGGTACGCTTTACATACGCAGAAAGCAGCGGCACAATGCTTTGTTTCAATATTTGCAGTTGTTCCGCATTTGCACCAAGCTGTGTTTTACCACCCGCAGATTGCAGTTGTTCCACCAACTGTGATAAATCTTGTCGAAAACTGGAAGGTAGATACTTCAACATATTTTTTAATATGGATTGCATATTCTTCATTGTGGAAGGGGCTGCATCTACGTTATTGTATGTTTTCAAAAAATAGAGTATCTCTCTTTGCAATTCCGCAGAATTTGTTTTATACAGTACTTGCTGCAAACCTTGAAAGAATTTTCCATGAAACCGTACACCACCGTTGAACTGTTCTTTCAAAAATTTCAGCAAATCTCCTTCTGACATTTGCAACAACTGCATAAATTTTGCAATTTCTTGTGCAAAATCCGTTTTGATACCTGATTGCACTTCCATTCCCATTTGAAAAAACAACTGGGAAAATGTTTCAATCATACTGGGATTTTTTTTCAATGCCGCAATAAAATTATCAAAATTAGATTCATAATTGAGGGAGAGCTGTTTTTCTGCATTCCCACTTTGTCCGTCCGGACGCATGACCTTAGACGGGTCTACAATATTTTGAATATTGGTATCATTGACACCAATGGGATTGGTTCTTGTATTATTTTCATACCCCGACGTTGGGACACTGACTTTCAAAATATCTGACATAAAATTTCACCTTCTTACAATATTATTACAATATTACTATTAACTTTTTTATTTTTTTGACGATATATAAATATAAGATAGTTTTGATATCTACAAAAACATTTAAGGTGGTGTAAAATATCATGGATAACAGCATGGATAATATGCTTGATATGTATTTGTTCGAAACAAATACACTTTTAGAACAACTTGATGGTGTTTTGCTCAATGCGGAAAAATCAAAAGTGTTTACACTGGATGATGTAAACGAAATTTTCCGTATCATGCATACCATCAAAGGTTCTTCTGCAATGATGGAATTTTCTACGTTGATGACAACCGCTCACAAAATAGAAGACTTGTTCTTCCTCATTCGTGATCATGGTGTAGATTCCTTCGATGAAACTTGCAGCGAGGCAGAACATCATGAACTTTTCGATTTGGTGTTTAACGCAATCGATTTTATGCGTTCTGAAATCGAAAAAATAGAAAATGCAGAACCTCTTACTGATAATATCGACAGCAATATAGAAAAAATTAATGCTTTTGTCAATAAAATTACGGCACATTTTGAACAAACAGGTGAAACATCTGACGCAGAAACACCAAAAACAGCAGAAACAACGGTTTCCGAACAAAAAAATCTGCCGGACAATTCCCCTTATTTCATTCACATTTTCTTTGACGAAGGCTGTGGTATGGAAAACTTGCGTGCATTTATGTTGGTAACGGCTTTGCATGACGCTTGCCCGGAATTTACATTTTATCCAAGTGACATCGAAACCAACTCCGACTCTATGCACGAAATTGTAGACAATGGCTTTTATATTGGTTTTGCCAATGATGATTTGGTGGAAAAAGCAATCGGTATCATCAAAGGGCAAAACAATATCCAAACATATGAAGTGATTGCCAATGCTCCCGATGAACCCGAACTGGCTGCTGTTGAAGTTGAAAAACCGGTCGCAGAACCCGCTGTTGCACAACCTACGCAAGCACAGCCCAAAAAAGAAGAAACAAAAAAACCTGCACCAAAGCCTGCACCACAAAAACAAGATGCTGCCGCACACCAGAACAAACAAAGCTTAATCAGCGTAAACTTGTCAAAACTGGATAATTTAATGGCAATCGTTGGGGAAATTGTTATCACAGAATCTATGGTAACCTCTTGCCCCGAACTTTCCGGCTTAAAACTGGATAGCTTTACAAAATCTGCAAGACAGCTGAGAAAATTGACAGACGAATTGCAGGATATTGTGATGTCCATTCGTATGGTACCCATTTCCGGTGTATTCCAAAAAATGAACCGTATTGTGCGTGATATGAGCCAAAAACTCAACAAACCTACCGAATTGGTCATCATTGGGGAAGATACAGAAGTCGATAAAGCCATCGTTGACTGTATCGGTGACCCAATTATGCATATTGTCAGAAACTCCATGGACCATGGGATTGAAGAAGATGTATCCGAGCGTACCGCTTTTGGCAAAAGTGAAAAAGCAAAAATCACATTATCCGCAGAACATACCGGAAGCGAAGTTATCATCTCCATCATTGACGATGGCAAAGGCATCAATCCCGAAGCTGTTTTGGCAAAAGCACAAAGAAACGGCTTATTGACAAAACCCGAGTCTGAATACAGCAAAAAAGAAATCCTCAATTTGCTGATGCTGCCCGGTTTTTCCACAAATGAAGAAGTAACCGAATATTCTGGTCGTGGTGTTGGCATGGACGTTGTAAAGAAAAATGTGGAAAAAGTCGGTGGTGTTGTTAGCATCACAAGCGAAGTGGGCGAAGGTACTTGCACGACATTGAAAATCCCTTTGACTATGGCAATCGTAGACGGTATGGAAATTGCTGTGGGCAACTCCATTTTCACAATCCCCATCAACAACATTCGTCAATCCTTCAAAGTTTCTTCTGACGAAATCATTCGCAATGTCAATAATACTGAGGTTATCAAACGTATGGATGAATTTTATCCTGTCATTCGCCTGCATGAATTATATAATTTGGAAACAGACATCACAAATGTGGAAGATGGTATCATCATTTGGGTAGAATCCGGCGATAAATCTTACTGCTTGTTTGTAGATGAATTGTTGGGTGAGCAACAAGTCGTTGTAAAACCATTACCTTCTTATTTGAACAGCTTTAACATCAAAAATTCCGGTGTTGCAGGCTGTACCATATTGGGCGATGGTAATATCAGTATTATTTTAGATGTGCTGAACTTATACACAAGTGCACATCATATCAACTAAACAAGGAGGAACCGTTATGTCTAACGAAACAAATACAAATTTCACTGCCGACAGCGATGCAGCCGTTTCTTCCGAAAATATCAGAAAATATCTGACATTTGTATCAGACGGTTTGTTCTTTGGTATTGATGCTGCATATGTCACAGAAATCATCATCAATCACAATATCACATTTTTACCTATGGTACCCTATTATATCAAAGGGATTATCAATTTGAGAGGACAAATTATTCCAATTGTTGATATTCGTTTGCGTATGAACAAACCCGAATATATCAAAGAAGATAATAGCAACTGTATCATCGTTCTAAACATTGACACCATCATGATTGGTATTTTGGTAGACTCTGTCAGACAGGTTTTAGATGTTGATACCAGTATGATTTCTCCTCCAACAGCAAACAACTATGAAGAATTGGTAAATGGCATGATTACACTTTCTGATGGAAGTACCATGCTGGTACTTGACCAAGTGGCACTCAGTCGGGCATAATGCTTGATATGTAAAATAGAGGACGGTTTTATGATAAAGATTGAACAAAAAGATTTTTTGAGATTGGTCAAATTTATGCATCAGAATTTTGGCATTGACCTCTCTAAAAAAATGCAACTGATTGAAAGTCGATTGGGTACTACCATACAATCTATGGGATATCATAATTTTTCTGCTTATGTGGACTATATCACCAGTACCAAAAATGATGCGGATATCGAAATCTTGCTCAATAAATTGACCACAAATTATACTTATTTTATGCGAGAAAGAGCCCATTTCGACTATTTTACAAACACAATCCTTCCATACTTGACTGCGACCAGAAAGAATAAGGTACTGAGCATATGGAGTGCCGGTTGTTCCTCTGGGGAAGAACCTTACACACTGACAATGCTGTTAAAAGACTATTTTGGAAAACAGGCAGGCAGTTGGGATACTCGCATACTGGCAACCGATATTTCACAAAATGCTTTATCCACAGCCATGAAAGGGGAATACTTTGCTGATGCATTAAAAGATGTCCCTTCTCATTGGAAAACAGAATATTTCACCCCTGGCGTTGGTGGCAAATTATTGCTCAAACCCAGTGTGAAAAACAATGTCATTTTTCGGACATTTAACTTAATGGAGCCCATTCGCTTCAAAATACCATTTGATGTGATTTTTTGCAGAAATGTTATGATTTACTTCGACCAACCCACAAAAGATGCCTTGGTGCAACGTTTTTATCAGGCAACCAATCCGGGTGGTTATCTGTTCATCGGACATTCTGAAAGCGTAAATCGGGCAAACAGTTCCTATCAATATATTATGCCAGCAACCTATCGCAAACCGTTATAATATAAAATCATACAAACCGATATCATATGACCTGTGGAAGCGATATGTTATCACGTTTTTGTATACTTTAATTTGTCGCCAAAGCAGAAAGGATGATATAAAACATGCTTCGTAAACAAATACGAGTCTTGGTTGTAGATGACTCCATTCTATTTCGTAAAGTCTTAATTGACCGCTTATCACAACAAGAAAATATTGAAGTTGTTGGTTATGCCATCAACGCATTTGATGCACAACGCAAAATTCCTTTGTTGCGTCCGGACGTCATTACATTAGATGTGGAAATGCCCGGTATGAATGGGATTGATTTCTTAAAGCAGTTAATGCCCAAACACCCCATTCCCGTCATATTGGTTTCTTCTTTGAATATTACGGTATTTGACGCCTTATCTGCCGGTGCAGTGGATTTTGTCAGAAAACCGGATATGACCAAAGATAATTCGACCGCCATATTTATCACAGAATTAATTCGCAAAATTTCGATTGCTGCAAACTCCAAAGTGCGTCTTGCAAAACCACAACCGGCAGCCAGAAATTTTGCTCCTATGCCGTTGCCATCTTCTTTTCCCTCTTCCAAGCTATCCTCGATTGTCATTGCCATCGGGGCTTCTACGGGTGGTACAGAGGCAACATTGAGCATATTGAAAGACTTGCCGGCAAATATGCCCGGTATTGTCATCACACAGCATATGCCACCCGGCTTTACAAAAATGTACGCCGATAGACTGAACCGCATCTGCAAAATCAATGTCAAAGAAGCAGTACATGGGGATAAAATCATACCGGGGCAGGCATTGTTAGCCCCTGGTGACCAACAAATGAAAGTCGTAAAAATTGGCGGAGAATATACGGTAAATTGCTTTGATGGTGAAAAAGTCAGTGGACATAAGCCATCTGTTGATGTATTATTCAACTCTGTTGCGGACACTGTAAAACAAAATGCCATCGGTATTATATTGACCGGTATGGGGCGTGATGGAGCATCTGGTCTTTGCAAAATGCGTGCGAATGGTGCTTATACCATTGGACAAAACAAAGAATCTTGTGTTGTATATGGTATGCCTATGGTGGCTTACAATCTTGGTGGTGTTTGTATACAAGCCTCTTGTGAACAAATTCCTAACCTCATTATGCAAAGATTAAAAACAATGTAATATAAAAAAATGACAGTTTGCAATACAAACTGTCATTTTTTATTATTCTTGGTTTTCTGTTTGATTTTCTTCTGCAAAACAGCTTTGTTGTTTTTCAATCGGCTTTTGCTGCTTTCTTTTTTTATCCAAACTTTTTTTATATTGTGTTTCTTGTCCTTTTTTGCGGTTTGCTGCAATAAAGTTTTTCAAATATTCTACGTTCACATCTTTTGCAGCCGCAGACTTATTGACATCAACTGTTTCCACAAGCTCATTTCGTAAAATCACCAGTTCCTTTGGTGCTTGAATTGCAATTTTTACAGAAGTTGCCCCCACAGATACAATTGCAATTTCAATATCATCACCAATGACAATAGATTCTCCGGCTTTTCTTTGTAATACCAGCATACACTCAGTCCTCCTTTAAAAATTTCTGAAATTCATACTTAAAAGAATACTGAGTATCTTCCAATATTACCTGAATTCCTTTTCTGGTTTCTGGATTGACAACAAGAGGAGAACGCAGATTTACAGTACTCTCTTTTACATTTGGCTGTATTACACAGATGTTATAAAAAAGCAATTCACTGCCGTCTGTTGCATCAACCTTTTTGATATCCTCTTCCGATGGAACAGGTGCATATTCCGGTAAAAACGCAAACGGATTCATCAATGTGAATGCCAAATTGTTATCTTCTATATTTTGCAAACAAAGTATATTACCACTTTCATTATCAAAACGAATTAAGATAAAGTGTTTTGCATCTTCAAATCCAAACAGCCCATTTTCAAAATAAATTTCTTCTTCCTCTGTGTAAGACATTTTCCCAAAATATTTGGTTTCCATTTCCATATTCGTTGTCACTCCGTCCTTGTGTCATGTTTAAGCTTTTACATCAATCGGCTCATAGTTAGGGTCTGCACTCTTTGGTACATAAATCGGGCCGCCAAGATATTCAATTTTTACATCTGGATATTGTGTGATGGTCATTTCAATATCGCCGGGGATAAATTCAAAGTCCCCTTTCATAATACGCCAGTCAAAGTTCAGTCTATCCATTTGATAATCAATGGTAATATCCGGTTTAGACCAACTAATGTCTGCTTGTTTTTCCGGCAAAAATCCGACATTGGCTTCTTTTACGTGAAAGTATTTATCTGTATTCGATTGAATGATATTGCCCAAAACGTCTTCACCTATCTTTGCTTTCAGTAACATACGTCCTTGTTGTGCCATACTTGCTGTTGCTTCATACGCCATGTTTTTTCCTGTTGCAGCAAATTCTTTCACACTGTTGAATGTTGTGGGTGTGATAGAATTTCTTGCTTCAAACGTATCAATATTGATACGAATGGGGCTGCTTTTGATTGTCATTTTCCCATCATTTCTGGAAATTTCCATATCCGCAGTACCATTCTTATATTCTAAGTGTGCATTATTGATTTTCATTTCAAATGCAATCGGCACACTTGTAATTTTAAGTAATTGTTCCATTTTTCGGTACCCCCTTTTTGCCCGTTCTTAAAATTATCTCATAAAGTCAATAAAAGATTGTGATAAGATACTTTGTCCTACTTTCAATGCTGCATTATACGCATATTGTTGATACACATACATGGAAATTGCACCCGGCATATCCGCATCTTCCACAGAAATAATCTGTTTATTGATGGTATCTACGGTACTTGTCAATTTTGTTTTTGTATTTTCCAAAAATTCACTTCTTGTACCCAAATCTGCCACAAAGTCAGCAGTATAATTTTTTGCTTCTATAAATTTATCTGTCATATCTCCAAATGCTTTGGTATCCAATTCATCTTGTTCCAAAGCATCTGCCATCTGTCCCAATAATACCACAACATTATTTGGCATACCATTTTCATCTTGTCCATATCCCAACACATTCAAACCGGATACAGATGTATCAAATGCAGAAGAGCCATCAATCTTTGCACCTGTTTCAATACCAAAACCAAAATCAATAAACATGGTTTCGTCAGCCATTTTTTTCAATTCTGCATATTCGTCTTCATAGTTTGGGTTGGGTATCATTGGCTGGTTATTCGGCCCTTTTGGTTGGTCAGGATTATATCTTGGATTTCGAACCTCTCTTTGTGGATTGACGTCCACACCACGGAATGTCAATTTGCCGTTTTCCAATTTGAAAGGTGCTTCTTCCGTTTTCCCACCACCAAACAAATACCTGTCTGCATATTTCCCATTCATAGACAATACAATGGTTTCCTGCATACCACGCAATGTTTTTGCATATGTTTTTCTGGTCTCTGAACTTGTTGCACCATTGATTGCTCGCAGAACGTCCTCTGTTACATCATTGCTCAATACATCACTGACTTGTAAAGCCGCTTCGGAAACGTTATCAAACAACGCTTGTGTATTTTCCACATTTTCCAGTTGTTGTGTTGCTCTGCCAAATTCTCTCCATAACTTAAAAGAATGTGATGCACCGGAAGGGTCTTCTGCAATAGAATTAAATCGACGATTTGTCAAAACTTTGTTTCTGCTGGTATCTAAATTGAATATTGCTTTATTCAAATTGCGGTTATAATTGCCCATAATGGCTCTTGTACTTACGCGCATAGTCATAAAATATTACCTCCTGATTTTATTACCCTTATGCATAGATGTCATTACATTCTGTTGATAAGTGTATCTAACAATTCATCTAATGTTGTCATCAATTTTGCAGATGCAGAATATGCTTTTGAAAATTGTAACATACTCATACCTTCTTCGTCCAAACTTACCGCTGACATATTGTCACGGGAAGTATTGATTTGCCCTGCCATGGTAACGTGGTTTTGCAAAATTTCTTTGTTGGATTTGATATCTTGTCCCAAAACAATCCCAATATTTGCTGTAAATTCTTCAAATGTACCGGTGAATAGCGAATTGCCTGTCGCTGTGCCATCTGTTGTGAATTTTCTATCCACTTCCAACTCTTTCAACATATCCATCAATCTGTCATTGGCACCGGTACCTTCCTCAATTTTTCCTTTTTCAAGGTCTTGTGGTGTGGGTGGATTCGCAGCACCATTATCCAATTTGTATGTTGCATCGTTGGTTTTGATTGCACCATACTCATTTTTCATCCAACCTTCTGCTATGCGAATATTGTCTGCTGTCCAATCACCTGCGTCATCAATTTTTTCAAACAAAGGAAATTCTTTCATCATTTGTTTGTCATCATCTGGGGGTGGCATCATCACTTTATTTCCGTCAGCATCAACCACAGGTACTTTGTTCATGTCATTGAATTTTGTCACAAAATCTCTTGCCAAAACATCTAACATATTTTCATAATATCTCACACCTTTTTCTGTGGTTGCAGGATTACCAAACTCCCCTTGTGCATTCAAAAATTCCAAAGAACTTTTCAAAGAGCCGGTTTCTAATAGGTTTGTAATCGGCGTTTCCATTGGTACAATCCCACCGTTTGTGTTAGGCGGTGTCATACTCAAAGACCAATCTTGTGTGGTATTATCTTGTTCTACTTTCACAGAACCTGCGTATTGGTCTACCACCAAAGGAATTTCCCGCCCTGTATTTGTCACAAAGTTGATTGTCAATTCATCTACTTTTCTGCCATCTGTAACCGTAATGGGGTTATATTTTATTTCAATTGGCAAATAACTTGCCAATTCATCAATCAACATATTTCTTTGGTCTTTCAGTTCCAAAGCACTGTCGCCGCAAACTTCACTGCTTTTGATATTTTTATTCAACTCTGCAATATTTTTCAAAATATTGTTCACTGCCGGAATATCAATATCTTTCAAATCATTTTCTGCATTTTCCCTTACCTTATCCAACTGTTTTGCATAAGAATTTAACATCTTTACCAAAGAATCCGCAGAGCCACGCAACATACTGTCATTTTCGCCCGCATTTGGATTTTTTGCCAATTCATTTAATTTTTGTCTGAAATCAATCAACTGGTTGTGCAAACCGCCGCCACCATCTGTTTTGGTAGCTTCGTCCAAAATATCCGCAACATTCTGCAAGCCAGATGTTTTCATATCATATTGTCCCACAAAGGACATTTCGGAACGGAAACGTCTATCCAAAAACGGGTCTCTGACCTGACCTGTGCCTGTCACCCAAACACCATTGCCGATATTCGCCATACCGGACGCATAACGGTTGCTGCCGCCGCCTACATTCAAGCTGACTTGGTCTATGTATTGTCTGGTATAACCTGCTGTATTGATATTTGTAATATTTTGCCCTGTAATATTCAACGCCTGTTGGCTCGCACTCATACCCAAACGAGCCGTCATAAAACTACCGAATGTTGAATTTATCATTCTCGAAACACTCCTAACCTTAAAATTCTAATGTCCTATCTAAATTACACTTTACGGCTTGTAAAACTTTTCGTTGCTTGTTTTACCTTGCCATGTCCTTCATACATTTTTCCTTTATTGCCCTGTAATTGCTCCAATTTTTTATCAATACAATGCACATGAAATTCCAATGCATTTTGTGCATTTGTTTCCACTTCTTTATATTTTTTCAAATTTTGCTGCATTTGTGCAAACATATTTTCCAGTGGTACTTTTTCTGCTTCTGGTAATGTTGCAATGATTTCACGAAATGTTGCATTCGGCTTTCCAATTGTCTGCAACGTTCTTTCTCTTTTTTTATCCAATCCCTTTAATTTGAGCAACAACGCCTGTTCCTTTTTCATACAGTCTTCTACAACCACAACATTATTTTCCAATGTTGCTTCATATTTTTTTTGCTCTACCTGTGTCACTTCCAGTAAAAAATGATTGGTTTCTTGCAATATTGTCATCAATTCTTCCACAAAAGTTCAAACCTCCTTTGTGTCAATACAACATTCTTCTTGCCACCTCATCTAATGCCAATGGATATGTTCCATTTTCTAACTGCATGGTTATTTCTTCTAAATCTTTGGTGGATTTTGTCTGATACACTTCTTTTTTCAATTTCTTTGCCAATTCTGCGGCAAAGTCACTTTCGCTCATTGTGTTTTCTTGACGTATCAAAATTTCATCAAAGTTTTTGCTGGTTTTTACCTGATTGATTTCCGTATTATTTTCAAAGTTTGTAGACCTTTGTTGTACATTATAAAATAATGGTTGCATATTTGGGAAAATTTTCATGAACTTTCCTCCTCTCTTACATTCAAGAAACACACTCTAATATATATATCGTCACTTTTTAGCAAAATCATAACAGAAAAAGCGAAATTTCATAATTAAAATTTCTTTTGTTTTCCTAATATTTGGCATTTGTAAAAATATTATATCAAGTATCCATACTTTGCATTTTGGGCATCTCCCAGCAACCTTCCTTCAAACAACGTTACCACACGTTTTTTCATCAAATTGACTAATTGCTTATCATGTGTTGCCATAATCACCGTTACCCCTTTGCGATTGATTTCATTTAACAAATTTATCATATCCCAAGCTGTATCCGGATCTAACCCTGCAGTCGGTTCGTCTGCAATCAATAAACCGGGGTTATTGACAATCGCCCTTGCCAATGCCACACGGGAACTTTCTCCGCCGGAGAGTGTGGAGGCAAGCATTTGTGCATTGTTTCGCATACCCACAATGCCCAATGCAGCATACACCGCTTGCTTACGATATGCCGTAGGCTGTTGTGTTGCATACAATGCCAATTCAATATTTTCTGCCACTGTGCGGTCTTTTGCCAATAATGGATTTTCTTTTACAATACCAATTTTTCTTCTGAAAAACGGAATTTCTCTTTGCGGCATATTGGTAATGTCTTCGGAAGCAATCAAGATTTTCCCCATTGTTGGCTGCAATTCTTTTGTCAGCAGCTGCAATAACGTGCTTTTTCCGGAACCGCTTTGTCCAACCAAAAACACAAATTCACCTGCTCGAATATTCAATGTAATATTGTCCAAGCCCTTTACGCCATTTTTATAAGTTTTACTAACTTGTTCTAATGTGATAGAAAACATCATCTTCTCCTATTCTGTTTTTTGTTATTCTCTCCATCAAAACGCAAAACAAAATGACCATTTTATCAATGGCCATTTTGTTTTTTCACACATGAAACACGCATTTAATCCGCTGTTTGTTCTTGTGCGTAATACGAGTCCTTTCCTGCAACCCGAATATTCATATGACGGTCAATATCTCTTGCTTTTTCCAGAATACTTTGGCTGCGTTCTTTCAATTCACAAATCCGTTTGATTTCTTTATCTTCTTCATCATACAAGGCAAATTCAATCGCTGTTTGTTGCACATTTGGCAAAGAAGCGATACGGTATGCAATTTCTTCCCGCATTTCAGAAACTGCCTCCATCTCTTGTCCACGCATCTGTATCAACATATCTGCACTTTCTCTGTCATTTCGTTTCAGTGCTTCATCTAACTCCTGTGTCAAACGCAATATTTCCGCAAATTTCGTATACCTTTTTTGCATTTGCAATATAATGGTTTCTAACTGATTTTCAGATTGCATATTTGCACCTCAATATCACATATCATTTCCTACGCTTTTCTTTTGATTTGCTTGTAACTTGTCTGCTTCTTTGAATGAATCACGCAACTCTGCAATCATCGGTTTGATATCTGCAATAATTTCTTTTTTTCTGCCTGCACGCAATCTACTCAATTCGTATAAAAAATAATCATACATACGATATAAGTCTTTGCTGATATCATATTTTCTGTCCAAAATCGCAGATAAATATTTTACGATATTTTCCACACGCGCCACAGATTCTTCAAAGATATCATATTCCTTTTTATCCAATGTGTATTCTGCCATTGTCAAACGCTTGATACATTCATCATAAAGTAATATCAGCATTTCGCCATTTGTCATTGTAGAAACGGATTGCTGCTTATACTGCTGATATCCCATGTTTCTCATAAACCATTACCAATCCTTTCATATATCCTTTTCATTAACCCATAAATTGTTGTGCCATCCAGCTGCTTTGGCTGTTCATTTGAGAAATAAACTGTTCCATTGCAGAGAATTGTCTGTAATAACGTTCTGTTTCCAGTTTCATTTTTCTTTCCAATTCTTTGATTGTTTTATCAATGGTATCCACCTTATCCTGCAAAGCATTTTTCATCATAGAAATAGAATTTTCTTTTGCACCTGCTTTTGCCACAAAAACACCTTTGTTCACACCTGATGTTTTTACATATTTATCAAATATTTCTTTTGTTTGCACCATGATACCGCCATCTGTCATTTTTGGTTTTCCATCATCTCCCATGACTTGATTGCCGTTTTTATCATATATATATTCTTTTTTTCCGGTAAACAAACTCTTTACTTTTTCATTGTCACTTTCCAATGCAGATTTGAATTTTTGTTCATCAAAAGAAATTTTACCATGGTCTTCATGATTTTGAGAAACTTTAATCCCCATTTCTTCTAATGCTTTGATTTTTTCAGGGCTACCGGAGAACAGAAAACGAATATCCCTTGTGAAAGAACGCACTTCACTGCTGTTAAACATCGTACCTTTTTTCGCTTTTTCTTCCCAAGCTTTGATTTGGTCCTCTGTCATTTCCTTTCTTTGTTCCTCTGTCAAAGGTTTGTAATCTCTTTCAGGTTTTTCTCCCACTTTATCATTTGCAAATTTAATGATTTCATTGAATGCTTCTATCATTTCTTTCATTGCTTTTGTCACTTTTTCAGAGTCTACTTTTGCACTGAAAGAAACCGCTGCATCAGGGTCTAATTCCCCTACTTGCACACCATCGTCTAATTTTGCATCTTTTTTGATGCCAAATGTATTTTTGACCGTCACATTCAAGCCATCTAAATTAAAGCTGTTACTGGAACGTGTCACACGAACAGGGTCTGCACCGCCTTTGCCATCGTAATCCACCCACATTACAGCATCTTGCCCCTTTGTAATTGTATACATAGGCGGAATTGCAGGTTCGGAAGGATTGGATACCGGCGGTTGTTCTGTATCAATATGCCCAAAAATCGCCGTACCAATGTTTTCATCAGCTCCACTGCCGCCGATTTGAATTCTGCCGCTTGCACCGGGTTCTTTGGATGTGATGGTAAATTTATCAGATGTTTCGTTATAGCTGATATTTATTTTTGCATCTTCATTGTTGTTGACTGCATTGATGATTTCACCCAATGTTGTATGTTCGTTAAATGGTGTGCCAGACGCTGTTTTATTGATGACAATTTCTCTGTCACCTCTTTTGATGACAATGCCTCTTTCCATCAATGTTCTGATGTCATCTTCAGACATTTGATCAAAACCAAACAACCCGGAATCTTTCAAAGATGTGCTCAAATTCAAACGATTGCCTTCGCCGGCTTTGATATGCAGACCTTCCAACACATCTGCATGACCGTTTGTCACTTTTAATGTTGCAGAAGCCTCGGAAGTTTTGAATGTCATTTTACCATCTTGCATTTTTACCTGCACACGGCCTGTACCAAAAGAATCGTCCATTTTATTTTGGAAATACTGTGCCAATGCATCTTTATTTACTTCATAAGTTGCATTGTCACCTTCCCCTTTTTGTGTGAAAATAGAAACTTCTTTTCCATTTACCATCACTTTGGCATCTTTATCCGGCATATCAATTTCTGCAGATGTGCCATTATAATCAAAGGTAATGCTTTTTCCATCACCCATCAGTGCTTCTGCCAGTGATTTTTCTTTGGTCATTTTTTCTATTTCTTCTGCTGTAATATTTTTTTCCCCTGTAATCGGTTTATCAAAAGATGTTACCGTACTACCTGCTGACATTCCCACCAAGTCCAACAAATCACGATTACCAGATGAAATTCCAAGTGTATTTCCGATATCTGCTGTTGCTTTATCTTTATAGTTGAGTGTCAATTTGTCACCATTCATGCCAAACTCAACCAAGTCACCTAACTTTTTGCCATCTTTCACATCAATTTTGCTCATTTGTTCATTCAATACATTTTTCAAAGATGCACCGTCTTTGATTTTTTCATGTGCATCTTCCGGCAAACGAATGGTATAGTCCCGACTGCCGTATTTGATGGTCAAAGAAGAACCATTCAATGTACCGGATACAACATTGTCTTTGATTTCTCCGGAGGACATGGTTCTGTCAGAAACACTGCTGCCGGAAACCACTGTTGTATTTTTTGCCAACTGTTCCACCGCAGAAATAATCAAATTTTCTGCATTGTTAGAAGAACCGGAAATGTCCAAATATTTGCTGTTATCCCCAACTGCACTGATTAAAGATTTATCATAAAAAGATGGGCTCAACAAGTTGCTGTCCTGATTGGTATAAGATGTAAATTTGTCTTGAAACCCAATCATTTTTGATGATAAAGTTCTGTAATCTTCCATCATCCATTGTGTCCATTGTTTATCTTGTTTTTGTTTTGCAATTTTTGTTTTGGTCGCTAATGTCATGCCTTCAATCAAAGACTCGGTATCCAAACCACTTGCCAGACCGGTAATTCTTTTATTACTTCCATAAATCGCACTACTTGTGCTACTACTTAAACTACCAATTGATGCCATAAGTATCCGCTCCTTTATTTTGCATTTTCTATACTATCTTTTCAAAATTCACAAAAATATTCGATTTTCTCTATACTTATCTATCGACATATAGTATACTTTTATTAAGATAAATTTCAAAATTTAATAAAAAACTCTGTTGTTTTATGTTAGGAGGAATTTTTTTGGCATATACAATTACATTAACCAATCAAAAAGGTGGTGTAGGCAAAACAACAACCTCCACTGCACTTGTCAGTGGATTAACCGCACAAGGCAAAAAAGTGTTAGGGGTAGACTTAGACCCCCAAGGCAATCTCGGTTTCAGTTTAGGCATTGAAATAGAAAACTGTGCAACGCTTTATGATGCATTCAAAAACAATACACCACTGGAAGAAATCATACAACACACACCTTATGGCGACGTATTGCCTTCCAATATTTTGTTAAGCAGTGCCGAATTGGAATTCAATCGTCCCGGACGTGAATTTTTGTTAAAAAAAACATTGGAACTGGTTGCTGACCAATATGATTATATCATCATTGACACCCCTCCCGCACTCAACATTCTTACTGTGAATGCCTATGTTGCATCACAAGGGTTAATCATTCCCATGATTCCTGATATTCTGAGTCTGTTGGGTGTCAGTCAATTAAAAGAAACCATTGATTCCGTCAAAAACTTTTATAACCCCAACTTAAACGTTATGGGGATTGTATTGACAAAATACAACGCACGCTTAAACTTGGCAAAAGAAGTATTTGAAATGGCAGAAAATATGGCAGATTTATTAGACACAAAGGTGTTTGAAAGCAAAATCCGAAATGGTGTTGCTGTTGCCGAGGCACCTGCACATGGGGAAAGCATTTTTGACTATGCCCCAAAATCAAATCCGGCACTGGATTATGCGAATTTTGTAAAAGAAGTCATACGTGCAAAAGCATAAGAAAGAAAGGAGGTAATCTTTTATGGCAAAAAAGAGTACCAAAACCGCTCATGTTTTGAATTTAATTTCAAAATCAACAGAACAAGACCCTGCAACACAGACCGAAGAAACACAGACAATCGAGCAAGTGCAACAATCCCCCACTTCTCCTTTGCTTTCCAGTCTGAAAGAAACTGCAAAAAATGAACAGCTTTCTGATACCATCAAAGAGCATTTGATGGCAGAATTATTGGAAGAAGAAGCTGAAAACGAAAAAACAACAACACAACAAGAGCCTGTTGTTATGCAAGAAGAAACAACAGACACCACTGTTTCCGAGCCTGTCGCTACACCACAAAACACAGAAGATACCACAGTTGTAGAACCTATCGTTGAAACAGCACCCCCTGTGGAATCTGTATCGGAACAACCGGCTGCATCTGTGGCAGATACAGCTGTACAAACACCAACCGATGCTGTACAAACAGAAATGCCATCAGAACCGGAGAAAGCGGAAGCACCAAAAGACGCAGAAGATGAATTCCATTTTATCAACATCGGCGAAATGTTAATCAAAGATAAAGTGATGGAATATATGGAACGCTTTGATGTATGTACTTGCAGTCGTTGTGTTGCGGATACTATGGCGATTGCACTTTCAAACTTAACGCCAAAATATGTTGTTTCCGACGATTCCGATGTCGTACCGTTTTTGAGTTATTATGAAAGCAAATTCACCAATCAAATCATGACAGAATTAACAAAGGCGTGTTTGACAGTCAGTGCAAACCCCAGACATAAAACAAAATCATAACCATTTAGAATGTCCCCACCAGAAAATACTGTTTTCTGATGAGGACATTTTTTTATACTTTATTTTTTTGAGAGCGGAGATTGTATCACTGCCCATTCTGTATCTTTTTGACCATTCTCCAAAACTACATTGCGTGCAACCACAGCATATCCATCTTGGAACGGTTCTGCCTGTGCAAATGTAGATGCAATCAAGCGTTCTCCTGTTTTATCCACATATCCATACATTTTTGTTTTTTCATCATATTCTGTCATCAAGCCATCTGAAAATTTTTGCTTCCAATCATATGTTTCTTTTGCAATTTCTCCTGTTTCATCGTAAAAAGAATACACGTGCATATGGTCTTTATTTGGCAAATATACCATTTCTTCCATCATCAATAATTTTTCTTCGTCTCCATTTTGGTCATACTTGATATATGCATTTTCTCCCAGCAATTTCAATTTTTCGCCTTTTTGATTTATCAACCACACTTTCTCACCGACTGCTTCCACAACATAAGCCGTACCATTTACAAAAGGGCTTGCCCATTTATATTGTGGTGCAATCACTTCTTCTCCTTTTGTATTGATGTACCCCAATCCGTTTTCTGTTTTCACACCCGCCAAACCTTCTGAAAAAGACCTAGCAACAACATATTGCGGCTCTATGAAAAAATCCCCGTTTTTATCAATATACCCACACTCACCTCTTACGGTAACTGCCGCCAAACCATCTGAAAAAGGCTCTGCGTCATCAAATTGGCAAGGGATAGACAGTTTACCCTTTTTATCCACATATCCATATTTGCCCTCTTTATTTTGTACACGTGCCAATCCTTCGGAAAATGCATCTATTTTTTCATAAAGCATTGCAAAAGCCATGTTTCCGTTTTTATCCACCACATATTTGTCTTTTGTATTGGCATCTTGTACCAAAAAATATCCTTCCCCTATATATTGCAAATCCAAAACCGTATTTTGCTCAAATTTTGCCCATTCTTTGCCTGTGGCATCTATCACAACATATATATTCGGATATTTTTTGGCAATAAAAAGCCCATCTCCCACATTTTCCATTGCATCATACTGCTGTGTGAATGGCAACGTATACACAAGTGCTTGTCCTTCCCCAAAAATCACCGGTTTTGGCAAATTGTTCGGTTGATGGAATTGGAACGCTTTTACTTTTACCATTGCCTCTTTTCTCTCTGTATTCCAAGTAATATCCCCACTTTGCACTTCATATCCGCAAGCATTCAAAATACTGTCCCAATTTCGCAATGGAATAAAAAGGCGACCATTTTTGATTTCCAATTTTCCAAATACCTTTAATTTCTCACCATTTTGCAATATCTCATTCTTTTTTATATCAAAGGAAATCATTTGCGATTGCAATATCAGCGTAGCTGTTTTCTGTTCTGCATTCCAAACAATATCGTTATAGGTGTCCACAGCTGAAAAAAATGTCCGCATCGGCAACATCACATATCCGTCTTTGATATAAATTTCCGTATCCAATGGTTGTAACACACCATCTTTTGAAAAATCGGTTGTCCCTGCTTTTGCTGTGTAGGTATGTACCACTTCATCTATGGTGTAGTTTGCACCAAATACCGAAACCGTACCCATGAGCACCATACCGCTTATCAACATACACATTCGTTTTTTCATACCAATTCCTCCCCTTTTTTTCTGATTAAGACCATCATATTATATTTATGACACAATCTATGTTATTTTTCCCTACAATCCGGTTACAAATCTTACAAATATATTACTTTTGCCCATACGACATTGTGATACATCAGCCCATATGATACATTTACAATATGTATGATTTTATATTTTCAAAAAGGGGGATTTTTGTTATGAAGAAACGCAATCTATTTACGGCACTTTTCTGTTTTTGCTTTTTCTGTTCAACATTGCCAGCCTATGCTGCCACAATCACCGGACAAGCAGTCAGTACAGATATTGTTGCTTATATCAATGATTTTCCCATTCCATCTTACAATGTCAATGGAAAAACAGCGATTGTTGCCGAAGATTTGGCACAATACGGCTTTTCTGTATCCTATTCAAATACAGAGCGACTTTTGAGCATTGAGTATCCGCAACCAAACGGTCGAAAAATCACAGCAAACTACACACCACCAAAAAACACAAAACCGATTGGCTCTTTTGTTTCCCATGTCTATGCAACCAATATTGTCACAACCGTAGCAGGAGAAACCGTACCTTCCTATAACATTGGTGGCAGAACATTGATTTTTATGGACGCACTCAAAGCATATGGTGATGTCATCTGGAATGCACAAACAAGGACATCAAAATTTTATGTTGTTCCGAATTGGCATATCTCCATGCCCCAAAACGACACAGCAGATACCACAGCCCTAATATCCGATTTTACCATCACATACAAACAAAATGCATCTGGTACGTTTGATATCACAGGAAAAAATAAACAATATCTTTCTTCTGTTGTATTATCCGGCGGAACAGAGCCAATCGTCTTTTCCTTTTCCATTTATATGGACGTTATGGACCAAACAGAAGAACTTATGAAATTACTCGACCAAATGTATAACACCAATCGGGGTGAATGGGTGAAAGACGAAGTAGATTTTTCCAATGCACATATGAAAATTTCCATCAATGGCGAACCCGTAACCATCACACATGTGAATGGTAGTGGCGGAAATGGTCACACAGACTATATCTTCACATTAAACAAAACCATCAAAAATATAAAAGATATCCAATCTGTAACCATCTCTTGTCAATAACAAAAAAGGAACTTGTATCCAATCCATACAAGTTCCGTTTTTTTTATTCTTCTTCCAAACGCAATACGCTCATAAATGCTTGTTGTGGCACTTCTACGCTACCAATTTGACGCATACGTTTTTTCCCTTCTTTTTGTTTTTCGAGCAATTTTTTCTTACGGGAAATATCCCCACCATAACATTTTGCCAATACGTCTTTACGCATGGCACTGATGGTTTCTCTTGCAATGATTTTGCTGCCAATCGCTGCCTGAATGGGAATTTCAAACAAATGTCTGGGAATTTCTTTTTTCAGTTTTTCACACATTTTTCTGCCACGTTCCACCGCAGATTGTTTATGCACAATAAAGGATAATGCGTCCACAGGTTCTCTGTTTACCAAAATATCCAGTTTCACCAATTCACTTTCTTTGTAGCCAATCAATGTATAGTCAAAAGAAGCATATCCTCTGCTTCTGGATTTCAGCACATCAAAGAAGTCGTAAATGATTTCATTCAAAGGAATTTCATATACCAACATCACACGGGTATCATCTAAATATTCCATACTGATATAATCCCCACGTCTTTGTTGACACAATTCCATAATTGCCCCTACATAGTCTTTGGGCAGCATAATTTCCGCTTTGACAATCGGTTCTTCCATTTTTGCAATTCTTGCAGGGTCAGGCATATTGCTGGGATTTGACAAATCAAAGCTTGTGCCGTCTGTCAAATACACTTTATAAATAACACTGGGGGCTGTTGTCACCAAGTCCAAGTTATATTCTCTTTCCAAACGCTCCTGCACAATTTCCAAATGCAACAAGCCCAAGAACCCGCAACGGAACCCAAAGCCCAAAGCCACGGAAGTTTCCGGTTCAAAGAACAAAGAGGCATCATTGAGCTGTAATTTTTCCAAAGCATCACGCAAATCGGGATACTTTGCACCATCTACGGGGAATACCCCGCAATACACCATCGGATTTACCTTCTTATACCCCGGTAAAGCCTCTGTGGTCGGTCTTGCGGACTCTGTCACCGTATCACCCACACGGGTATCGGAAACATTTTTGATACTTGCCGTGAAATAGCCAACCATACCCGCTCTCAATTCTTCCACAGGCAAAAATCTACCAGGGCCAAAAATACCCACTTCCACAACATCAAATTCTTTTGCGGTTGCCATCATTTTCACTTTTGAGCCTTTTTTGATGACACCATCAAACACACGCATCAACACAATCACACCACGATATGGGTCATACACACTGTCAAAAATCAGTGCTTTCAAAGGTGCATCAGCGTCACCGCTTGGTGCAGGGATATCGGTAATCACCCGTTCCAGCACTTCTTCGATATTGATACCGTTTTTTGCGGAGATTTCCGGTGCATCTTCCGCAGGAATCCCGATAATATCTTCAATTTCCTGCTTTGCCCATGCAGGGTTTGCACTTGGCAGGTCAATTTTGTTGATAACCGGCAATATTTCCAAATTATTATCCAATGCCAAATATACATTTGCCAATGTCTGTGCTTCAATCCCCTGTGCTGCGTCCACAATCAAAATTGCACCTTCGCACGCCGCCAAAGAACGAGAAACCTCATAGTTGAAATCGACATGACCAGGGGTGTCAATCAAATTGAATTCATATTCCTCCCCATCTTTTGCCTTGTAAATCAAACGCACCGCTTGGGATTTGATGGTAATGCCTCTTTCTCTTTCCAAATCCATGTTATCCAGCACTTGTTCTTGCATTTCTCTGTCTGTCAACAGACCTGTTTTTTGTATCAAACGGTCTGCCAGTGTGGATTTCCCATGGTCAATGTGTGCCACAATACAAAAATTTCTGATATGGCTTTGTCTGTCTTTGTTGGACATCTTGTCCCCTCCTGTATATCTATTTTGGTTGTTTGCAAATCCGTACACAACAAAAAACAGAGTCATTTTGACATCTGTTTTTGCCGTTATTTTGGCTATTATACCATATCAAAAGCCATCAAGTCAAACACCGGCATTGCATATCATGCAAAAATACTTTTGGCAAAAAATGCTTGTCACCCTATGGAAAAGAGCGTATCATACAAATGTATCATTACATAAGATATATTTCGGAGGTGTTTTTTATTGAAAGCAGAAATCATTGCAGTTGGCACAGAGATTTTATTGGGCGATATTTTAAATACCAATGCACAATATTTATCCAAGGAGCTGGCACAATTAGGGATAGAAGTTTATTTTCAAACCGTTGTCGGTGATAACCCCCAACGATTGAAAGACAGTATTTTTCATGCATTTTCCAGAGCAGACATCATCATCACCACAGGCGGGTTAGGGCCTACGGAAGATGATTTGACAAAAGAAACCGCCGCCGCATATTTTGAGGAAGAATTGGTACTTGATGAAAAAGCATTTGCACAAATCAAAACCTTTTTTGACCGTATCGGCAGAACCATGACCGAAAATAACAAAAAACAAGCCATGGTACCCAAATCCCATGGCAGGGTGTTATACAATCCAAACGGCACAGCCCCTGGTATCATCATTGAAAAAAACGGCAAAATGATTGTCATGTTGCCGGGGCCTCCCAAAGAAACCGTTCCCATGTTTGAAAACCAAGTCAAACCGTATTTGTTGACCAAACAGGAATATACATTTGTATCTGAAATATTGCGTGTATCCAGCATTGGCGAAAGTGCCATGGAAACACTTGTCAAAGATTTGATTGACAAACAGACCAACCCCACCATTGCACCTTATGCAAAAGACGGTGAATCCATATTGCGTATCACAGCAAAAGCCAAATCCACACAAGAGGCAACCGCATTGATTGCCCCTGTCAAAGCTGCATTGCGGGAACGTTTGGGCAATGCGGTTTATGCCGAAGGGGAAACCGATTTGCAAACCGTTGTTGCACAATTATTGTTGCAACAGCATAAAACCATTGCCATTGCGGAATCCTGTACAGGCGGCATGATTGCTTCCAATTTGGTTTCCTGTGCCGGTATTTCCGAAGTATTGCTGGAAGGTTGCGTGACATACACCAATGATGCCAAAATCCGTCGTTTGGGTGTCAATCCCGAAACACTGGAAACTTATACCGCTGTCAGTGAACAAGTCGCTGCACAAATGGCAGAAGGCATTGCCAAAACCAGTGGTGCAGATATCGGCATTTCCACAACGGGCATTGCAGGGCCCGACGGCGGCACAGAAGAAAAACCTGTTGGTTTGGTATATATTGGTTTGCATATCAACGGCAAAACCACAGTCAAAGCATACCGCTACACAGGACAAAGAAATAAAATCAGACAGCGTGCCGCATATCAAGCCTTGGATATTCTGCGAAAAGCATTGCAACAAAATCAATAGTTGACAGAAAAATAAAAATCAGTTAAAATAAGAACATAAGTTCGATATATCGCAATCAGAAAGGTGGTTATACAATGGCAGCAAAAACAGCGAAAGAAGAAATCAAATTTGAAGATAGACAAAAAGCACTTGATGCCGCACTCAGCCAAATCGAAAAACAATTCGGAAAAGGTGCAGTGATGAAATTGGGTGACGACTCCGCAAAAATGAATGTCGGCGTTGTACCTTCCGGCTCTTTGAGTTTGGATATTGCACTGGGTGTCGGTGGTGTTCCAAAAGGCAGAATTATCGAAATTTATGGGCCTGAATCTTCCGGTAAAACAACCGTTGCTTTGCATATCGTTGCGGAAGTGCAAAAAAGCGGTGGTATTGCAGGCTATATTGATGCGGAACACGCCATGGACCCCACTTATGCAAAAGCAGTCGGTGTAGATATCGACAATTTGTATATTTCTCAGCCCGACGATGGAGAACAGGCATTGGAAATTGCGGAAACCATGGTCAGAAGTGGTGCAATTGATATTGTCATTGTAGACTCTGTTGCTGCTTTGGTACCCCGTGCAGAAATCGAAGGCGAAATGGGTGACTCTCACATGGGCTTGCAAGCAAGACTGATGAGCCAAGCACTGCGTAAATTAACCGGTATCACAAACAAATCCAACTGTACAGTTATTTTTATCAACCAGTTGCGTGAAAAAATCGGCGTTACATTCGGCAATCCCGAAACCACAACCGGTGGTCGTGCATTGAAATTCTATTCTTCTGTGCGTATTGACATCAGAAAATCAGATGTATTGAAACAAGGCACCGAATTGGTCGGCAACCGTGTCAAAGTAAAAATTGCCAAAAACAAAGTTGCCCCTCCCTTCAAAACCGCAGAATTTGATATTGTATATGGACAAGGTATTTCCAAAGAAGGAGATATTTTAGACTTAGCCGCAGATGTAGATATCGTCAATAAGAGCGGTGCATGGTATGCTTATGGGGAAACACGTATCGGACAAGGTCGGGAAAATGCAAAAACATTCTTAAAAGAACACCCCGATATGTGTCGAGAAATCGAAAACAAAGTGCGTGCACATTATGACCTGCCTACTTTGGATACTGTTGTTACAGAAGATGCCAAAACAGCCGTTGCCGTATCCGAAGATTTGGAAACAGAATAAACATTGTATCCATCATCATAAAAAGGAGCATACGTTTTTTAAACGTATGCTCCTCTTTTTGTTTTATTTTTCAAAAAAATCTTTTACTTTTTCTGAAAATGATTTCTTTTCCTCTCCCGCTGATTTCTCAGCGTGTGCCGCCCCCTGCGGTGCATCACCGTAAAACGCTTTCAGCAATTCTTTTTGTCTTTCTGTCAATTCCGTTGGAATTTGTACTTTCAGTGTCACAATCTGATTGCCTCTGTTTTTGGGGTTTCTCAAATTCGGTACACCCACACCACGCAATGTCACAACGGTATTGGGTTGTGTACCCGGTTTGATGGTGTATTTTTGTTCTCCATCAATGGTTTTGATGGTAATTTCTCCACCCAAAGCCGCCTGCACAAATGTAATTGGCACATCACAATAAATATCAAAGCCTTTTCGTACAAACACACGATTTGGCTGTACATATACTGTTACCAGCAAATCACCATATCCGCCGCCTTTTTCGCCCACTTCGCCTTTGCCTTGCAAACGAATGGTTTGTCCATTATCAATCCCTTTCGGAATATTGACTTCATATTTTTTATTCTTTTTCATTTTCCCTGTACCACGGCAAGTGTTACAAGGGTCTTTGACAATCTTACCTGTACCATGACACGCAGAGCAAGTACGCACAGATGTCACCGCACCAAACATAGACTGTTGCACCACTCGTTCTTGCCCCGTCCCACCACATTGGGAGCAGCTTTCTGCGTGTGTACCGGGTTTCGCACCTGTACCATGACAAGTTTCACATTCATCTGTCACAGATACAGAAATTTCTTTTTTACAACCAAAAATTGCTTCTTCAAATGTAAGTTGAATGTTGACGTTGATATCTCTGCCACGTTTTGGACCACTTCTTCTTCCGCCGCCACCACCAAAGCCAAACATACTGCCAAATAAGTCACCCAAATCGCCCATATCAAAGCCATCAAAGCCGCCGCCATAGAAACCGCCGCCGCCCATACCGCCTTGCCCAAACGCCGCATGACCAAACTGGTCATATTTCGCACGTTTTTCGGGGTTGCTCAGCACTTCATATGCTTCATTGACTTCTTTGAATTTTTCTTCCGCTTCTTTATTTCCGGGATTTTGGTCTGGGTGATATTTTACCGCCATTTTACGGTATGCTTTTTTCAATTCCGCATCAGACGCACCTTTTTGCACGCCTAAGACTTCATAATAATCTCTTTTTTCTGCCAACTTCCTCACCGCCTTATGCTATTTCACAAAAATATATCCAAACTGCAAAAGCAGGGGTAGGGAATTTCCCCACCCTTGCCTTTTCGCAGTTACCTGATTTTGATATTACAGTTCTTTGCCTTCGCCGTCTACCACCTCACTGTCACCGTTTTGTGGTGCTTCGCCTTGTGCAGCCTGTGCTTGTTGATACAGTTTTTCAGAAATTTTGTAGAATTCCTGTTTCAATGTTTCTGTTGCCGCTTTGATGTTTTCCACATCAGCGTCTGTCATATTTTCAATCTGAATATCTTTTACAGTATCTTTCAAGCTGTTCAAAGCACCTTCCACAGCGGATTTTTCGCTGGCATCAATTTTATCTCCCAATTCTTCCAGTGCTTTTTCTGTCTGGAAAATCATGGAGTCTGCTTCGTTTTTGACTTCGATGCTTTCTTTTCTCTTTTTATCTTGTTCTGCAAATTGTTCTGCTTCTTTAACTGCTTTATCAATTTCTTCTTCGGACAAGTTGGAACCAGCAGTGATTGTGATTTTCTGTTCTTTGCCTGTACCCAAGTCTTTTGCGGAAACGTTTACAATACCGTTTGCGTCAATATCAAATGTTACTTCAATCTGAGGTACGCCACGTCTTGCAGGAGCGATACCGTCCAATTTGAATTGTCCCAAAGTTTTGTTATCTCTTGCCATAGCTCTTTCACCCTGTACGACATGAATATCCACAGCGGTTTGGTTATCCATCGCAGTAGAGAAGATTTGTTTTTTGTTTGTGGGAATTGTGGTGTTTCTGTCAATCAATTTTGTTGCAACACCGCCTTCTGTTTCAATCCCCAAGGACAAAGGTGTTACGTCCAGCAACAATACGCCGCCTGCACCTTCATCACCGGCCAATTTACCACCTTGGATTGCTGCACCAACCGCAACACATTCATCGGGGTTGATACCTTTGAAGGGTTCTTTGCCTGTATGTTTTTTCACTGCATCTTGTACTGCGGGAATTCTGGTAGAACCACCAACCAACAATACTTTATCAATTTCATTTGCAGACAAACCGGCATCAGCCAAAGCCTGACGTACCGGCTGCATGGTCGCATCAACCAAATCTGCTGTCAATTCATCAAATTTTGCTCTGGACAATGTTACGTCCAAATGTTTGGGGCCATCTTGGTTCATGGTAATGAAAGGCAGATTGATGTTTGTTGTTGTTACGGTAGACAATTCTTTTTTCGCTTTTTCTGCCGCTTCTTTCAATCTTTGCATTGCCATTTTGTCTTTGCTCAAATCCATGCCTTCTGCTTTTTGGAATTCAGCCACCAAGAAGTCAATCACTCTTTGGTCAAAGTCGTCACCACCCAAACGTGTGTTACCGTTTGTGGACAATACTTCGATGACACCGCCACCGATTTCAATGATGGAAACGTCGAATGTACCACCACCCAAGTCGTATACCATGATTTTCTGTTCGCTTTCGTTATCCAAACCGTAAGCCAACGCTGCGGAAGTAGGTTCGTTGATGATACGTTTTACATCTAAACCGGCGATACGACCGGCATCCTTTGTTGCCTGACGTTGTGCGTCATTGAAGTATGCAGGTACTGTGATAACTGCTTCTGTTACGGTTTCACCCAAGTAGCTTTCTGCATCTGCCTTCAATTTTTGCAAAATCATTGCAGAAATTTCCTGTGGAGAATAGGATTTATCTTCAATATTTACTTTGTAATTTTCACCCATATATCTTTTGATAGAGCTGATTGTGTTGTCAGGGTTTGTGATTGCCTGACGTTTTGCAGTTTCCCCAATCAATCTTTCACCGTTTTTTGCAAAACCAACTACGGAAGGAGTGGTTCTTGCACCGTCACTGTTTACAATAACAACAGGCTGACCGCCTTCCATCACTGCTACACAAGAGTTTGTTGTTCCCAAGTCAATACCAATAATTTTTCCCATAATCTATTTCCTCCTAAAATTTATCACTATTTTGTCTATGCTATCAGTTTGCCACTTTTACCATACTGTGGCGAATGACTTTGTCTTTATATTTGTAGCCTTTGAGCATTTCTAACATAATTTCGTTTTCGCCGTAGTTTTCGTCATCTTCGTGTGCAACGGCTGCGTGTACATTGGGGTCAAATTTTTCCCCCACGGCTTTGATTTCTTCCACACCCATACCATGCAAAATTTCCTGAAATTGTTTCAATGTCATTTGTACACCTTTCAAGAATGCATCATCTGCTTGTGTATTACCTTCTTGTACTGCAACTGCACGTTCCAAATTGTCTACCACAGGCAACAACTTTTCCACCGTATCTCTGACACCATCGTCATACATACTTGCTTTTTCTTTGACAGTTCTTTTACGGAAGTTATCAAATTCAGCCAAACATCTTTGATATTTGTCAAAATTTTCCGCTGCCTTTTGTTCCAATTCCGCAATTTTTTGTTCTGTTTCATCTATCACTTCACAATCTGCTGTTTCTGCTTGCACATCTTCCTGTGTTGTTTCTTCGGTGATTTGTTCTTCTTGCAGAGCTTCTTCATTCAAATGCTTTTCTTCCACATCTGCCCCTCTTTTCTCTAATTATTTTTATTGCCTTCGGCAAGATTTTTCAAAACTTGTTCCATATTATGCACCATACCATTCAGTACAGAAACCACTTGCGAATAGTCCATTCTGGTTGGCCCGACAATCCCAATGGTACCTCTTGTGTTGTCGCCCATTTTGTAAGTGGCAGTAATCACACTGCAATCCTGCATACTTTGCACAGAATTTTCACTGCCAATCAAAATCTGCATTTCTTCTGACTTACTGCCTTCCAACAATGTCACAAGCACATCTTTTTCTTCCAATGTCTGGAACAATGACTTTGCTTTTTGGACATCTGAAAATTCGGGAAACGCCAATATATTTTTTGTACCGCTCATGTGTACCTGTACTTTTTCTGCGGCTTTCATGGTATTTGCAATCGCATTTAGAATATGCGGCAATATCTCCTGATATTCATACAGTACCGTTTGCAATCGGTTGATGACACTATCGTCAATATCGTGCAATGCATATCCCTGCAATGCGTCATGTAAACATTGTCCCATGAAAAACACTTTTTCATCATCTGGTGCAACACCCATTTTGATGACATGGTTTTTGATGAAATTATCTTCTGTTGCGATAACCAACAATACAGAAGACTGGTCTAACGGCAACAACCGAATTTGTTTGATTTTTGTTGTTTGGCTGACAGGTTCGGAAATGATGGTTGTATAATTGGTCAAAGCCGAAAGTGCTTTTGCCGTTTCTTCCAGAAGGTAATCAATCTGTCCCACATTTCTTGTGATGATATTTTGTAAATACCGTTGTTCTTCCTGTCCAAGTTCCTTTTTCTGCATCAGGTGGTCAACATACAAGCGATATCCCAAATCTGAGGGAATACGGCCTGCGGAAGCGTGCGGCTGTAATATGAAGCCCATATCTTCCAAATCGCTCATTTCGTTTCGTATGGTTGCCGAACTGATACCGAGATTGTATTTTTTTGCAATGGTTCTGGAACCGACAGGTTCTGCCGTTTCAATGTAATCATTGATGATGGCTTGCAAAATTTGTATTTTTCTGTCATTCAACGACATTACCTTCGCCTCCTTTTTGTTTTGTTAGCACTCGCTTTGTACGAGTGCTAATTTCTATAACATAAGATAGCACTTGCCACCGTCGCTGTCAAGTGCTAATTGCAATTTTTTATATATTTTTTATCATTTCCTCTTCATCTTTCAGAAAAGCGACAAAAACATAATTGCTTACGTCCGTCCCTCTCTCTGTCAATCTGACAAAATCATCGACTTCCTGCAACAGTCCCTCTGTTTTGAGTTTTTGCAATTCAGAACCATAGACTGCTTCCAGTTGCACGCCAAAACGCTCCAAAAACCGTTTTTTGGAAACACCCTCTGTCATACGCAATCCCAAAAACATAAATTCACTGTATTGCTCTCTTTTTGGGATATCTTCCACATCTTCCATCATATCCATGCCTGCATTTGCTTTTTGGATATAACATTCCAAATCATAAGGATTGTGGAAACGCTGTTGTGCCCAATAAGAATGTGCCCCCAAACCAAAGCCCATATACGCACCATCTAACCAATATAACATATTATGTCGGCTTTGTTTGCCTGCTTTTGCAAAATTGGAGATTTCATATTGTGCATATCCTTTTTGTTCGAGAAATCGTATTGCTTGGTGATACATTTCCCTGTCTGTGGTTTCGTCTGTTTCCTGATATACCCCTTTTGCATACAAATCATAAAACGGCGTACCTTCTTCTATGATTAAGCTGTATGCAGAGATATGCTCCGGTTGCAGGGCTGTTACTTCGTCCAATGTTTCCAGCCAATCTGCCACCGTTTGGTTTGGCAATGCAAACATCAAATCCACATTGATATTTTCAAATCCTGCTTTTCTTGCATTTTGAAAATTATCCAAAAATACTTCTTTTGTGTGTATTCTGCCCAATGTTTGCAACAAATCATTCTGCCATGCCTGCAATCCCATGCTAATGCGGTTAAATCCCATATCATGTAATGCCTGACACATTTGTAAATCCAATGTCCCAGGGTTTGCCTCAATGGTAATTTCCGCATCTTCCATCACATGGTAATGCTGTTTTATCGTATCCAGCAAGCACTGTAATTGCTCTGCGGATAATACTGTCGGCGTGCCCCCGCCAAAAAATATGGTTGTAATTTCATATGCTTTGCACAGTTCCGCTTTTTGCAACAATTCTTTCTGCAATGCATGGACATATTGCTCCCGTTGTTCCAACTGCCCTGCAAACGACGGGAAATCACAATACAAACATTTTTGCACACAAAAAGGAATATGCACATATAATCCTGTTTGTTTCATGTTGTTGTTTCCTTTCTGATTGATTCATGTTTTTTACATAGCAATTCTTGATACACATTAACATTTTTTTCTTCCAAACATATCAACATTTTTTTCTTCCAAATGCCAATACACTTTGCTTGCCACAATATAAGAGGTAAAAGGTTCTTGCAATATATTTCTTGCGATTTCAGATTTTGGAGAAAACCCATCGCAATCTGCCCATACAATCAATGGTGTATCATCACCCGCCACCAAGTCTTGATGTATTTTCAAATAACAATCCAGCATTTCATTCATATAATATTTTTGAAAACCGGCAAGACAACATTGTCTCACGCCCACAAAATACATCACCAATGCTTTTTCCTGCCACTGGCTATGAAATATGACTTCCAAAACATAATTCTCCTCCAAGCCGAAACACATAGCATTTTCTTCATCTACAAAATTACCGCTTTGATATTGTGCAGAAAACACACAACTGTCATGAAACCCATAAAACACCTGCATCAAATCATCAATATCCTGTTGTGTCTTGATTTCTTTTTGCTCTTTCATCAATATGCTCACTTCCTTTCCAATGACTTCTCATAAATTTCCAATACCTCCACCATACCCACAACTTTTGCCCCTTCTTGCATACATATCTGTTGTCCCACAGCCAAACAATGCGGATATGCTTCTGGTGAGCAAAATGTAATATATCCTTCTGTGCTGTTGTTTGGGTATAGCCAATCCGTTCCGATATATTCCTGTATCCCTGTTGTCAAATACCCCTGTTTGATAAGATGTGCAGGGCGATAACCTGTATACACCTTTGTACGGGTATCATATAATGTAATTTTTGCCTTGATGTGTGGTTTTCTTTGATACAAGCCATCTCCCCCTTGCTTTTGTTTTCATGGTATCATAAAACCATTTTTTGTACAATCTTCGTTTTCTTACAAAAAAACAGCCGTTGAAAAACCATTTTTTTCATGATACAATCAAAATTCGGGGAAAGTCTATTTAGAAAAAGGTGATATGTATGAACATTTGGACAAAATCCAAAACACAAATCCGTTTGTTTTTGCAATCCCAAGCAAAATGGATTGCATGGATTGCGGCAATTTTGTTTCCGCTTTGGCTGGCTGTCATATGTAACTATATGGCATTTGCATCTGTTGCCTCACTCAAAACATTGCTTGCCACACAAATGGGTGCATTTGTGTTTGGCTTGCTGATACTCTATGCCATATATGCCCTATGTCTGTGTATCTGTCGGAATGTTTGGGGCAGTGCCACCATCACAGGGTTTTTATGTATATTATTTTCTTTGATTGACTATTTCAAATTTCTGATTATCAAAGAACATTTTTATCCTTGGGACTTGCTTCTGGCACAAAATGCAGGCAGTTTCACAGAATTTTTGGCTGGTATTACATTCCCTTGGCAATATATCGTTTGTATGGTATGTACCATCGTGTACATTTTGTTTTTGTATCTGACAGGCTTACGCCTTTCTTTCGGAAAAAAGCGTTTCTTTGGTATTCCTGTCATTTTGGTATTATTGGTTGCCTTTGTGACCGTGCCATCGGTTCGCAAACAGTATGACACTCTCTTTGGCATTGATTTGCAAAAGACACTCGACCAAACAGCCATTTACCAAACTTATGGCTTTTTAACCGGATTTGTACTAAATTTTGGCTCTGTGGACGTGTTACGCCCAGATGATTATAGCAAAGAAACCATAGAAACCATGTTTGCACAATATGTGCCGCAAGATACTGCTGTTTCGGCAGAATTTCAAAATCCGGATATCATTGTCATATTGTCCGAGGCTTTTTGGGACGTCACCAAGTTGAAAGATGTTTCTTTTTCTGCCGACCCGATGCCAAATTATCGCCGCATTGCCGCCGAGCACCCAAGCGGTGAAATGGTTTCTCCTACATTTGGCGGTGGTACGGTCAGACCGGAGTTTGAAATTTTGACAGGTATGTCCACCAGTGCATTGCCAAAAGGCAATATGCCTTACCAGCAATATCTCAAACGCAAAACATTTTCTTACCCACAGCTGTTCAAAAGCTTGGGCTATGATGCATATGGACTGCACACATATCAGGAAACATTTTATGAACGCAACAAAGCATATCCTTTGATGGGTTTTGATGATTTTTACGGCGAAAATGAACTGCATACCGAATTGCATTGGAACAGTGGGCCTTACATCACAGATGATACGCTTGCCAATGAAATCATATATCAGTTGGAACAACCACATGAAACAGGCGTTTTTCTGTCTGCCATCAGCATGGAAAACCACAGTATGTATGGTGATAAATATGATGCTTCCGAATGGAATATCACGGTCAGCGGAGATAGTCTTTCCAACCAAGAAATCAAAACACTGCAAAATTATTGCAAAGGCACACATGATGCAGATGCCGCTTTGGGCAAATTGTATGATTATATCATGCAACGGGAAAAACCTACTATATTATTATGGTATGGCGACCATTTGCCAACATTGGGGGATAATTTCACACCTTATATTTCCACAGGCAGTATCACAAAAGATGTTGCCGCCGAATGGAGTGAAGAAGAAAAATATTTGATGTTTTCCACCCCTTATTTGATGTTTGCCAACTATGATACCGGCAAAGCATATCTTGCCGATGAACAACGTGTTTCTCCGTTTTTGCTGCCTGCATTGCTTTGCGATTATATCCAAGCACCTGCAATCTTGCAAACCAATTTCTTGTTGGACGTGTATCAAAAATGCCCTGTGATGAGCCGTTACTACAATCTGTTTTCTGCGGATTGTTCCGTAGAGGAGCGGAAACGGATACTGAAATTGCATCAATACTTGACATATGATGAATTGATTGGCAAAAAATATTTAGATGCTTTACAAGGATTTGATTTTTAATCAAAAAAGGAATGGTCTATATGACCATTCCTCTTTTTTATCCCACAATTCCATTTACCTAAAACCGCAATATGGCAAATATCAATAAATGCACAGGATAAATTGCATAAGCAACATATTTCAAATTGGGACGGGAATGTTTTTTCTGCCCATGATAACGCTTTCCGTTATAGAACAACAATAACACAACATATAGCAATGTATAAACATTGGGCTGCTCTCCTTGCAATGCAATCATCAACAATGGCACTACCATACATTGATACAAACGGTTGCCACGCCATACATACAGCAAAGCAATCAGCAATATCCCTTCAAATCCATAATCAAAGCGAGCCAGTGATGCCAAAAATCCAATCACACCTACCACGACTGCATAAAACAGCCATCGTTTCCAACCACTTTGCTTTTGTTGGACTTTTTCCAACAGTTCCATTGTCCATAATCCCAAAAACAGTGTGAAAAAAATATTTTGATACCCCAGATATACAAATCCCCCTATGGTTGCACCACCTTGCATGATACCCAAAAGCGGAATATCCATCTGTATATTCCACCCACTGCCGATAAATACCAAATCCAACGGTATTTCGGAAAGCAAGGCAAACAGCAACATATCACGACGATATTTCTTACGGTCATGGGTATGTACAAACCCTTCTGTCAGCAAAAACGCAAACAACGCAAATGCAATGGCAGTCAGATGGTATAGTGTAGTAACCGCAAAATCCTGTACTGCAATGACATCAAAATATGCCACAATGGGAGCGGTAAATATTTTGAAAAAATGCTCCACCAACATCAGCACCAATGCAACCGTTTTCAAATCTCCGCTTGTCAAATATTGAAACGGTTGCAATTTCCTATCCATATTTTGAAAAAACAGATGCCATTGCTTTCTGTTCTGTGCCATCATCAAACAAATCCCCCTCCGTATCAAACATATTTTCGAGTATATCACAACAAAAAAGACTGTGCCAAAACACAGTCCCTTCGCTATATTTTTTATTCTGACGCATCTTTATGATGTTTCACACTGCAAATACATTGTGTCATCGTACCCATCGGGCAATACACACACCAAGAGCGAGGTTTATACAATGCCATTGTTACCAAGCCTAATACCGTTGATGTCAACATCACGCTGTAAAATCCATATGCAAACTGCACCACCCAAGGAGAAACATTCGCCTGTATATTTGCCCATTGCCATGGCAGTTTCCATGTCCATAATAACGTCACAACTTCTTTCAATGTTTGACTGCCTGTTGCCACCTGCCAAGTCAAAAACAGCATATTCACAAACATAAACAGGAAAAATGCCAAAAATGCATATCGAAACCATTTTTTACGCAAGAATTTGGGGATATCTTTTTTTCTGGATAAATGCAGTTTATTGCCCAACAAATCAAACAACTGTCCCCTGCCACAAAAACGGTTGCAATACAATTTATCCCCGCCAAATATCGCAATCAACAGCGGAATAAAAAAGCAAAGCAAACCAATCCAAGCAAACAATATATTAAAAAATCCCAATATCAAATATGTTGCCGATACCAGCCACAAATAGTCATACCATTTTTTCGTTTTCACGCCAAAACCTCCTTAATTGCAATGACAGATGCCGGACAAACTTTTGCACATTTGCCACACCCCACACATTTGACTGCCACATCAGCAAACAGTCCTTTTTTTATGGTAATTGCTCCCACAGGACAAACTTTTACACAAGTCCCGCAAGCCACACATTCTGTTTGTAATACCTCTGCTTTTCTTTTTGCCATATCTTCTCCTCCTTTTTACTGAGTATACAACAAAATTTCTGTTTGTTCTGTAACCATGTCACATAAAAAAAGACTGTGTATCTCACACAGTCTTTCTGTCTTGTTTATGCTTGTTTTTCGTTCTTTGGCAACAACACATACCAAATCGGTCCGGAAATGCAAACAGAAGAATAAGCCCCTGCCAAAATACCGACCATCATAGGCAATGCAAATTCTTTAATCGCAGGCACACCCAACACATAGATAGCACCAACGGTTAAGAACGTTGTCAAAGAGGTATTGATGGAACGAGCCAATGTTTGGCTGATACTCTTGTTGATTTTTTCGACTGTTTGTTTTCTGGAAAATACATCTTTGTTTTCACGCATACGGTCAAAAATCACGATGGTTGCATTGATGGAATATCCCAATATGGTCAACAACACCACAATAAATGTATTGTTTACCGGAATACGGAATATTGCATATGCTGCCAAAACAATCAATACATCATGCAACAATGCGATAATCGCGCTTGCACCTGCACGAAAATCATGGAAACGCAAAGAGATGTACAATAACATTGCCACTACTGCAATCAATGTTGCTTTGATGGCAGCCGCCTGCATTTCGTTGCTGACGGTTTTGCTGACATCGGAAATTTCACCCATTTCCGCCTTGGGATATTGTGCTTTGATTGCTGTCATCAATGCCTGTCTTGTATCGCTGTCTATGGATTGCATTTTGACAGTCACTTCGTTTGTACCAATGATTTGCTGTACCTGCGGACTTGCTTGTCCTGTCACATTTTTGATGATTTCCCGCAATTCTGCTTGGTCATATTCCTGTCCCAAATCCAAATCAAATGCCGTACCACCGGTAAATTCCACATCATACTGAAATGGGCCTTCGCCTTTTTGTACATGAAATACCATAGCTGCCAACCCTATGCATATCACAACCAAAGAAACGATAAAAAACTTCATTCTATTTTCTACAATCTTCATTTTCTTCGCCTCCTTACTTTGTACGCATACCATAATATTTTGGATTATGTAAGCCACTGTACATCATCGCATTGACAATCCATCTGGTAATCACCAACGCAGTAAACATAGAAAGTATAATCCCCAATATCAATGTTGTGGCAAACCCTTTCACCGTACCAGAACCCAAAAAGAACAGTACCCCTGCCGCAATCAATGTTGTCACATTTCCGTCCAATATCGCAGGGAAAGCTCTGGAAAAGCCGTTTTTGACTGCCAAACGCAATGTTCTGCCTTCTACCAATTCTTCTTTCAAACGTTCAAATATGACGATATTGGCATCGACTGCCATACCCACAGAAAGCACAATACCGGCAATCCCCGGCAATGTCAATGTCAATCCGAATGCACTCATAATCACCAATTCCAAGCCAACATACAACAACAATGCCAAGTCAGCCACCAAGCCCAACAGCTTGTATACCACCAGCATAAAAATAAGGACCAATCCCATACCCACAGCACCGGCAACAATCCCTGTGGATAATGCATCTGCACCCAATCTTGCTCCCACATTTTTCATCTGAATGACATTCAGATTAAACGGCAAAGAACCTGCACGAATCAAAGATGCCAATTCTTCGGCACTTTCTCCTGTAAAGTTACCGGAAATAGAGGCTCTGCCATCTGTAATTTCTGCCTGCACAATCGGTGCACTGATGATTTCTTCGTCCATCATGATATAAATGGGTTTACCGATATTTGTTTTTGTCGCTTCTGCAAATTTCTGTTTGCCCTGTTCATCAAATTCCAGTGCAACATAAGGCATTGCCACATCGCCTTTTTGCATGGCACCCACCTGTTTTGTTGCATCTTTTACCATATCACCGGTCAAAACCACAGTACCTGCTTCATCTACAAAAGATAACTGTGCAGTTTGTCCGATTTTCCGGATTGCATCTTCTGCATTTTCCACACCGGGAATATCCACACGGATACGGTTGTTTCCTTCTTGTGCCACTTCTGCTTCTGTCCAACCGTTCCAATCCATACGCCCTTGTATCAGTGATACAGCCGCCTGCATTTCTTCTGTTGTTATGTCTTGTTTGTCTGCTTCATATACAATGTATACGCCGCCACGCAAATCCAAACCTTGTTTGATGTTTGCTACGCCCAATGTATGATTTTCACCAATACCATAATAAGAAATCAGGCTCAATCCACCGGTGATTACCAACATGACAAGCAACATCAATATGCCTTTTGCTCTCATGGTGTTCCTCCTTACCACTTTTATTTGCCACTTTTTGACAAAAGAAATACGGCTTCCTTTATTGCCTTTTGCAACAAAGAAAAACCGCTTTCTATTTCTTTATTTCGTTAGTATAGCACAAAACCGGTCGATTGCAAAGAAAAATATCAGGCTTTTTGATTTCTGCCCCATATACCACCCACAGCACCGCCTGCCAATGCCATTGCAACCATACGCACAAATGCAATATGTATCGAAAAATCACCGGAACCAAACGAGGTAATCAAATATAACAACACTGCGTATACAAACCCAGCTGCAAGTCCCCAAAGAAACCCCCGTACTTTCATGCATTTGCCCCAGTCAAATCCTGCAATGCCTGCCGACAATGCTGTGCAACACAGTGCTGTCAAGGGAATGACACCCTCCGGCACATTGGTAAATGTCAATACCATGCCACAACCAATGAAAATAATACACGTCACCGCATACGCTATAACCATACCCCTTAACATACACAAGGCAACACCCGTTCGTTCTGTCCCTTTTTCTGATTTCCTTGCTTTCAAGACAAACCCTCCATTTTTACACTTTGTTTTATTTTATGGGATTTTTGTCTTGGTTATGCTATACTGTTGCAAAAGGAAGTGAATTGTATGGAAAAATGTATTGATTTACATTGTCATTCTTATTGTTCCGATGGGACATTTTCTCCCGAAGGACTTGTGCTGTTGGCAAAACAACAGGGATTGTCTGCCTTGGCACTGACCGACCATGATACGGTGGACGGACTGCGTGCCTTTCATGATGCCGGCAAAAAACATCATTTTGAAACCATCAGCGGCATTGAATTTGCCGCACAATATGCAGGATTTCATCAACCGGAAATTCATATTGTCGGATTGGGATTTGACGAAACCAGTATCGCTTTGACCGAAAAAATGCAGGAAATACAACAAAGCCGTCATATCCGCAATCAAAAAATGGCTGAAAAACTAACTGCCATCGGCTTTCCTGTTTCTTTGGAGGAAGTGACACAAAATGCAGGCGGTGAAATCGTCACCAGAGCCCATTTTGCAAACGTATTATTGAAAAAAGGCTTTGTTGCAGACCGTGCGACGGTATTTCAGCGTTATCTATCCGTTGGTTGCCCTGCTTATGTGGAACGTACCTTTCTGACGCCCCAAATTTGTATCGAAACCATTCACAAAGCCGGCGGCGTTGCCATATTGGCACACCCTACGCTCTATCATTTGGACACCGACCAAATTCTCACACTCTGCAAAAACCTGAAAGCCTTGGGATTGGACGGCATGGAGTGTCGATATTCCACATTCACCAAAAACCAGACAAAAGCCATGCAACATATTGCAAAATCACTCGACTTACTCCCTTCCGGCGGCAGTGACTTTCATGGTACAAACAAACCGGATATACAGCTTGGCAAAGGAAAAGGCAGTTTATTTGTTTCTTATGCCATTTGGGAAAATCTCAAACAAAAATGCAAAACCCCTTAGCACAAACCTAAGGGGTATTTCTTGCAATTTTTTTCAATTTTTCCATATCCAATATGCGAATACCGCCACGGAATGTTTCCAGCATATCTTCTTTGACAAAATATTTGACCATACGGGAAACCACTTCTCTTGCCGTACCGATATACTTTGCAATTTGTTCCTGCGTCATAGTGATTTCCAACGATTTCTTTTTTGCTGCTTCTTCGGTCAAAAATATGGCAAGTCTGCGGTCCATACCCATGAACAAAATCTGTTGCATCGCCCACATCACATCGGAGAAACGTTCTGCCGCCATACGATAGGCAAATGCCTCCACAAAACTATTTTCCTGCATCAAATGCTGCAACACCTTATTCGGAAGCATCAACAATTCCGTATCCGTTTGTGCATCTACAAATACGTCAAATGTAATCGCATCTAATACACAAGCCGCAGACAGCACACATACATCTCCTGCATCTAAACGATACAATGTAATTTCCCTGCCATCTTCCGACAACAAATAGGCACGCACTTGTCCCTTTTGCAACAACATCATACCGGCACAATCTTCGCCGCCATAATGCACATGGTCACCTTTTTGATAACAAACTTTGGCTGTATTTTGTAGGAATATCTTTTTTTGTATTGGAGAAAGATGTTCCCAAAAAGATAATTGTTGTAATTCTTTCTCAAAATGCATATCCAACACCCTCCATTTTTTTAATCATATCATATTTTGCACATACAAAAAAGCCCTTTCGGGCTTTTTCTGTTTTGATTTGTATGTACCAAATCGATAAGGAGAGGGGTATATAAACAATTTATTTTCGATAGTATTTTTGGGAAGGGTTGCCTAAAGCAATTCGGGGAAATCACTTTAGGCAGGAAGTAAAAGGGGGCGTCCTTTTGACTTCTTTTACAGTATAAATCATAAATGTGTACATTTTGTGAATAGAAACTTACAGCTAACTTAAAAAAGTTTAAGAAAAACTAAATTTTTTCCTTATTTTCATACCATAAATGACAATATGATACAAATATATACACATCTTCCATTTTTACCATCTATATGTATCGCCATACATATGCACATTTTCTATCAAAAAACCAAGTGCGAAAAGCACTTGGTTTTTGATGTGATTTTTATTTTGTAACGGTTGCTTCATGGATACCGTCTGTGTTTGTATAGGTAATGGTATAACCGAGTTTTTCAAACTCTCTGACACCCACATAAGAAATGCCATCTGCCAATTTTGTTTCCAATTTTACAGCTTTGTCTGCATTTTCTTTGTCTGCATATACAGAAACAGTTTTTGTATCTTTATCCCATGTCAAAGATACACCCAATATATCACACATATCTCTCAAAGGAAAATATACACGGCCATCTTCTACCAGATAAGACAATGTACTCATGTCATCTGCATGGAATAACAAATCTGCATCTTTTCTTTTCATAGACACATTGGCTTCTTTGGTTTCATCTTCCAATACCCACATGGCATCAATTCCAACGATTGGGTTATATTTTTCCACCAAGCTGCTCATTGTTTCGCCAAATGTATCCAAATCTACTGCATTTGTTGGGAATGTAATTGCAGAATTTACTGCTTGTGTGGTTGCTTTTGTTGTAATTGTGCAAACATCACCCATCACATAATCTTCTGTTGTTGTGTAAACATCATTATTTTTTGTGATTTCTGCTTTGTAAGAGAACCCTTGCAATGCATTTTTCACCGCTGTTTGTTGTAAAACAGCTGCTACCATATCTTTTGCCTGTGTCATGGTTTGACGGAATATATCCACTTCTGCCTTCATTTGTGCAAATGCAGTTTTGACATCTGCCAATTCCTGTCCTGTCACACCGGACAATTCGCTTGCTATAACAATATATTCTTCAAATGCATTCAATACAGGCTCAGGATTTTTGATGATATAATCCAGCATAGATACCAATAATTGTCCCACTTGTTCCCCACTTGCTTCTATACCAAACCCATTGGGGATTTCTTTCACCATATCTGTGCTGAAACCAGAAAAAGCATTTTTATACAAATCAAATACGGCTTTGTAAATATCATTGCTCATCGGTGTTGTTATTGCTTGTAATTCTGCATCTGATACGCCCAAATCTTGCAAATTGTATAAACAGATATATTCCTGTTTTGCCAATGCGGCTTTGAAATCTTTTTCATACGCTTCGCTAAACATATAGTTATCTTGATATGATTGTGCGGTTGCTTTCATCAAATCATACATACCTTGGAATGTTTGTGCAGAAACATACATACCTTCCATACTATAATAAATTTTTCCAAACTCATAGGTATTGCCTTTATATTTTGCATTTACATCAAATACAAACTTGATTTTTTCCATGTCCATGGTCATTACATAGTCCAACTGTACCGTTTCTTTGCCTTTGATAGGACTTTCTCCCAATACAGTAGCACTGCCGCCCATTGTTTTTGCAGTGTCCTGCATAAATTTGTCCAGTGCATCAAAATCCATGGTAACTGTGGTTGTGCCTTTTGTTTCTGCAACTTTCATGCCCTGTAACATATCCACACTCATTTGCAGATAGTTCAGTTCTGCTTTGGAACAGCCCGTAAATGCCAATATGCACATCAAAGTTGCCAACAATGCCGCAATTTTCTTTCTCATACTCATTCCTCCTTTTTGATAAAACGCATCTATATAGATTTTTTCATTATACCATAGTGATTTTTCGGTGACTAGTATTTTTTATAAAAAAATACAGACAATACATACTTTTCTGTATTGTCTGTATAGGTATTACTTTTTGGCTTCTTCCAAACATTGTGTCACTGCCTGCAAAACAGCTTGTGCAGAATATGTATTCTTTTCGGAAACGGTAATATCTGCCGTAGATTGTTTTTGTACAATCTGTTGTTGTACCTCTGCAACGGCATCTTCCAACAAAGGATACATAACGGTAATGCTTTCTGATGTATGTCGCATTTGCACATCTGCAACCTTGCCCTTTTTGACGGTCACCTCCACCGCAACATCTGTATTGCTGATTGGCAATGCCGCTTCATATGTGCCGTTTTTGTACAGACCGCTATCGCTCTGCCCACCCATACGCAGGAAAAACAATACCAGTCCTACCAAAATCACAATCCCCAATACAGCAAACACCGCTGTTTTTATCAACTCCCGCATTTTTACCACAACAAATTTTGTCCCTTTCACATGGTTTTGCCCCTTCCGCAAACTATTGTTGTTTCACTATATGACATTCTCACAAGTAATATGCTTTTGTTTTACTTGCAAAAATAAATTCTGTTTTGTATCATATTTTTATAGAAAGGCTGTGATGATTATGGCATTACAATTTGTCATCGGTGCAACCGGCACAGGCAAAACACACCATTGTATGAAAGAAATCCTTGCCGCACAAAAAACACAACAAGGACGGCAGATTTTTCTGGTACCCGAGCAATTCACATCGCAATCCGAGCGGGATTTGACCGCCATGACAGAAACAAAAGGTATTTTGACTGCCGAGGTATTGAGCTTTGGCAGATTGGCACATCAAATTTTTTCACGTTATGGTATGGACAAAACTGTCGCACTGGGCGATGTTGGCAAACAAATGGCTTTACAAAAAATATTATTGGAACAAAAAGAAAACATCGTATATTTTCGGCATATCATGGACAAAAACGGATTTGTGGAACAACTTTCTTTCACCATCACCGAATTTTTTCAATATTGTATTACGCCCGATACATTGGCAGTGCTTGCACAACAGGAAAATCTTTCTCATGCTGTCAAACAAAAATGCGAAGATATGCATTTGATTTACACAAAATACTTGGAATTTTTATCACAGGAATATGTATCCGGTGATGAAACACTCACATTGTTGGATAAAAAATTGCAAAAGATTTCACCTTTTGCAGACACAGAAATTTGGTTGGACGGCTTTTATGGATTTACACCGCAAGAATACCATGTCATTTTGCATTTATTGCGTCTTTGCAAAAAAGTCACCATCACATTACCTATGGATAAATCCAGTTATTTTGTAAGCCATTTACCAATGTCTGCGACATATTTTGAACCATATACCACATTACGCAAATTGCAAAAATTGGCTGAGGAGCATGGCATTGCCACAGTCCCGCCACTGTTTTTGGAGCAAAACCACCGCACACAAACACCTGCATTGCGTTTTTTGGAGCAAAATTATAATTATGGCTATTACAAAAAAAGCAACAACCACAACGGCATACACATACAGGCTTGTGCCGCCAAGCAAGACGAAATCGCATACACTGCACAAACCATACGTCAGATTGTCAGGGAACACACTATCCGTTATCGGGATATTGCCATTTTGACGAACGACGTCTCCGGCTATGAAAAAAATATGCGTGGTATATTACAGGAATATGAAATCCCTTGTTTCATTGACAACAAACGGGAGATTGCCACACACCCTTTGATGGCTTTGTTAAAAGGGATTTTGGATTGCATTGTATATGATTTTCGATATGAGTCTGTATTTTCTTATTTGAAATCAGGCTTTACCCCTATGGCACAAAGTGATATGGATATTTTGGAAAACTATGTACTTGCCTATGGCATCAAAGGGGCAAAATGGCGAAAAATATGGGAATACGGATTTTCTGACGGAAAAGAAGAACAACAAACTTACATGAACCAGCTCAAAGATGACTTTTTATCTCATTTTTCCTGTTGGGCAACATACAAACGCAACAAATCCTATCCTTTGGAACAACTGGTTGCTGCATTTTGCAAACAGTTAGACAGCCTTGGCGTTGCACAACAACTGTCCGCTCTTGCGGAACAGGCAAATGTGGAAAAAGCAAAAGAACATCGTCAAATCTGGCAAATTGTCATGGACGTGGTGCAAAAAGCCGTTGCCATATTCGGCGATACCCCTGTCACTTTGGAGGCATTTTCCAAAATATTGCAGGCAGGCTTTGCAAAAAGCAGTATGGGCATTATCCCCCCCACAACCGACAATGTCATCGTTGGGGATATCCAAAGAACCAGACTGCCCAACATCAAAGTATTGTTCCTGTTGGGTGTCAATGACGGTGTACTGCCTGCCCCTGCACAATCCAATGGCATATTCAGCGAAACAGAACGTGACGCTTTGACAGAAATCGGCGTAGAGATTTCCACAAACAGCAAACGTAAATTGTTTGAGGAACAATTTCTCATCTATCGTGGATTGACAAAGCCATCAGAAGCCTTGTATTTGACATATGCTGTGGGTGATATGGAAGGCAGAGCCATGTTTCCTTCTCCTTTGATTGAGCGTATTTGCCGTATGTATCCCAACTTGGAAATACAACACGAAGACAGCTTGCAAATCGAACAGCTTTCTCCCGCTGCTTGTTTTCATGCATTGGGGCAACAAATGCGAAACCATACGTCAGAAACACCAATGCCTCTGATGTGGCAAGACATCTACACCTATTTTGCCACACAACCAAACTGGCAAAAACGCCTTGCTTTGTTGCAAAAAGGCTTTGTCACAAACAGCAGACAGGAACGCTTATCACCCAAAGTCACAAAAGCATTATATGGTAAAAACATATTGGCAAGTGTTTCCCGACTGGAACGATTTGCCGCCTGCCCCTTTGCTTATTTTACGGAATATGCCCTGCAAGTAAAACCAAGACAGATTTACCAATTACGCACACCGGATTTGGGCATATTATTCCATGGCGTATTGGAACAGTTTTCCGCAAAATTACAAGAAGATGGTGTTTCTTGGCAATCCTTGACACAACAGGAAACCGAATTGCGTATCGAATATGCCGTAGATGCTGCCGCCCCTCTTTTGGGTAATGCCATATTACAAGACAGTGCCGCAAACCGCTATTTGGTCAAACGCTTAAAACGCATTTCCAAACGTGCAGGCTGGACATTGGTACGTCACATACAAAGTGGTGCATTTGTACCCGATGGCTATGAAATTGGATTTGGCCCACACGAGGCATTACCGCCCATTATCATCAGTATGGCAGACAACAGCAAATTGATATTGCGTGGTAAAATTGACCGTGTAGACATTTTACAGGCAGATGGCACTTGTTATGTCAAAGTCATTGATTACAAATCGGGAAGTAAATCTTTCAGCCTGCAGGATATTTATTATGGATTGCAGTTACAGCTATTGTTATATTTAGATGCCTATTTGAAACAACAAACGCAAGCCGATATTTGTTTTGAGGCAGGCGGTGCGTTCTATTTCCGCATCACAGACCCCACATTATCCCTTTCTACGGAACTGTCGTCGGAAGAATTGGCAGATTTGTTGTACAGCAAAATGCAAATGTCGGGACTGGTACTGGATAACGAAACTGTGATACAAGGCATTGACAATGCATTCATAGACAAAAACGGACAATTTTATAAAGGAGAATCTGCCATCATTGCCTTAAAATACACCAAAAAAGGGACACCCACATCGTCCTCCTTACTGGCAACAGAAGCAGAATATCATGCCATATTAGATTTTGCCACAAAGCGTGCGGCACAAATCGGCGAAGAAATGAAAGCAGGTACATTTGCTCCCTCTCCTTATCGCAGTCAAGGCAAAACCCCTTGTGATTACTGCAACTTTGCCACCATTTGTCGTTATGATTATGATGACCACCCCAATTATCGGGATTTGAAAAAAATTGCAAAAGAAGATTTTTGGACTATGTTAAAAGAACCACCCAAAAAAGAATAAAAAAAGAGCGTTTGGAAAGTCTCCAAACGCTTTTTTTCAAAATGTTTCCCAATATTTTTTGACACTGCTTTCTGCCACAGCGTCCATATAACTGTCTGCCATTTCAAAAATTTCATCTTCATCTTTGATTTTCAAATACAAGGCATCTTTTTCCACCACAATATCTTTATGTTTGCCTTTTTTTGCTTTAATCCAGTCCAAAAATTCTGTTTCCCATTGTTTTGCAATCTGTTGTGCATCTTCATAACACAACAACTCTTCTCTTACGTTTTCCACCACTTCTTTGATGGGCAATTTCATATACAACCCCTCCTATTTTTCTGTATCAGACAAACCAAAATGTGCATATCCTCTCTTTGTCACCACACGTCCTCTGGGTGTTCTTTGCAAATACCCCAACTGCAACAAATACGGCTCATACACATCTTCTATGGTGGCTGCGTCTTCATTGATGGACGCTGCCAATGTATCCAAGCCCGCAGGCCCGCCATCGAATTTTTCAATCAATGTCATCAACATTTTTCTGTCTACATAATCCAACCCCATTTTATCCACATCAAGCAAATCCAATGCAAATTTTGCAACTTCCGCTGTAATATTGCCTTGATACTGCACTTGTGCAAAATCTCGCACACGTTTCAACAAACGGTTTGCAATTCTTGGTGTACCTCTGGAACGATACGCAATTTCTTCTGCCCCTGCGTCGTCTAACCGTACCTGCAATACTTGTGCAGAACGCAACAGTATTTTTTTCAAATTGTCCACATGGTATGGCTCCAAACGCTGTACCACACCAAAACGGTCACGCAAAGGAGCCGTCAAAAGTCCAATTCTTGTCGTTGCACCAATCAATGTAAAATGTGGCAAATCCAAACGGACTGATTTTGCACCTGCCCCTTTTCCAATCATAATGTCAATGACAAAATCTTCCATCGCAGGATATAGGATTTCTTCAATCATACGATTGAGGCGATGAATTTCATCAATAAATAAAATATCGCCCTCCTGCAAACTGTTCAATATTGCCGCCATGTCACCGGGGCGTTCGATGGCAGGGCCAGATGTTGTTTTGATTTGTACACCCATTTCTGCCGCAATGATATTGGATAATGTGGTTTTCCCCAACCCCGGCGGGCCATATAACAACACATGGTCCAATGCCTCATGGCGTTGTTTTGCCGCCTGCATGAAAATTTTCAGATTTTGTTTGATATTGTCTTGTCCAATATAGCTATCCAAACGGTCAGGGCGTAATTTGGGTTCAAACTCTCTGTCTTCTTCCTGTGTACCTGCCGTCAGTATTCTTCTTTCCACCTGTTCCACCCATTTCTGATTATATTCTGACCATATGACGCAACGCCGCTTTCAACAACTGCTCTGTCGTCATATCTTTTGTGGATGCAATCTGTTTGATTGCTCTTTCTGCCTCCATACGGCTATATCCCAATGCCGTCAATGCCTCCACCGTTTCTTGTTTATAATCCGCTCTGATGGTTGCCGTATGGTCTGTGTCAGATATTGGTATTTCCTGTTTTTCTAATTTTTCTTTCAATTCCAATATGACACGTTGTGCCATTTTTTTGCCAATACCGGGGGACTTGCACAATGTTTTCACATCTTCCGACAGTATTGCCACAACAATTTCTTGCGGTGTCATGTTGGACAAAAATCCCATTGCCGCCTTTGGCCCAATGCCAGAAACACGAATGAGTTTTTGAAACAACTGCAATTCTTCCATATGCAAAAACCCATACAACACCATGTCATCTTCTTTGACGTGCAAAAATGTATGTATTTTGATGATACTTCCTGTCTGCGGCATCTGTGCCAGTGCAACAGGAGAAACAAACACACAATATCCCAAGCCACCTGTTTCTACAATAATAAAGTCGTCACCACACACTTCCAAACTGCCTTTGATATACGAAATCATATTTTTTTCATCCTTTCATGTATGTTATTATATAAGAGGCAATCCAAAAGAGCAATACCACAAAAGAAAATATGTTCGTATTTTTTATGCTTTTTCTTTCAAAAAAATGGCTGTGCTTTTTCACACAGCCGTCTTTTATAGGGTTTGATTTTGAGAACTTCGCAAAGATAACATCAACACCGTACCCAATATCATGGCAAATCCCAACAAATCAATCCATTGAAATTCAGAACCCAAAAACAAAAAGGATACCACAATCGCCGTCACAGGTTCGATAGTGCCCAAAACACAACCCATAAACGGCCCAACAATGCTAACACCTTTCAAGTATAATGCAAACGCAATCGCCGTCCCAACAACCACAACGCCAAACAAACAAATGACCGTTTGCATATCCATAGGCACATGATATTTCCATGGGTGCACAACCAGTGCCAATGCAATGCCTGCAAACACCATGCCATATCCTACAATGACATATACCCCATACTTTCTCAAAATTTCCGTTGCCAACAAATTGTATAATGCAGCTGCCACCGCAGAAATCAATCCAAAAAACAACGCTTTTTTTGTCAACAACATATTGTGAATATTTCCATGTGTACTCAATATAAATACACCCAAAATGGCAGCCAATACGGCACACACTTCAAACAATTTCGGCAATCTTGGTTTTCGGATACACACATAGACCAAAACCACCGTCGATGCCAGCGATTGCAACACTGTTGCTGTACCTGCATTGGAATGTTGCACACCTGCAAAATAAGTATATTGGCAAAACAGCATACCAAAGATTGAAAAAATCAAAAGCTGTTTCAAATCTTCTTTTTTGTAAAACACTTCATTCATTTTTCTGCCATCACGCAGGTATCCAATCGCAACCAACAGAACCCCCGCAACCAACAGACGAACGGATACCAACCATTCTGCCGTCACACCTTTGTTTTGAAACAAAAATTGTCCAAAACAACCCGATATCCCCCAGCAAATCCCACCGGAGAGTGTATAGCATATCCCCTTTTTTTTCGATGCCATGTCCATGACTTCTTTCCTCCTTACCCATTCTACTCTATTTCATTATATCGTTTCCTTTGTATTTGTCTACCAAGAAAGCATTTTTATGATAACATTCAACATTTTTCTATAATCTATAACAATCTATAACAAAATATTTGTTTGTTAAAAATTTTTCTAATTTATTGTAAAATATTTTATCTATATTCTTATCTGTATTTTTGTGAAAAAAACCAATTACATACAAAAAACGATTGTTTTCCCCTCCTGTTTTGTAACAATTCTACGACAATAATCTATTTTGTTTTATACCTGTAACGCAATTTCAAAAAAAATGATTGTTCAATTTTCTGAATAATTTACTCATCAATTTCTTAAAAATATTGTATAATTTTTTCAAAATATCTAAAAAAACAACAAGAAATATTTGTTTTATTTGCAATATTGATAAATGATTCCAAAAATGATAGCATGTTTTTG